>NZ_JBANEL010000052.1:0-11432 GCF_040187735.1 Comamonas sp. w2-DMI | reverse complement strand
ATCCAGCGCGGAGCCCTGCGGGTCGGCATCCAGCAGGATGACCGACTGCCCACGCATCGCCAGCTCGCCGGCGATGTGCGTGGCGAGCGTGGTCTTGCCGACGCCGCCTTTCTGGTTGAGCAGCGCGACGATCATGGCCTGGCCCTCCCTGTTGGAAAGCCCGGCTGTTGCTGCCGTGTTGTTGGCCGCGTGGCGGTTGTCCACCGCAGCGGCGTTTCCCTACTAAAAGTTAGAGAAATTAAGTTAGGGAAGTTAGAGAGCGCGCAAACCCAATGCTGGCGCGGGTTTGCGGCCGATTGGCACGCCTGATAGCACGATAGTCCCACGCCTGATAGCACGATACCCCGCACGCCTGATAGCACGACACCATTCACAGGCTTTCCCGGAGTTATCCCCGTGCCGTATGCGGCACGGGCCGGAAGGTCAGCAGCTCCATGCCGTTGTCCGGCATCCGCTCGATGCCCAGGACGTAGCCGGGCAGCGACTGGCGCGCGACGAGCGCGCGCAGGTCGCAGGCGAAGTCGTAGGGCTTTGCCGTACTGCCCGACTTGCGGTGCAGGTGCCGGAAGTCGAATTGCCAGCCGCCAGGCTGCTTGCCGCCGTGCTTGCGCACTAGGCGGTACAGCCATCGCTCGATGCCGCCGGTCAAGCTGAAGTACGCCGGGTCGATAGTCAGCACCAGGGCGGCGTCGAGCACGCCGGCATAGAACCAGTCCGGCAGGATCAGCTCGATGCCCAGCGGCGAGCCGCTGGCATCGGCCAGTTCCTTCCACTCGTTGATCCAAGAAAACCGATGCAGGCGCCGCCCGGTCGTCTCGCGGATGGACGTGGCCACCGTGGTCGATTGCAGGCGATCCAGGGCCGCTTTGAGGCGCTGGTAGTCGCGCAGCGACTTGCCGCGCCCGATGAAGCGCAGGATCTCGTAGGGCGTGGCGCGCATCAGCCGCGACGGCCCCAGACCGGCGTCCTTTGCTTCCACGATCTGCGAGGCCGCCCAAATCAGCACGTCGGCATCCCAAATCGTGGCGATGCCGTGCTCCTGTGTGCCTTCCACGCGGATCGTCACGTTGCCCGCGCGAAAGTCGATGGGCTTGACCCGTTTGGACTTGGCGAGCGAGAAGAACGGATAGGCCATCAAATCCTGGCTGTCGCGCGGCGCCATGTCGCCGGGCAAGGCGCGGAACAGGTCGAGCTGTTCGCGCTCTTGCATCGGCCGCTGCCGCACGGGCAGCGCGGGGCTGGACATGGCGATGGCCTGACGCGCGCCAGCGATCAGCGCGCACGGCTGTCCGCCGAGTGATGCTCGGCGTACTCGGGATCGGAAGTCGTCTCGAAGCTGCGATCAGACGCCCAGGCATCGAGGTCGGCCACGGCGTACATGACGCGCCGGCCGAACTTGCGAAAGCGTGGGCCGCCGCCGATCACGCGCTGCTTTTCCAGCGTGCGCGGTGACAGGCGCAGGTACTCGGCGGCTTCGTCGTTGGTGAGGTAGCGTTGGGGCTGCGCGGCAGCAGTCGAGACAGTGGCGGCAGGCCGCAAGGGAGCGGGACGCATGGTGTGAACCTCCATCGTTTGAAAACGCCCGGCCACACAGCGCGACCGGATGGAGGCAGTCTCAAGAAAGGTCGGGTTTGCAATCAGGGCCGTCTTGCGTCGGCGGCAAGACGGCCCTTCTCAAGCGGCGGTAGTTCTGCTAGGCGGCGATAACCGCCACGCATCAGCTCGTCGCCTCGCCGTACCAGGCGGCGAGTCTTGGCGCGCAGCCCGCCGTCGCTGTACCAGTGAGCGTCCACGGTGTCGGCACCGAACAGCCCTTCGGCCACCTCGCGCAAGGACGCGCCCGCCAGGGTCGCGTCGAGCGCCTGCAAGGTGTGCAGTTCCAGCATTGCGGCTGGCGACGGCCGAGGCTTGGCATCGGCCAAGTCTGAACTGGGCGCATGCCCGCGCGTGGGCGCCATAGCGCCGCCGCGGTAGGCATAGGCCACGGCCATGCCGTCTTCCAGGCCGGGCGCCAGCGCGAAGCGCGAGCATCGGCCTGGGCTGCGCGCGATCAGCGCCAGCCCTTTGCCGTCGTGCAGCAGTTGTTTGTGCCCAGGGATGTGCCAGAACGCGAAGTCCGCCGCATGGGGCGGCGGGTCGGCATCGGGGTAGAGCTGCACCACGGCCGCATGGCCGGGTAGCCAAGCAGGATGCGCGTCGCGCGCATCCAGCGCCGCGTCTTCCAGCAGGCGCAAGCCCCAGCGATGCGCCGCGTCCTGTGCCGCCTGTGGCCGGCGACGGCGGCGCAGCCAGTCAAGCCGATAGTCGGGGTGCCTGCGCAGGTATTCCCAGGCAAGCTCAAGGCCGTCCAGATGCAGCACGTACAGGTACGCGGCGGTTGGATACCAAGGCTCGGCGCTGCGATCGACCATGACGGAACCTCCCTGCGAACAGGACTCGCCGCCACGGAAGGACTACGCGCTACATCGTCGTCTTCAGAACGTCATGGGGTACAAGGCTAAATGGGGCTGTCAAGACTGATTGGCTCCGATGCGTTGCGGTAGTCGTCTCAAAGGCGGGGCAGCGGCGCCCACTCGTGGGGCACCGTACCGGCCAGCCTGCCGCAAGCCGCGCCAGGGATCATGTCTGTTTGGATCAGACTGGTGCGGCTATGCCGCAAGAATTCCGATTGAGACTTGCCCGGTATGACACCAGACCGAAATAGTCACAGTCGGTCGTGGTCAGTCTGGAATGGCCCCGTCCCGTTCAGCTAGGCGGGTGTACTCCGACAGCGTGCGCGTGGGCCGGAAATAGAGGTCGCGCAGTATGGGCTGCTTGAGCGGCCCGACGATGGATGCAAGGTCGGACAGCTTGACGGTGCCTTGCGCCGGCATCCCGATGCTCAGGTCGATGAGGCCCCAGGCGGTGTCGCCATCGGCAGGATCGAGCGCGGCCAGCAGCCAAGTCAGATGCGCATCCGGCGTGAACAGGCGCACCACAGGCATTAGGTCGATACCCCTTCCTGCCGCAAGGGCCTCGCCGTTGGCGAGCAGTTGCGCGCGTTCCGTGGCGGTGGTGAGGGGCTGGGGCATGGTCGGCAATCTCGCAAATCCAATGATGCGCGAACGCGGTTTCACGCCGAAGCACAGAACAGCGAAACCGGATTTACGCCTTTGTGCGCAAGCACGGATGCGGTTCCGTGGCTTTGCTGGAACCTGCCGATACGGATTTCCGTAAAGGCACAGAGACGTAGAACAACACCAAATGAACACTATAGATTGTAGCCCTATAGGGCGCAATGGGCTGTCATCTTGGTTTTTGAAGGAAAACCATAGGTGGCGGCTGGGAACTCATTGGCGAAGGCATTGAAGACGGTCAGGAAGGCGCGTGGCTTGAGCCAGGAAGCCTTCTCTGACGTGTCCAGCCGCACCTATATGAGTACCCTCGAACGCGACCTGAAAAGCCCGACCCTGCACAAGCTGGCCGAGCTATGCGAGGTGATGAAGATCCACCCGCTTACGTTGCTAACGTTGGCCTATGCGGGCGACAACCCGCGCAAGGCCGACGAGCTGCTGGCGCAGGTGCGCCAGGAGCTGGCGGCAGTGTTGAGCGAGCGCGACGCGGCGAAGCCGCGCGCGTGATGCGGTGATGTGCTGCGATCAGCAGCACAGCGCCCTGCCGCGATGGGCGGGGCGCTGCGGCGCTTAGTCCGCCGCCTTGGGCTTGCTACGCGACCAGATCAGGTCGTGTGTGCCGTCCTCGTTGCCGATCAGGCGGGCATAGACCGTAGCCGGGAACGAAGGATCGTCGATGCTCACGGACAGATACTCCCGCCCGGCCTCGCTGATTTTTTTCCACGCTGCGCCGATGTCGTGGCCGGCCGCCTGAAGGCGGAAGTCCGGGGCGCTCTCGGTGTCGCCCTTGTCGTTGGGAACCAGCTTGACCTTGACGTTGAGCGTCAGGGTGCGGAGCTGGCCGGTGTAGCCGTCTTTCTCTGCGGTGAAGGTGCCGATGGTGGCCATGATGTTTTCTCCTTTCGGTTGAACAAGGTTCGCGCCCATCGCGTCCTTGTTGTGATCCGGCCGGCGGGGGACGGGCTGGCTGCACCGCCTGCGGTCGCAACGCAGTGGAGAACCGGGAGGCGAAAAGAATTTGTCCCGCGAGGAATGCGCGCAGCGCAGGGGAAATTGTTTTCGCCGGACGGTTGCGGCCATGAAGCCCGAGGCGCAGCCGCGCCACCGCCAGGATTCACAACGAGACAAGGACGCCTTGGGCCAAACCGCTCCGACAGGAGATGGGGCCGGCTCGGCATCCCCGCATGAAGGCTGCTCCGGCTCGCCCGCTGACGCGGGCCAGGTCAACCACCCGACGACAGGCGAGAGCGCCCCTGCCGCACCTTGCGGTGCCGGTCTTGAGGCGTGGCGTGGAGGCTCCATAGCGATGCCGGGCGGGTTGTCCGTGAACCGTCCTTCGTGACGTGACAGGCAGGAACCGCCAGCGTTGAGGGCGGCACGCAATTGCACAACCTGCCGCAGCAAGCGCCAGCGTGTTCGTCAGCGCGCCGTCCATCGCGGCGGGGCGCTGGCTGGGCCGATCCGGCGCAGCCGGTTCGGCTGCATCGAGGGGCGCCAAGCGTCGCGCGGCGGGGATAGCCCGCAGGGCTTTCCCCTGGAGGCAAGCGCAGCGCGCAGCGCCGCAGGCGCGAAGGCGTGAGGGATTGAAGCCGAATGGCCGTGACAGCGAAGTCGGCACGGGGCGCAGCCCGAAAGCCCGGCGGCGCATCGCGCCGACACGCCCAGGCCGTTCTATATTTTCAGGAAGAAAGCCAAGACAAGCCTATGACCCTCCAGCTCCGACATGAAACCCCGGCCGACATTGCCGCCATCGAGGCGGTCACGGTTGCCGCCTTCGCCGATGCGCCGCACACCAGCCACACCGAGCGCTTCATCGTGCGGGCCTTGCGCGCTGCCCACGAGCTGACGCTTTCCATCGTGGCCGAAGAACATGGCGAGGTCGTCGGCCACGTCGCGGTGTCGCCGATGACGATCACCGACAGTCACGGGCGAAAGGGCGAAGGCTGGTACGGCCTGGGGCCGATCTCTGTCCTGCCACTGAGACAGGGGAACGGCATCGGCTCACGCCTGATGGAACAGGCGCTGTCCGAACTGCGGGCCATGCGGGCCGCAGGCTGCATGCTGCTGGGAGATCCCGCGTACTACGCGCGCTTTGGCTTCCAGGCCCACGCGGGCCTGCAACTGCCGGGCGTGCCGCCCGGCTATTTCATGGCGCTGGCCCTGCAGGGGCCAGTGCCCGAAGGCATCGTGCAGTACAGCGATGCCTTCAACGCCGCCGCCTGAGCCAGCGAAGGCGGCGGCGTTCTGATTCGCCTGTCTGCCTTGAACACCGGGTGCGGCCACTGCCGCGCCCGGATTTCCGTTTCACCGCGCCCAGGGCGCGGTGCTGTTTGGGTTATTCCTTCGTCTCGATGAGCCACCACACGGCATGCGGCAAGGTGCGGCCCGTGATGGGGTGAATGTCGGTCAGGTCGGCGCGGGCTGACCAGCCCGAGGGCGGGCGGTAGCCGCGCACGTCGCCGTCGCCGTGCCAGCGGCGGGCGCGTACCGCGCCGGGGGCGTAGATCGCCGCCATGCGAGAGCGGCGGGTGGTGGTGCGGGTCATGGGGCGTTCTCCTTCAAGCGAAGCGCCCCGGTCGGGGCCGGGGCGCTCGCTGTCGGCGCGGGTCAAGCGGCCAGCGCCACGGCGGGTTCATTCGCCATTGCCTCGGCATCCTCCGGGGCGTCGTCCTGCTCCTGCGGTTCTGCCTGCGTAGCTTCCGGCGTCTCGGCCTTGAAGATGGCGGGCATCCAGCCGGTGCCGTTCGCCAGCCGCTCGGCCTCGCGGGCAATGTCGGCCTTCTTCAACTTCGCCAGCCGGGAAACCTGCTCGGGCGCGTACTCGCCCACGGCTTGCAGGATGGCGGCCTTGGGAACGTGCTGGAAGTAGCCTTCCGCGCTTGGCTGCCACCATGCGGCCATGTTGAGGCCCACGGCCTGCGCCAGTTCCTCGCCGGGCTGGCGGGGCGTGGCTCGGTGCGTCACCACGTCCACCGTGGACGCCACGCACACGGCCAGCAGCCGCACCAGTTCGTCTTGCGACTTCACCAGCAGCGCGGCGAACAGTTTGGCGCTGTCCTGCGGCAAGGCTTCGCCCGCCACCTGTTGCAGTTCGCGCAGCGCCACGGCGGCGCGCGATTCCGGCCAGTCCGGGGCCATGCCTTCCAGCCGGTCTTGCACTTTCAGGCTCACGCCCAGCGGCAGGTCGTGGCCGTAGTGGCTGTCATGCAAGACGGTCTGCACCATGCCATGCACCAGCGCCGCCAGCGCGACTTGCGGATGCCGGGCCACTTCGATTTGCAGCGCCGCCGTGCGATGGGCGCTCAACCGTTGCGCCAGCCGGTCGGACATGGCGGCGGTTTTGGGCTGCTCGTCATCTTCGCCTTCGTCGTCGTTCTCGGCCTCCTCGCCGCTGAAACCTTGGCGCAGGCGTTCCAGTGTGCGCAGCGCCTTGGCTTCGGCCTCACGCATCAGCCCGCGATGAATCACGGCCTGCCCATTGCGGTCGATGGTGACGATGGCACCGGCTGCGGCCTTCACGGTCGGGTTGTAGTCCTGCAAGCCATCTTCCAACGTCTGCAACTGCTCGCCCACGGCTTCGCCTTCTTCCTGCAAGGTGTCGGCCTTGTCCTCGTCCTCGGCGTCCAGCGCGTCATCCACGGCTGCGGCCAATTCCTGCATCTTGGCTTGCAGTTTCTCGATGCGCTGCGCTTCGCGCTTGGTCGGTTCGCGCCGCTCCCTCGGCGCACGTTGGAAGGCGTGCAGGTCGGCATGGGTCACGCCCGGCGTGGCATCCACCCATGCCCAGCCTTCGGCCTTCGCCTCGGCAGCGATGCCTGCCAGTCGGTCTTGCGCCAGCCTGTCCAGCAGCGCGGCATCGGTCAGATACACGCCCGCGTCACCTTCCGCGAACAGGTCACGGCGCACACCACCGCCTGCGGCCTCGTAGGTGTCCAGCCCGACGAAGCGCACCAGCGGATGCCGGTAGGCGTCGATTTCCCTCTCGGTGAGGCGGTCGCGCAGCGCGGACGGCTGGCGCTGCCACGTTGGCGCATCGTAGAAGGCGGCTTCCTGCGCGGCGTGGTCGTCGGTGATAGCAAGGGCCATCAACTGATCGAGCGTGACGGCATCGGCGCGGTAGTCGGCCATGAGGCGGGGCGAGACGTTCGCCAGCTTCAAGCGGCGCTGCACCACGAGCGGCGTGACGGAAAAATCCCCCGCAATGTCCTCGATGGGTCGGCCTTCGGCCACCAGCGCGGCGAATGCTTCAAACTGATCTGCCGGGTGCATGGCTTCGCGCTGCACGTTCTCGGTGAGGCTGGCCGTGCGAGCCGTGCCATCGGCCACCAGCAGGCAAGGCACCTCCCATTCCTTGCTGATGCGGTGCTTCTTCGCCAGCAGCTTCAACGCGGCCAGCCTGCGGCCACCGGCCACGACTTCGTAATGCTCACCATCGGCGGATTCGATCACGATCAGGTTTTGCAGCAGGCCGACACGCTGGATGCTTGCGGCCAGTTCGGGGATGGACATGCGCGGGGTCTTGCGCACGTTGCGGCCCGTGGGGCGCAGCACCAGCCGCGACAGCGGAACCAGAATCAGGTTCTTGGTCGGGTCGGCGGCTTCCAGCGGGACAGCGGCGGCGGCATTGACGGCGCGGGCTTCGGTTTGTGTCATGGCGTTCATGGTGATAACTCCTAACGGTTCAGGGATGCAGCAGCGAGGGATGCGGCAAGGGCTGCTGCCTGCCCCTGCCGCGTGGGGAATCAGGCTTTCAACTGGCGCAGGCCATCGGCCAGCATCCAGAGGGCGCGATTGAGGCGCACATCGGAATCAATGCCCTGCACGGGGCGGGTTTGCTGGCGGCGTCCGTTGGCGCTGCGGCCACGCAGTCCGCCTTTGGTCAGGTTTTCTTGGGTGCGGTTGAACACGCTCCACAAGTCCGGGCGGCGGTCGTCGAACCGGCGCGGCATCAGGATTTGCGATTCGGTGACGGGCGCGGGCTTGTTGTCGGTGGGGTCGTACTTGAGGGCCAGTGCGGCGCGGGCGAACACTTCGGCCTCGCCATCGTCCAGCGTGATGCCGCGCATCAGGTCGCGGGATTCCTTCACGCGGTCGAAGCCGCTCAACACCTCGAAAGCGCCTTCGATGACTTGCCCGGCCACGTCGCCCTTGTGGGGCACGCGCACATCCGCCACCGTGTCGCCGCACACAAGGCCATTGCTGCAAACGAACCGGAACATGCCGGCGAGCATCTGATAGCTGCTCGTGCCGTCGTGCGAGTTCAGCAGCACGATTTCATTGGCTTCCGCGCCGTTGATCTGGCTGGCGTGGCGCAGGCGAATCATGTGCTTGGTGTGCTCGCGCTTGCCTTCGTCGCGCACGCGGGTCTGCGTCACCATGAAGGGCTGGAACCCTTCTTTGCGAAGCTCGGTCAGCACGGCGGCGGTGGGGATGTAGCTGTACCGCTCGGAACGGCTCTCATGCGGGGCGTCCGCGAAGATGGACGGGGCCACGCGGCGGATTTGGTCGTCGGACAGCGGGTAATCACTGCGCAGTGCCGGGGAACGGGAAGCGAAGCGGGATGCGAGTTGCATGGTCTTTCTCCTGACTAAAAGAGGTTTGCTGTTCACACCGCACACCGGATTCCTAGATTCGGAGCCCAGCCTTTCGGCTGTTTGGTGCGGTCGGCACGAGGAACCCGGTTGGCCTTGTTGCCACCGTCTTTCCTGAGTTCATCGCCCGCGACGGTCAGGAGCGCGCGAACGGGTGCCGTCAAGGAGGCAAGCGCAGGGTTGGTGCGGCCCGCAGGCGCAGCCGAGGACACGGCCCTGCGCGCCTTGACGGCGCACGGGCGCGGGCTACAGTCGCGGACAAGGTGATGAAGTCAGGGGAGACGGCTGGACATGGCAACGGCCTTCCCCTTGCGCTGACCGCACGGCAAGCGAAGCGCGCAGGCCCGAAGCTGGAAGCCGGGCCGGAGGCGTCAGCCGAGCGGAGCGAGGGAACGATGGAAGCCCGACAGGGGCGAGACGCCGCAGGCGGCTCGATGCGCTACGCGCACGACAGCGCGACCGGCCATGTTTCTTGGCCGGGGACGCCCAGCCTTCAAGGTTCGATGAGCACTAGGCGCACGGGATGCACCATGCCCCAGGCATCGGCAAGCGGGTTCTGCGGTGGCTGCGGATTTCTCGCCGATCCGGCGCAGCCGGTTCGGCGGTCTTTCAGGGGCGCCAAGCGTCGCGCGGCGGGGATACCCCGCAGGGCTTTCCCCTGGAGGCAAGCGAAGCGCGCAGCGCCCCGGAAGGGGCGCGAAGGCATCAGGCCGTGTCGTCAGGGCGCAGGCTGGATTCCGCAACCGGCATCCACGGCGAAGATGAGTCGAGGTAGTAGCGCCTGCCGCGCGCGTACAGCCCCGAAGCCTCGGTTGGCCGATAGAACCCTGTGACGCGGCGACGGAACTGCGCGCCGAATTCGTTGGTGTAGATCACCGCGTCACCGATCTTGAAGCGCAGCGGCTGGCCGTTCTCCGGCGCGAACGGCTTGAGCGCATCGTGCTCGGCCGTGATTTCGATGATCCAGTCGTGATGGCTGCTCATGGCATTGATCTCCTAAAGGTTGCCGGGCGGAATTGCCCGACCCTTCCGGGGCACGGCGCAGCGCAAGCAGTCAGGGGTCAACGACGGCCGCCAGGACGCAAGCGCGTGGCTCGCGCGCAGCCCTTGACGGCGAGAACGCCGTGGCACGATGACGGGAACAGCAAGACCGCCTCCCTCGCACTTCCCCGCACTCTGGCTTTTGGGCAAGTGCGCAGCGCGCGCAGGCCCGCGAGGGCTGGAGTTGCGCCGGCCGGGCGCAGCAAAAAGGGGGGCGAGGCCCCCTTCAATCAGATCAGGCCACGTTCGGCGAAGGATGTGGTGTTGCTGCCCGCGACGATGATGTGGTCGAGCACGCGCACGTCCACCAGCGCAAGCGCCTCCCTGAGCTGCCGGGTCAACACCTTGTCGGCACCGCTCGGCTCGGGGTTCCCGCTTGGATGGTTGTGCGAAATGATGGCCGCCGCCGCGTTGAGCCGCAGAGCCGCCTTGACCACCTCGCGCGGATGCACTTCGGCCGAGTCAATGGTTCCTTGGAACATCTCGGCATATTCGATCAAGCGATGCTGCGTGTCGAGGAACAGCACAGCGAACACCTCATGCTCGAAGCCGGCCAGCTTGGCGCACAGGTATTCCTTCACCGCCGCCGGCGAAGTGAACGATGCACCACGCTGCATCTTTTGCTCGATGGCCTGGCGCGCGGCCTCCAGAATCTGATCAGCCGTCGCCGGCTGGTAGCGACCCTTTGAATCGCGCACCATCAGCGCGGCATCGAACGAGGAAAAGGAGAGTTGCGACATGATCGTGCTCCGGTTGCTCGGGCGGAATTGCCCGGAACCGTCGCCAGCACGGTGCAGCGCAAGCTGTCAGGGGGCGCAGCCGACCGCCAGGACGCAAGCGCGCACGAGCGCGCGCCGCCCTTGACGGCGAGAACGCCGTGATACGGTGAAGGGGCACAGCAAGACCGCCCACACCCCGCCCACTGCGCACACAGTGCTTTTGGGCAAGCGCAGCGCGCAGGCCCGCAAGGGCCGGAGGCGTCAGTGATGGAAGCCCGCACGGGGCGAGACTCGCAGCGCGAGGCTCGATGCGCAGCACGACAGCGCGACGGCGGAACGCCGGGACGCCCGACTGCTGGGGACAGGACTACTTGGTGTCGGTCTTGCGCTGCTCGATCTGCAACTGTGCCCGCTGCGTTGCCTGTTGCAGCCGCTCCACCAGAACGCCCCTTGGCGGCAAAGCGGTCAGGTACTCGGCAACGTGGATGCCCGACTTGTCCAGCTCCAGCAACTCGATCTGCTCGCGCTTCTTGCCGGTGCACAGGATGATGCCCAGCGGCGAGGCTTCCTCCGGCTCCCGTTCGTGCTTGTCCAGCCAGCGAAGGTAAAGCTCCATCTGGCCCTTGTAGGCCGCCTTGAACTCGCCGACCTTCAACTCCACCGCCACCAGCCGCCGCAGCTTGCGGTTGTAGAACAGCAGGTCGAGGTGGAAATCCTCATCGTCAATTGGGATGCGTTTCTGCCGGGCCACGAAGCTGAAACCCGCGCCCAGCTCCAGCAAGAACGACTCCATTTCGCGGATGATCGCTGCCTCCAAGTCGCCTTCCTGCCAAGTATCGCGCAGCCCCAGGAAGTCGAGAATGTACGGGTCGCGCATGACCAGCGCCGGCGTCATGCGCTGCGCATCGCGCATCGTCGCCAGCTCCTGCGCGATCGTCTCGCCCGGCTTCTGCGACAGCGCCGTGCGC
>NZ_JBANEL010000051.1:0-11582 GCF_040187735.1 Comamonas sp. w2-DMI | reverse complement strand
ATCCAGCGCGGAGCCCTGCGGGTCGGCATCCAGCAGGATGACCGACTGCCCACGCATCGCCAGCTCGCCGGCGATGTGCGTGGCGAGCGTGGTCTTGCCCACGCCGCCTTTCTGGTTGAGCAAGGCAAAGATCATGGCCTGGCCCTCCGAGTAGGAAAACCTGGCTGGTGCGCTTGGTGCCGCTGGCCGGTTATCCACCGAGGCGCGGCGCTCTTACCAGTTATTGGTATTAAGTTATTAATGTTATAGGCGACCAAAACCCGCGCCAGCATTGGCCTGGCGGCCGATTTTGTTGCCTGATAGCACGAGGGGCTGTTGCCCGATAGCACGAGACTTCTGTTGCCTGATAGCACGAGCCCGTCCACAGGCCATCCCGCGGTTATCCCCGTGCCGTGGGCGGCACGGGCCGAAACAACAGCAAGGGCGCTGCCATGCCGCAGCGGTACTCGATGTCCAGCCGATAGCCCGGCAGGGCCTGGCGCGCCACCAGCGCCCGCAGGTCGGCGGCGAAGTCGTAGTAGCGGGCCGCACTGCCGGACTTGCGGTACAGCGACTCGAAATCGAACCACCAGCCTTCCGCCTGCCGCCCGCCGTGCTTCCTCACCAGCCGATATAGCCAGCGCTCGATCCCGCCCGTCAGACGGAAATACGCCGGGTCGATGGTCAAAACCAGTGCCGCATCCAGCACGCCGCCATAGAACCAATCCGGCAGGATCAACTCGATGCCCAGCGGGGTGCCGCGGGCATCGGCCAGTTCCTTCCATTCGTTGATCCACGAGAAGCGGTGCAACCGCCTTCCCGTGGTTTCCCGGATCGACGTTGCCACGGTCGTGGATTGCAGGCGATCCAAGGCCGCCTTGAGGCGCTGGTAGTCGCGCAGCGACGTGCCGCGTCCGATGAAGCGCAGGATCTCGTAGGGCCTTACCTGCATCAGCCGCGATGGGCGCAAGCCCGCATCGCGCGCCTCTACGATCTGCGAGGCCGCCCAGATCAGGATGTCGGCATCCCAGATCGTGGCGATGCCGTGCTCCTGCGTTCCCTCCACGCGGATCGTCACGCCGCCAGCCTGGAAGTCGATCGGCGCCGTGCGCCGCGACTTCGCCAGCGAAAAGAACGGAAAGGCCATCAGGTCCTGGCTGTCGCGCGGAGCCATGTCGCCCGGCAGGGCGCGGAACAGGTCGAGCTGTTCGCGTTCCTGGGAGGGTTGGGACATGGCGAAGGCCACCCGCGCACCGCCGATCAGCGCGCACGGCTGTCCGCCGAGTGGTGCTCGGCGTACTCGGGATCGGACGTGGATTCGAAGCTGCGCTCGGCGGCCCAGGCATCGAGGTCGGCCACGGCGTACATGACGCGGCGGCCGAACTTGCGGAACTTGGGGCCGCCACCGAACACGCGCTGTTTCTCCAGCGTGCGGGGCGACAGGCGCAAATACTCGGCGGCTTCGTCGTTGGTGAGATAGCGCTGCGGCTGCGCTGCAGCGGTCGATGTGGGAGCGAGAGCGGCGGCAGGCCGCAAGGGAGCTGGACGCATGACAGAAACCTCCATGGCTTTCAAAGCTCCGGCCACACCATGCAGCCGGATGGAGGCAGTCTCAGAAATCGCAACCGTCTTGCTCAGGGTCGTTTTGCGTCCCCTTCAAAACGACCCTTCTCAAGCGGCGGCAGTTGTGCTAGGCGGCGATAGCCGCCGCGCATCAACGCATCGCCGCGCCGCACCAGTCGGCGCACCTTCGAGCGCAGGCCGCCATCGCTGTACCAACCGGCTGCTGCATCCACGCCGAACAGCCCCTCGGCAATCTGGTGCAAGGACGCGCCCGCCAGGGTGGCGTCGAGCGCTTGCAGCGTGTGCAGCTCCAGCAAGGCCGCAGGGGGTGGCCGGGGCCGGGCCGCCGATGCGGCCTGGGCTGCTGGCCTGCCATACGGGCGCGCGGCAGTGCCGCCGCCGCTTTCGCGATGGGCATAGGCGACCGCCATGCCGTCTTCCAGGCCGGGTGCCAGCGCAAAGCGCTGGCAATACCCAGGACTGCGCGCGATGAGCGCCAGGCCCTTGCCGTCGTGCTGCAGGTGCTTGTGGCCGGGGATGCGCCAGAGGTCGAACGGCGCAGCGTCGGCTGGCGGGTCGGCATCGGGGTAGAGCTGCACCACGGCCGCATGGCCCGGTAACCAAGCCGGTTGCGCGTCCCGCGCATCGAGATCCGGGTCTTCCAGCAAGCGCAACCCCCAACGGTGTGCGGCGGGCTCTGCTGCTGGAGGTGAAGCACGGCGGCGATGACGGCGCAGCCAGTCGAGCCGGTAGTCGGGGTGCCTGCGCAGGTACTCCCAGGCCAGGGCCAGCGCATCCAGCCACAGGATGTAGAGGTAGGCGGCAGTGGGATACCAGTGCGCGTGGTGGTGTGCGTAAAGCTGGGGATCGACCATGGCGAAGGCTCCCGTTCAACAGCAGGAACGCCGCCATGGCGAAACATGCGAAGCTATCGCATCGGGTTCATCTCATCCTCGAAATCGCAGTAGGATGTAAGCATTGGTAATCAGAGACCCGTCAAGACCGATTGGCTCCGGTGTATTGCGCAATTCGTCCGAATGCGGCGGCCGCGCAGTCCCAAATCGCCACACGGCAGATACCACCGTGCCGCAATCCGCCTGAAGGATCGTGACTGTTTGAGTCACGGAAATATGGGTTGGGCGCAAGAATGCGAATTCAGACCGATCTGGTCTGAAGCCAGACGCAAATAGTCTCAATACGCCTGGCCTGGCCGTGGCGCGAACGGATCAATCAACGATAGAGCCATTCTCCCGCGCGAGCCGCAGATATTCGGACAAGGGCCGCACTGCTTTGAAATACCGGTCGCGCATCACCGGCTGCTTGCGTGGCCCAACGATGGAAGCCAGATCACTCAGCTTGATTTGACCCAGTTCGGGCATGCCGATGCCCACGTCCATCACGCCCCAGGCGGTATCGCCATCGGCGGGATCGAGCGATGCCAGCAGCCAGGTGGCATGCGCGTCCGGCGTGAATAGGCGCACCACGGGCAGCGGGTCGATGGCGAGGCCTGCCGCACGGCTTTGGCCGTTGGCAAGCAGCTGCGCGCGCTCCTGGTCGGTGGTCAATGGTTCGGTCATGGTTCAATCCCCCGAAACGGCAATGATGCGCCCGCATGCCTCGATCCCCAAGGGGCGAACGCAAACCATCGTCAAGCGTGCGGCAAAAGCACGGATGCGCTTTGCATAGATTCCGGCAAAGCGTGAAAGCGCAAAGCCGCTTCCACGGATTTGAAGAAAACTACGGATGCGGTTCCGTGCCTCTGTGGGAATCCGCAGAGGCGTATTTCCGTAAAAACTCAAATGCACGAAAAAGTACATTTGAACGTTATGAGTTAAAGATAACGTGGTTTTAATTGTGCTGCGAATCGACGCTTCTGTCCATGCAGAAGCGAATCATCCAGCCTGGCCGGCCATCCGGCGCCACCACCTTCGATGCCGAACTGGCCGTGGCCTTCGGCGCAACTGTGCGCGGGCTGCGCGTGGAGCGCGGCATCGCGCAGGAATCACTGGCCCATCGTGCCGGCATTGAGCGCTCGCACATGGGAAAAATCGAACGTGGTGCGCACATGCCCACGCTGGCGATCATCTTCAAGATCGCCGGCGCGCTTGAGTGCAGCGTGGCCGAATTGATGGCCAGCATGGAGGCGCTGCTTGCAGCGGGGACACTACCTGCCTAAAGCGCTGGCCTGTCCGATCCGGCGAAAGCCGGTTCGGGGACTTCAGGGGCGCCAAGCTCGCGCGGCGGGGATAGCCTGCAGGGCTTTCCCCAGGGGGCAAGCGAAGCGCGCAGCGCCGCAGGCGCGAAGGATTGAGCCGCATGGCCGTAACTCGGTATGCGGCCGGGGCGCAGCCCGCAAAGCCTGACGACGCCTCGCGTCGGCACGCCCTGGCTTGAAACTAGACGACAGAAAGTGAAGAGGATGGTTGCTGGATTTGCCGTACTTTTGCAATGCATCAGCAGAGCTTTGCTGGTCTTCTTGGTGGTGTTCATCGCTACGGCCGTGCTAGGACACAGCGTAGGAGCCATGTCCATCGCCATCGCAGGGGCGCTTTCTGCCCTGGCTGCTTTCCATACGATCAGAACCAAGCTGCCCGTCTACCGCAACCTGGATTCCCGCCAGTCCAAGCGCTTATTGACGATCAGCATCGTCAGCGCCACTGGCTGGGCCGTGTTGCTTCTGGCCGCGCTCAGGGCATGACCGTCATTGGCACGGGCCACCCAGCTTGTGTCTCTGGCAGTGCTGCGATTAGCGGCACCGCACCCCGCCACGTGGGCGGGGTGCTTGGCGACCGTCAGGCCGCCTGGGGCTTGCTGCGCGACCAGATCAGGTCGTGCGTGCCGTTCTCGCCTTCGATCAAGCGGGCGTAGACCGTGGCCGGGAACGAAGGATCGTCGAGGGTCACGGAGATGTACTCCCGCCCGGCCTCGCTAGTCTTCTTCCACGCCGCGCCGATGTCGTGACTGGCGGCCTGCAGGCGGTAGTCCGGGGCCTTCTCGTTGTCGCCCTTGTCGTTGGGCACCAGCTTGACCTTGACGTTGAGCGTCAGGGTGCGAAGCGTGCCGGTGAAGCCGTCTTTGTCTGCGGTGAAGGTGCCGATGTTGGCCATGATGGATCTCCTTTTGGTGGAACAAGGTTCGCGCCCATCGCGTCCTTGTTGTGATCCGGCCGGCGGGGGACGGGCTGGCTGCACCGCTTGCGGCCGCAACGCAGTGGAGGGCCGGGAGGCGAAAAGAATTTGTCCCGCGAGGAATCTGCGCAGCAGAGGGGAAATTGTTTTCGCTGGACGGTTGCAGCCAGGAAGCCCGAGGCGCAGCCGCGCCCCCGCCAGGATTCACAACAACACAAGGACGCCTTGGGCCGAACCACCCCAATCCGAAAGGAGCCATGGCCAGTTCGGCATCCCCCGCACGAAGGCTGCACCGGCTCGCCCGCTGACGCGGGCCAGGGCAACACCCCAACGACGGGCGAAAACTTCCCGGCCGCACCTTGCGGTGCCGGTCTTGAGGTGTGGCGTGGAAGAAGACTAGCGAGGCCGGGCGGGATGTCCGTGAACCGCCCTTCGTGACGTGATGGGCGAGAACCGCCAGCGTTGAGTACGGCAGGCATTTGTACAACCTGCCGCAGCAAGCCCCAGCGTGTTCGCCAGCCCCCGTCCCTTGCGACGGGGTGCTGGCCGGGCCGATCCGGCGCAGCCGGTTCGGCAGCATTGAGGGGCGCCAAGCATCGCGCGGCGGGGATAGCCCGCTGGGCTTTCCCTCGGAGGCAAGCGCAGCGCGCAGCGCCACAGGCGCGAAAGCGCGGGATTGAAGCCGAATGGCCGTGACGACAAAGACGGCACGGGGCGCAGCCCGCAAAGCCCGGCGGCGCTTGCGCCGACACGCCCGGCACTCAACTATGCAGGTGCGTAAGTAAGAAGCGTTACCTTGTAACCATCTTCTTGAACCAGGGTTTGCTCATAGATTGAGCCTGGGTTCTCCGTCCCCTCTTTAGCGTCTGTAAGCCACCAAGAGGAGTCGAGTTCGTGCCAGCTATCAAGACTGCTTGCGTCAAGTCGGCTGAGACTCTTGCTAGGCAGCTCGCTGCCTTTACGCACGCATAACCGGGAATTGAAGCACTTGCTGTAGATGGAATATCGAACCAGATTGTCCTTCGAGAAGACCACAGCATAGGCCCGCTCACTCAGCTCCACGACACGCCGCACCGTCGATTCGAAACTGGTCTCAAACTCATCCTTGACTCGGATCACGTCCGACAGGCCGAACTCAGCAGATGAGTGGATCCGCTGCTTCAGCAGCACAGTGGGCATCAATAACTCTGCCGAGAACTGATTGGCTTCGCGCTCCCAGTCCTTGTTCGCGCGCGCCGAGATGTCGTCGGCTGAACAATGGAAAGAGTTTTGGCGGTGCCACGGAAGCAGGAAGTGTCCGAGTTCGTGGCCAATAGTGAAACGCTGCCTTGGGCGAGGCACCTGACAGTTATAGAAGATTAGCCCGTCCGATTTGGTGTCGTTCGCAATGAGCGCGCCCTCAAAACCAGAGCTACTGAAGGCTTCAATCTTCGAAATGCCCGCACAGCGTGCGAGCTCCTCAACTGGAACGGGCACTGGCATCTGCGGGTTCTGTCGCAGGATTTCCGCGATCAACTGCTCCGGCCGAACACAGTCGGCAAGTTCTATCAGGTCAAGTCCGACCATCTCCCTGGGCCTTCTTTTGCTTGAATAGCTCCAGAGTTTGCTTCAAAACGGCCTGTTCTGCCTCGGAAAGCGACTTGAAATCACGAAAGAACTGCTGTGCCTCGACATCTTGGAGAGAGGCTTCGCTCTCAGCATCCGCAAGGTAAGACAGCGGAACCGAGAAATGCACCGCCAAGTTCTTGAGCAGATCCATGGAAGGGTTGCCGCTGCTTCCCTTTTCCATTTGCCACACATGCGTCTTCGATACGCCAACCGCGTTGGCTACGTCCTGGAGCGACTCACCCTTGCGAAGCCTCAATTCCGCCAACTTGGCACCAAGCGACATGTGGGTTCTCCAATAAGAATGATTTTTAATTGCATTTTATTCTAACAGAAGAACGCTGCGTCAACAACAGTTGACACAATCGTGTCGTTCACTTAATATAACAACATGTTCTTGAGGATGGGCTTCGGGAACGTACCAGCCTGGCCGCAGGCAACAACCTATGAGGAAACACAACCATGTCCGAAGAGACATCAATCAATCAACTCAACGCAGCCAAAGGGAAGGAAAAAACCTTTCACATCGTTATCAACGGGCAGCAGGAAACCGTCCATGACAACCACCTGACCTATGAGCAGGTGGTTCAACTGGCCTTTCCAGCTGGCCCGTTCGACATTCTCTACTCGGTCACCTATGCCAACCTGCACGGCCATGACGGCACGCTGGCGCCGGGCCAGAAAGTAACCATCAAAGAAGGGACGAGCTTCAATGTCATCAAAACCAATCGCTCCTGACTCGGGTCTCCAACAACTGGCGGACGAGGGATTCCACGTTGAAGTGCGCCACCAGCATCTGCTGGTGCATGGCGTTCCTTACGTGACGCCCTCGCGCGAGGTCAAACGCGGTACGCTGGCTTGCCTTTACGTAAAGAGTGGCGACCGTGTACTGCCGCCCAATGCACTCCACGGTGGGGACTCCCACCAAGTGTGGTGGCAGGGCGAGTACCCATGCTTTGCTGATGGCAAGCCCCTTGGGGCTCTAGAAAATGAGCACACCACCCAGGAGCTGCTTCCTGGGTTCACCATCAACCACCGCTTTTCCAATAAACCGCAGGGGGTTGATCACTATGGGGATCACTACCAGAAGGTCAAGCACTACGTTACGCTGATTCAGGCACAAGCCGGTGTGCTGGAGCCATGGTCAAAAGCGCAGGTCGGTGGTGTCATCAAGTCCGATGATGAAAATTCGGTATTCCGGTACCCTGACACGGCATCGGCGCGGGCAGAAATCATCATGACTGCGGCGCAGTTGGCAATCGGCAAAGTCGCCATCATTGGTGTGGGCGGTACGGGCTCGTACGTTCTTGACCAACTGGCGAAGACGCCTGTTCAGGAAATCCACCTGTTCGACGGAGATGTGTTCGAGCAGCACAATGCTTTCCGCTCGCCTGGTGCTGCGACAGAGGCTGAAATCAATGCACGCCTCCCCAAGACGGAAATCTTCCGGCGCCGCTATGACGCCATGCACCGAAACGTGGTCAGTCACCCGTACTTCCTGGATCCATCGAATGTGGCAGAACTCGATGGTCTGAGTTTTGTGTTCGTGTGCGTGGACAAGGCCGAAGCCCGGCAACTGGTCTTCGACTTTCTAAGGGAAAAGCGCATCCCGTTTGTGGATGTGGGTATGAACCTCCAGCAGGTCAAGGGAACGTTGAAGCTCGTGGGCAGTTGCCGTGCCACCCTGGTAGCACCCGAGCGCGACGATCATATTGATCGCTGCGTGCCGCTGGATGATGAGGAGGACGATGCCATATACCGCCAGAACATCCAGATCGCGGACATGAACGCACTGAATGCGCAACTGGCCGTCATGCTATGGAAGCAATACTGCGGCTTCTATCAAGCTGACTTCGATACCCGCAACGTGGTGTTCTCAGTCAACATGAACTCATTGGCCCGCATCGTTGGAGGTATGGAGGTGCCTGCTGATGAGGCTTAACTCCATACAGCCAGAGTTCGTGGAGTTCGTGCCAAAGGTGCTTGAGCCTGGCATCCTTTACATCAGTCAGAAGTACAAGACTGCATCCCACCTTTGCGCATGTGGCTGTGGCGAGAAGGTTGTCACGCCGTTGTCGCCTGCAGACTGGAGACTTGAGATCGACGGTGAGACCGTCAGCCTTCACCCATCCATAGGAAATTGGAATTACGCCTGCCAGTCTCACTACTGGATTCGACGCAACCGCATCTCATGGTCATATGCCATGACAAAGCAGCAGATCGCTCGTGTTCAAGCACGAGACCAGGCTGACAAAGAACACTATATTGCTGCGGTCAACAAGCAGAAAGATGAGTTGGCTGCGATCAATACCACCATGGAACAGAAGCCGTTCCTAATCCGCCTCTGGCAGAAGTTGATTCGCTTCTTTGTCCAATAGAAGGCGGCAGCGTTCTGATGTGGCTGTTGGGCTTCGACACCGGGCGCGGCCACTGCCGCGCCCGGATTTTTGAATCCACCGACCCCAGCGCGGAACGCTGGGGTCGGTGCCGATGACGGCTATTCCTTCGTCTCGATGATCCACCACACGACACGCGGCAAGGCGCGGCCCGTGATGGGGTGAATGTCGGTGAGGTCGGCGCGGGCCGACCAGCCCGAGGGCGGGCGGTAGCCGCGCACGTCGCCATCGCCACGCCAGCGGCGGGCGCGTACCGTGCCGGGCGCATAGATCGCCGCCATGCGCGGGCGGCTGGTGGTGGTGCGGGTCATGGGAGCCTCTCCTTCCAGCGCAGCGCCCCGGTCGAGGCCGGGGCGCTTGCCTTCGGCGCGGGTCAAGCGGCCAGCGCCTCGGCGGGTTCATCCGCCATTGCCTCGGCGTCCTCCGGGGCTTCCTGCTCCGGGCCTTCCTCCTGCGCCGCTTCCTGCGGGCTTGCAGCCTTGAAGATGGCAGGCATCCAGCCCGTGCCATCGGCCAGCCGTTCCGCTTCCCTGGCAATGTCGGCCTTCTTGAGCTTCGCCAGCCGGGTAACGGATTCCGGTGCAAACGCGCCCACGGCATCCAGAATCACGGCCTTGGAAACGTGCTTGAAGTAGCCTTCTGCGGTCGGCTTCCACCATGCGGCCATGTCGAGGCCCACAGCCTGCGCCAGTTCTTCGCCGGGCTGGTGCGGCGTGGCGCGAGGCGTCACCACGTCCACCGTGGAAGCCACGCACACGGCGAGCAGTCGCACCAGTTCGTCTTGCGGCTTCGCCAGCAGCGCGGCGAACAATTCGGCGCTGTCCTCCGGCAAGGCAACGCCTGCCACCTGTTGCAGTTCGCGCAGCGCCACGGCGGCAGGCGATTCCGGCCAGTCCGGGGCCATGCCTTCCAGCCGATCTTGCACTTTCAGGCTCACGCCCAGCGGCAAAGAATCACGGTTGAGGCCGTAGCGGCCTTTCTGCAAGACGGTCTGCACCATGCCATGCACCACGGCGGCCAGCGCGGCTTGCGGATGCCGTGCGACTTCGATTTGCAGCGCGGCGGTGCGGTGGGCACTCAAGCGTTGCGCCAGCCGGTCGGACATGGCGACGGTCTTGGGCTGCCTATCGTCGTCTCCGTCCTCGCCCTCGTCATCGTTCGCGGCATCCGGGTCGCTGAATCCTTGGCGCAGCTTTTCCAGTGTGCGCAGCGCCTTGGCCTCGGCTTCGCGCAGCAGCCCGCGATGGATCACGGCTTGCCCATTTCGGTCGATGGTCACGATGGCACCGGCTGCAGCCTTCACGTTCGCGCTGTAGCCCTGCAAGCCATCTTCCACCGCCTGCAACTGCTCGCCCAAGGCTTCGCCTTCCTCCTGCAAGGCATCGGCCTTGTCCTCGTCGTCGGCGTCCATCGCGGCATCCACCGCTTCGGCCACCTCCTGCATCTTGGCCTGCAGTTTCTCGATGCACTGCGCTTCGCGCTTGCTGGGTTCGCGCCGTTCCTTCAGCGCACGCTGGAAGGCTTGCAGGTCGGCATACGTGGCGGCAGGCGCAGCATCCACCCAGGCCCAGCCCTCGGCCTTCACCTCGGCGGCAATGCCCGCCAGCTTGTCCTGCGCCAGCCGTTCCAGCAGCGCGGCATCGGTCAGGTACACGCCCGCATCATCCTCCGCGAACAGGTCGCGGCGGATGCCGCCGCCTGCCTGCTCGTAGGCGTCCAGCCCGACGAAGCGCACCAGCGGATGCCGGTAGGCGTCAATCTCGCGCTCGGTCAGGCGTTCGCGCAGCGCGGACGGCTGGCGCTGCCACAGCGGCGCATCGTAGAAGGCGCTTTCCTGCGCGGCGTGGTCATCGGTGATGGAAAGCGCCATCAACTGATCCAGCGTGACGGCATCGGCCCGGTAGTCTGCCATCAGCCGGGGCGAGACATTCGCCAGCTTCAAGCGGCGCTGCACCACCAGCGGCGTGACGGAGAAATCCGCCGCAATGTCCTCAATGGGCCGACCTTCGGCCACCAGCGCCGCGAAGGCCTCGAACTGGTCTGCCGGGTGCATGGCTTCGCGCTGCACGTTCTCGGTGAGGCTGGCCGTGCGTGCAGTGCCATCGGCCACCTGCAGGCAAGGCACATCCCAATCCTTGGCGATGCGGTGTTTCTTCGCCAGCAGCTTCAACGCGGCCAGCCTGCGGCCCCCGGCCACCACCTCGTAGTGCTCGCCATCGGCGGCGAGAATCACGATGAGGTTTTGCAGCAGGCCCACGCGCTGGATCGATGCGGCCAACTCAGGAATAGACATGCGCGGGGTCTTGCGCACGTTGCGGCCCGTGGGGCGCAGCACCAGCCGCGACAGCGGCACCAGGATCATGTGCTTGCTCGGGTCGGCGGTTTGCAGCACGTTCGCGGCGCTGCTGGCTGCGGTGTTGACGGCGCGGGCTTCGGTGTGGGTAACGGCATTCATGATGTATCTCCAATCAGGTGAAACAAGGGGATGGAGGGGACCCGCCCCTCCGGCGGGGAAAACGTCGGGAAGGGGTCAGGCTTTCAACTGGCGCAGGCCATCGGCCAGCATCCACAGGGCGCGGTTCAGGCGTACATCGGAATCAATGCCCTGCACGGGTCGGGTTTGCTGGCGGCGTCCGTTGGCGCTGCGGCCATGCAATCCGCCTTTGGTCAGGTTTTCTTGGGTGCGGTTGAACACGCTCCACAAGTCCGAGCGGCGGTCGTCGAACCGGCGCGGCATCAAGATTTGCGATTCGGTGATGGGCGCGGGCTTGTTGTCGGTGGGGTCGTACTTGAGGGCCAGCGCGGAACGGGCGAACACTTCGGCTTCGCCTTCATCCAGCGTGATCGCGCGCATGGCATCGCGGGATTCCTTCACGCGCTCGAAGCCGCTCAACACCTCGAAAGCGCCTTC
>NZ_JBANEL010000050.1:0-13441 GCF_040187735.1 Comamonas sp. w2-DMI | reverse complement strand
AAGCCCGGGGCTGGTGGAAACATCGGTGCCGATCTAGTGTTCCGGGCACCGCCGGACGGAATGACTGTGCTGGCCTCCCCTCCGGGGCCCATCGCCATCAACCACAACCTCTATCAGAAGCTCAGCTTTGACCCGACTCGCTGGGTACCGGTGACGATTTTGGCCACAGTGCCCAACGCCCTGGTCATCAACCCGAAGCTGCCTGTTAAGTCACTTGGCGAGTTCATTGCATACGCCAAAGCCAATCCCAAAAAAGTGACTGTGGCGACGCAAGGCGACGGCTCCACATCTCACCTGACTGCTGCCATGTTTATGCAGCTGACTGGCACTGAACTGACTGTCATCCCTTACAAGGGAACAGCCCCGGCACTGATTGACCTGATCGGTGGCAATGTGGATGTGTTTTTCGACAACATCAGCTCGTCGGCCACCTACCACCAGGCCGGCAAGGTGCGCATTCTGGCCGTTGCCGACGAGCAGCGGTCTCAAATATTGCCCCAGGTCCCCACCTTCGCCGAGCAGCAATGGCCCGCCATGCAAGCCTTGACTTTCTTTTCTGTTGTGGCTCCCCCAGGCACGAGTGCAGAAATCGCACAGAGGCTTCAGAAGCAGATGGCCCAGGCTCTGTCATCAAATGACATCCGCAAGCACTTTCTGGAACAGGGTGCCGTGCCCTGCGGTTGGGATCCCACCAAGACTGCTCAGTTCATCCGCCAGGAAACCGAGAAGTGGAAGAAGGTGCTGAAGGCCGCCAACGTCAAGCTCTAACCCTTAGGAATCAACATGCAAGAATCCATCATCCAGTGGCATGGGGCCACTAATACGCGCGTGCCTTTCGGTATCTATACCGACACAGCCAATGCTGATCAGGAACAGCAGCGCATCTATCGCGGCGAGGTCTGGAACTACCTGTGCCTGGAATCTGAAATCCCCGAGGCGGGTGATTTCCGCACGACCTTTGTTGGTGAAACACCGATAGTTGTCGTGCGGGATGCCGACCAGGAAATCTATGCCTTCGAGAACCGCTGCGCGCATCGCGGCGCGCTCATCGCGCTGGAAAAATCGGGCCGTGCGGATAGTTTCCAGTGCGTCTATCACGCCTGGAGCTACAACCGACAGGGAGATCTGACCGGCGTTGCCTTCGAGAAAGGCGTCAAGGGCCAGGGTGGCATGCCGGCCTCGTTCTGCAAAGAAGAGCATGGCCCGCGCAAGCTCCGTGTAGCTGTCTTTTGCGGTTTGGTCTTTGGCAGTTTTTCCGAGGATGTACCCAGCATTGAGGATTACCTTGGCCCTGAGATTTGCGAGCGTATAGAGCGCGTGCTGCACAAGCCCGTAGAAGTCATCGGTCGCTTCACGCAAAAGCTGCCTAACAACTGGAAGCTCTACTTCGAGAACGTGAAGGACAGCTATCACGCCAGCCTCCTGCATATGTTCTTCACCACCTTCGAGCTGAATCGCCTCTCACAAAAAGGCGGCGTCATCGTCGACGAGTCGGGTGGCCACCATGTGAGCTATTCCATGATCGATCGTAGCGCCAAAGACGACTCGTACAAGGACCAGGCCATCCGCACCGACAACGAGCGTTACCGGCTCAAAGATCCCAGCCTTCTAGAGGGCTTCGAGGAGTTCGAGGACGGCGTGACTCTGCAGATCCTTTCTGTGTTCCCTGGCTTTGTGCTGCAGCAGATTCAGAACAGCATCGCCGTGCGTCAGTTGTTGCCCAAGAGCATCTCCAGCTCGGAACTCAACTGGACCTATCTCGGCTATGCAGATGACAGTCCCGAGCAGCGCAAGGTCAGACTCAAACAGGCCAACCTCATCGGCCCGGCCGGATTCATTTCCATGGAAGACGGAGCTGTCGGTGGATTCGTTCAGCGCGGCATCGCAGGTGCGGCCGACCTTGACGCGGTCATCGAGATGGGCGGAGACCACGAAGGCTCTAGCGAGGGCCGCGCCACGGAAACCTCGGTACGCGGCTTTTGGAAAGCCTACCGCAAGCACATGGGACAGGAGATGCAAGCATGATCAATGAAATTCAAATCGCGGCCTTCAATGCCGCTTACGCGAAGACCATAGACAGTGACGCCATGGAGCAATGGCCAACCTTCTTCACGAAGGATTGCCACTATCGCGTCACCAATGTCGACAATCATGCTGAAGGGCTTGCTGCCGGCATTGTCTGGGCGGATTCACAGGACATGCTCACCGACCGAATTTCTGCGCTGCGCGAAGCCAATATCTACGAGCGCCATCGCTATCGCCATATTCTGGGTCTGCCTTCGATCCAGTCAGGCGATGCAACACAGGCCAGTGCTTCCACGCCGTTCATGGTGCTGCGCATCATGCATACAGGGGAAACAGAGGTCTTTGCCAGCGGTGAGTACCTCGACAAATTCACCACGATCGATGGCAAGTTACGTCTGCAAGAACGCATCGCAGTTTGCGACAGCACGGTGACGGACACGCTGATGGCATTGCCGCTATGACAATAGTGCACCGTAGATTGGCTTTGGCCATCGGCGACCCCCACGGTATTGGCCCTGAAATCGCACTGAAAGCTCTTCAGCAGTTGTCTGCCACCGAAAGATCCCTGATCAAGGTCTATGGACCGTGGAGCGCTCTTGAACAAGCAGCGCAGATCTGCCAAATGGAGCCCCTTCTTCAAGACCTCATTCATGAGGAAGCCGGCTCGCTGGCACAACCAGTGCAATGGGGAGAGATCACCCCGCAGGCAGGCCTATCCACGGTGCAATCTGCAACAGCAGCCATCCGGGCGTGCGAAAACGGCGAAGTCGATGCCGTCATTGCTTGCCCCCACCATGAAACGGCCATTCACCGCGCAGGCATAGCGTTCAGCGGCTACCCATCTTTGCTCGCCAATGTTCTTGGCATGAACGAAGACCAGGTATTCCTGATGCTAGTGGGTGCTGGCCTGCGCATAGTGCATGTCACTTTGCATGAAAGCGTGCGCAGCGCATTGGAGCGGCTCTCTCCTCAGTTGGTGGTCAACGCGGTGCAGGCTGCCGTGCAGACATGCACCTTACTCGGAGTGCCTAAACCAAAAGTCGCTGTATTCGGGATCAACCCTCATGCATCTGAAGGACAGTTGTTCGGCCTGGAGGACTCCCAGATCACCGTTCCCGCTGTCGAGACACTGCGCAAGCGCGGCCTAGCAGTAGACGGCCCCATGGGAGCTGACATGGTTCTGGCACAGCGCAAGCACGACCTGTATGTAGCCATGCTGCACGATCAGGGCCATATCCCCATCAAGCTGCTGGCACCTAACGGAGCCAGCGCACTCTCCATCGGTGGCAGGGTGGTGCTTTCCAGTGTGGGCCATGGCAGCGCCATGGACATTGCAGGCCGTGGCGTGGCTGACTCCACGGCCCTCCTGCGCACGATCGCCCTGCTCGGAGCCCAACAGGTCTGAGGCCCTTCCATGAATTATC
This sequence comes from Comamonas sp. w2-DMI, assembly GCF_040187735.1. Classification (NCBI taxonomy): domain Bacteria; kingdom Pseudomonadati; phylum Pseudomonadota; class Betaproteobacteria; order Burkholderiales; family Comamonadaceae; genus Comamonas; species Comamonas sp. w2-DMI. The sequence continues at coordinate 9,992 of NZ_JBANEL010000050.1, read as the reverse complement.
AAATCCATATCCACGACTCTGATATCGCGTTCCCCTGCGCGCCCGGGCAATCCGTGCTGGATGCCGCCCTGCAGGCCGGCATCGAACTACCTTATTCCTGCCGCAAAGGTAGCTGTGGCAATTGTGCGAGTACCCTGCTCGATGGAAATATTACTTCCTTCAATGGCATGGCCGTGCGCAGCGAACTCTGCACCTCGGAGCAGGTATTGCTGTGCGGCTGCACCGCCGCCAGCAATATCCGTATTCAGCCGAGCTCCTTTCGCCGCCTCGACCCGGAAGCCCGCAAACGTTTTACGGCCAAGGTGTACAGCAATACACTGGCGGCACCCGATGTCTCGCTGCTGCGCCTACGCCTGCCTGCGGGCAAGCGCGCCAAATTTGAAGCCGGCCAATACCTGCTGATTCACCTCGACGGCGGGGAAAGCCGCAGCTACTCTATGGCCAATCCCCCCCCATGAGAGCGATGGCATCACATTGCATGTCAGGCATGTACCGGGTGGTCGCTTCAGCGCTATCGTTCAGCAGTTGAAGTCTGGTGACACATTGGATATCGAACTGCCATTCGGCAGCATCGCACTGAAGCCTGATGACACAAGGCCCCTGATTTGCGTTGCAGGTGGCACCGGATTTGCACCCATCAAGTCCGTTCTGGATGACCTGGCCAAACGCAAGGTACAGCGCGACATCACGCTGATTTGGGGTGCTCGCAACCCCTCTGGCCTGTATCTTCCTAGCGCCATCGACAAGTGGCGCAAAGCTTGGCCGCAGTTTCGCTACATTGCAGCCATCACTGACCTAAGCAACGTGCCTGCGGATGCTCACGCCGGTCGGGTGGATGACGCGCTACGCATGCACTTTGACAACCTACACGATCATGTTGTCCACTGCTGTGGCTCACCAGCCCTCGTTCAATCTGTGCGCACAGCAGCCTCCAATATGGGCCTGCTAGCACAAGACTTTCATGCGGATGTGTTCGCTACAGACCCGACTGGCAACCATTAGAAGTAGCTATCCATTCGATATCAACACGGCGGGATTAAGGCAGGTATAAATGCATTCACGGCATTGACAGCGTACTTGCTTCCTTGCAGCCTGTGTTGATATTGACGCCAATGGTCGGGCCTTTCTAGCTAGCCCGGGCTACAGGTTTTTCCGCCGCAAATCGTCGCCGATCTCGAAGCTGCTGCACTGTTCGACGACCGTTTGCGTGCTGACGCCCTCCTCTCTTGACATTCGTGTTGCCTTTGACTTGCTACATCGACTCCATCATCGCCGGCTTGAATGCCACTTTGCTTACTAACGCTGGATTCGCCGGCGCATACACATCGCCACGAGCGTGCATGATTACATTCGCTACCGAGAGCATCTAGCTCAGATTGCAAGGACCGAGCCCGGCGGGATACCCGCTGAGAAACACCGCCTGCTCGGTGGCAGCGTAACCGTCCAACTCCTTAGGATCAATTCAAACCTGAGGCAATTTACAGTGCAACCTGACTCTGACAGTGATGGCCTGCTGGTAGCACAGCCAGTGGTTTTTCTTCAGGCAAATATGAGCGCCATGGGGGATTAATGATTAAGGAGGAGAATAGGATCTATTGGAGCGCATCGTTTCTTACTTTGTAGCTCCGAACCTCAAGGGCTAAGCCGTTGTCCGGAGCTTCTCAGAGGACCATTCAGTGAACGCAAGCTCACAGCTTTTCCAGGCCAGCCTCGGCAGCTGTTTTCTCCCACATCCCCTTTTCCTCGACCACGAATTGGCGAAAAGCCTGATTCTTCAAGGGCAGCACGCTCTGACCCGAGGCTTCCAGCGATTGCTTGAACTCGCTGCTTTTCAGCACCGCCTCCATGGCATCTCCCAGCTTCCGGCTCACGGCGGCATCGGTTCCCGTCAGCGCCACGATCCCGCTCCAAGCCTTGACATCCAGGCCGTCAATCTTCTGGAGCTTATTGGCATATGCGCCGGTGAGCACACCCGTCACGCCAATGGCTTTGATGCGCCCCGACTCGATCATCGGCACCGCCACGCTGGGAGAAATGAAGGCAAAGTCCAGAGAGCCTCCGCCAATGTCATTGATGGCGTGCGCATCGCCCCGATACGGAACGCCTGTCGCAACCACTCCCAGTTTCTTCTTGAACAGCGCAAGCGTCAGCTCCTGGGTATTGCTGACCGTACCTGCACTCAGCCCATCCTTGGCCTGCCGGGACTGGCTGATCAGCTCAGGGAGCGTGTTGAACGAGGAACCCTTGTTGGTGACCAAGATGGACGGATAGGAGGCAACGGCGCCGATGTATTCGAAGTCCTTCTCCACGTTGTAGGGAAGATTCCTGTAGCGCGCCGGCGCCACGCTTAGGCTGCCGCTGGTGATGAACAGCAGGGTGTAGCCATCGGGCTTGGCCCGCTTGAGCTCGCTAATGGCATTTTGGCCGTTGGCACCGGGCTTGTTCTCGATCACAACCGAGGTGCCCAGCTTCTTGCCGACTCCCTCGGCCACGAATCTGGCGGCCGAGTCCGTTGGGCCGCCCGGCGCGAACCCCACGATCATGCGTATGGGCCTGGCAGGCCAGGCTTCACCCGCGCTGGCTACGCCTGCCGAAGCGACCAGCACGGAAAATGCGCAAAGCGCAGAAACGGCCGCCCTGGAGGTGCTGTTCTTGAAGATATGGCTCATCGTCTTGTCTCCACCTTGGAGCCGCTGCGGCATGGGCATTCACTGCAACGCCCGTGCCGCGCAGGCCTCTGTTTTCGGGTTCTGGAAAGCCTCAGTCTTTGAAGACCGGATCGCGCCGGTCCCGTGCCGCAGCCACGCCTTCCTGTAGGTCTTGCGATGTCATCTGACCGGCCTGCACCTCGCTCTCGCGAGCCACGGCTTGGCGTATTCGCTCCAGCCGGCCACCCAGCAAAGTGGCCCTCGTGGTCTGCACGGCTCGCGGTGAGGAAACGGCAATCTCACGCGCCCATTGCAGGGCCGTGGCGCGTACCTGGTCTGACGCCACGAGCGCATCGACCAGCCCCAGTTCCAGGGCCTTCAGGCCGTCGATGCGCGCACCTGTGTAGAACATCCATGCCGCCTTCTGTTGGCCTATCAGCTGCGGCAGCGTGTACGACAGCGCAAAGCCGGGGTGAAAGCCAAGGCGGTTGAAGTTGGCGGAAAAACGGGCCTGCTCGCAGGCGATGCGAAAGTCGGCAGTCAGAGCCATGCCCAAGCCACCGCCAATCGCGGGCCCTTCAATCGCCGCCACCACCGGCTTAGTGCAGGCAAACATCCGGATCGCTTCCTGGTAGATAGGATTGAGCTGGCGTGGGCTGCGCTCCTTTGTGACGTTTTCCCGCTTCGAGAAATCAGCCCCGGCGCAAAACGACTTGCCGCTGGAACACAGCACGATGGCGCGCACCCTAGGATTGAGTTCAAAGTCCTCCCAGGCATCAGCAATAGCTGCAATCAACTCAACATCGAAAAAATTGTGCGGCGGCTTGTTGATCTCCACCACCCCGACGGAGCCGTCGACGGAAATATTCAAAATAGCTTCAGTCATGGAGTCCTCAGGCAGGTATGACACGCTCTGTCAAGGAGTGCCAGAAGCCCTCCCCCGGCTGCTTGGCAAAGGCCTGGCCCAACAGGCCCGCCCAGAACGCAGCATTGCCGAAATCCCCCCGCCAGGCCCAGAGGCGGCGCGTGGCGAAGTTCAGCGTATGCTCATAGGTGAAGCCGATGGCCCCATGCACCTGATGCGCAATAGAGGTACCGTTGGTCACGGCTTCGCCCGCGCAGACCTTGGCTGCAGCCACGCTGAATTCTGCGCTGGGTGCCACCAGGCGGTTGACATGGGGCATGTCCTTGCAGGCCATGACCGCGCTGGCGCGGGCCACGGCGACCTCTCCGGCCATCAGGGCCAGTTGCTGCTGGATGGCTTGGTTCTTGCCAATTGGCTTGCCGAACTGCACGCGGTCCTTGGCGTATTGCACCGATTGGTCCAGGGCGAACTCCAAAGCCCCCACCATCATGGCGGCGCGGGCTCCCGCGCCCAGCACCTTCACCGGATCGGCCAGATTGGTAAAGGGATTCGTGAACAGCGTATGTACGGGGGCCTTAGACAGAACCAGCCGGTCGGCCGCCATCTTGGAGGTATCCGTGCCCTGCTCCACGCACACGCCGGCCGCTGACAGATCGACCACGACCAGTTGCCCGGCATTGATGCCAATGACGACGAAGCCGGCGTGGCGCACCCATTTCACATTGCACAGTACTCCGGTGAGCGTCGCGGCATCGGCGTCCAGGACCAGAGACTGCTGCGCCTGGTCGTATGAAGCGATGGCCATGGGCCGGTCCGTGGTAAGGCCGACATTCCCGGCCGACAGGAGCAGATGGGCGATGGCGGTCTCGGCCACCGGCACAGGCGCCTGGTAGTAACCAAGGTTGTGGAGCACCGGGTAGGCATCTTCCCAGGTGGCTTCGATGCCGCCCATTTCTTCCTTGCTGAACAAGGACGTGAAGCCCGAGGCTACGACCTGGAGCCACAGTTCTTTCGGGAAGTCGCCCGCTTCCACTTTTTCAATCAAGCCTTTGTCGACTTCATTGGCAAACAGCCTCTTGGCTGCATCGGCGATAAATTCGTTACTCATCTCAGTCCCATTCCCCTGGCAATGATTCCACGCAAGATCTCCCGGGTACCGCCTCTCAACGAGAACGAGGGAGATGCCATCAGCAGGAAGTTCATGACCTTCTCCAGGTTCGACCCCGTGCCAATGTGTTCTCCGAATTTGTCGTGGGCGATGTTGGGAATGGACTGCTCCATCAGAGCACCCTGATCCTTGACCACCGAGGCGGCCAGGGCCGGGTCTTCTCCCCTGGACATCATCAGCGCAATGCCTTGTGACATCTGGCGCAGGGCTGCGTACTTGGCGATCAACTTGCCGATGGCCACCGTTTGATCGGTGGACTGCGGGTCAGCCGCATCGATCATTTCAATCAGAAGCTGCGTGCTGCTCAGAAAGCGCTCCGGCCCGGAGCGCTCGAACTTCAGTTCGCTGGTCACCTGCTTCCAGCCCTCGCCCTCCGTGCCTATGAGGTTCTCGTCGGGCACGAAGACATCGTCCAGCACCACCTCGTTGAAGATATGGGTGCCCAGTTGCGAGTAGATGGGATTGACCTTCAGCCCCGGGCGATCCATCTCCACAAGGAACTGGGTCATGCCGGCATGTCGGTCCTCGGTCTTGTCCCGCGTGCGGACCAGCGCCACCATGTACTGCGCATGGTGGGCGCCAGAGGTCCAGACCTTGGTGCCGTTGATCTTCCAACCGCCCTCCACCTTGACGGCCCTGGTACGGATCGAGGCCAAATCGGAGCCCGAGTCGGGCTCACTCATGCCGATGCAGAACGCGCATTCGCCGCTGACGATCCTGGGAACGATCCTCGGCGCCAGCGTCTCGGCCGCGTAGCGCATCAGCAAGGGCCCCATCTGCCGGTCTGCCGACCAGTGCGCCCCCATGGGTGCCCCTACCGCCAGCATCTCCTCCAGCATCACGTAGCGCTCCAGCATGGAGCGCTCAGCCCCGCCGTACTTGCGGGGCCAGGTCATACCCAGCCAGCCCTGCTGGGCCATTTTCCGGGTCATTCCGGAATCGCGTCCCGTCCAGTTATGGGCACGCTGCTCCTTGGAATAAGCAGCCATATGCTCGGCAATGAAGGCGCGAACCTCTTGCCTCAATGTCTCGCATTCCGGTGGCAGCTCACCCAGTTCGATGTGCAGTCCGTCCATGTTTCTCCCAACTTGTTTGCCGTCAAACAAATATATATATTCACAACATCGACTGTCAACTCAGTAGAAACGTGAGCCAACACATTCAAGGAGCAAGCATGGGACCTCTCAAGGGCATTCGCGTCATCGACCTCACCTCCGTGGTGCTGGGGCCGATGGCCACACAGGTACTGGCCGACTACGGCGCAGACGTCATCAAGCTTGAAGCGGTAGAAGGAGACCTGATGCGCGCCAACGGGCTGTCGCGCAACCGCGGCATGAGCTCCACCTTCATGAACCTCAATCGCAACAAGCGGTCCGTGGCGCTCAACCTTAAGACCTCCGAAGGTCTGGAGGCCGCCAAGGCCTTGATTCAGTCAGCAGATGTACTGGTCCACAACATGCGAACCAAAGCGATCAACAAGCTCGGTCTGGGTTATGAAGATGTGGCCCGGATCAACCCCAGCATCGTGTATTGCGCGGCGACCGGCTTTGGCGACGATGGCACATATTCGGGCCAGCCCGCCTTCGATGATGTGATCCAAGGCGCTTGCGGGCTGGCCAGCCTTGTCGGCCACGAAACGGGCAAGCCCGAGTACCCTCCCACACTATTGGCCGACAAGGTCGCAGGCCTTGCGACGGCCAACGCCGTAATGGGTGCACTGGTGCACAAGATCCGCTCCGGCGAAGGCCAATACGTGGAGGTGCCCATGTTCGAGACCATGGTCGCCTTCACCATGACCGAGCACATGGGAGGGAATGGTTTTCAGCCTTCTATCGGACCCGCCGGCTACTCTCGCCTACTCAAGGGAGGCCGCAAGCCGACTCCCACCAAGGACGGCTATCTGGCGCTGCTGCCTTATACGGAAAACCACTGGAAAGCGTTCTTCTCGGCCCTGGGCCGACAGGATCTGTTCGACAAATACGACCTGACGAACCGACATGAACGCAACAAGCGCATTCAAGAGCTGTATGCCGATCTTCGCTCCGTCACCGTCAACTTCACCAGCCAGGAATTGATGACTCTGTGCCGCAAGCTGGACATTCCCGTCACGGAAATCTTCAGCATAGACAACATCCACGAACACGAGCACCTCAGAAGCGTGCAATTGTTCGAAGTCCTGGAACACCCGACAGAAGGCAACGTGGTGGCCATTCGCCCTACGGCCCTCTTCAGCAAAACACCCTCTAGAATTACCCGCCATGCGCCCAACATCGGCGAACAGACCGATGAAGTACTCGGCGAGCTGGGCTACTCCGCGGACTTCATCCTCCAGACCCGAAAATAAGAATCCGTAATGTCTGCAGAACTGAAAACCTCGAAAACACAGATCCAACGCAAAGAAGAAGCTATTCGAAAAATTCTCGATGCAGCCGTTGACCTGATCGTGGTCCGTGGAGTTAAGGATTTGACCATGGCGGAAATCGGCGTCCATGCCGGCTACAGCCGCGGCCTGCCGCACCAGCATTTCGGCTCCAAGGAAAACCTGATCGAGGCAGTTCTGCATGCCATCATTGGCCGCTTCAACCAGCGACTCAGGGGGCGGCAACCGCCTGCGCCCGGCATGGAAAGCATCAAGTCGCTGGTTTCGACCTATCTGGAACGCGATGCCGAAGGCTGGAAGGCCTCCAAGGCCTTCATCATCCTGATGGCCGATGCTTCACTCATCAGCACCCGGCACAAGACCCTGATTCAGAAGCACAACCAGAAAAATATTGAATTCATCCTGAAGCATCTGGAAATTGAGAAGACCCAGCGCCATATCGAGTTCAAGATTCAGGAAAAAGACATCGCCACGATCATCATGGGCACAATGCGAGGACTGGCCTTGCATGCACTTAATGAAGAGGAAGTCGATTTCTCCTTGACCGCCCAATCGCTCAATTATCTGCTTGATGACTTGATGGTCAAGTAGGGCATCCTGCCTGCCGCTTTCAATGCGCCAGGGCCTTCACCATACTCAGACTTTCCTAGATTTCTCCAGGATGGACTTGAAACGGTTGAATTCCTTGCGCTGGAACTCTCCCATCTCATCCATGGAAATGGACAAAAATTCTCCGGGGCGTGATGCCTCATATGCCTTGCCTGCATCGGAAGCCTGAAATTTTGCCACTGCAGCGGCAAACTCCTTGATCCAGCCCACGTCCGTTCCCTTTTTCATATAAAGGGAAGTCCAGACGTATGTTTCGAAATCTTTATATCCCAGCTCCATCATGGTCGGGACCTTGGGCAACTCCTTGTCGCGCTTGTTCCCCGTAGTGGCCAAGACATTCAACTTACCGCCCCGGTACATCTGCAAGATGCCACCTATATCATTCAACCCCATTTCCAGCCGGTTGCCAATGATATCCGTCACCATAGGCGACCCACCCTTGTAATTCACCGGCGACACCTCGACACCCAATGCCTGGGAAAGCCACTCGGAAATCAGGCGGTATCCATCCGAATAATTACCCACAGCCAGCGGCGCTTTGATTTTTCTGTATTTTTCCTGAATATCCTTTATCTCATTGATGTCCGAGCCTTTTCCAGAAATCATGGCCACCGAAGAAATTCCCATGCCGTGCACCGGCACAATTTCCTTGAACGGGTCATAACCCAGGTTGGGATTGACGGCCGGATTGACCGAAACCACTGAGTTGCTGGCCAGCAGAACGGTGTTCCCGTCCGCCGGTTCAGCCAAGACAGTTTTCACGGCAATCAAGCCACTAGCGCCCGGCTTGTTTTCTACAACAATACTCCTATTAAGTATCTCACCCAATTTTTCGGCATAGAAGCGAGCCCCCTCATCCGATCCACTTCCTGCCGTGAAGGGAACGATGATTCTGATCGTTTTAGGGGCTGCGGCAACCACTTGCGGTATCAGGAAACTCCCCGCACCAGCCAGCAGCGATGTATTAAATATCCGTCTCTCCATCACTATATCCTTTGAAGATTCACGAAACACAGGATATCCCGCCAAGACAATCGATTAATAAAGTTCATTTTTCACAAATGATCCAGGCAGGGAAATAATTCTCATCCAGCCAACGCTTCACGCAGGATTTATTTTCGCCTTCTCTGCCACTTTTCTGAAACGTTCGTATTCAGCGCGTTGAAATAATCCAAGAGCTTCCAGTTTTTTGTCCAAAAACTTTCCTGCGCGCGCCCCCTGATAATCCTTGGCTTCCTTGGTCTTCTGCGACTCAGAAATAGCCGTTGCCAAATCCTCCATGACGGATCTTGGCGTTCCCATCTTCATCGAAAAAGCAGACCACACATAGGACTCCATTTCCATATACCCCAGTTCACGCATCGTTGGAATATGGGGTAAAAGATGGTCACGATCCTTACCAGTGATGGCTAGGATCTTGATTTTTTTTGATTTCTCCAAGGGAGCCACACCGGTAATATCGTTGAGCCCGATATCCAATCGATTTCCAATGACGTCTGTGACCATTGCCGCGCCGCCCTTGTACGGTACGGGAATTGACTGGATATTCAGTACTTGGGACAACCACTCGCCCACTAGCCGATATCCTTCCGAATAATTTCCGATAGAAATGGGGGACTGGCTATTTTTGTAGCGGGTCGTCAGATCGGAAAAGGAGTTAATTCCGGATTCATTGCCGGTCAATACCGCAGGCGACGAAATGGCCAGTCCATGCAAGGGCAGGAGCTGTTTGAAAGGGTCGTACCCAAGATTTTTCACCATCACCGGATTAACCGAGATCAGGGAATTGCTGCCCAACAAAATGGTATTGCCATCTGCAGGCTGCCCAATGACCTCCTTCACCGCCAGCAACCCACTGGCGCCGGGTTTGTTTTCGACAATCACCGCCCGCTTGATGGTCCTGGAAAGCTGATCTGCATAGAAGCGCGCGCCGTCATCCGAACCGCTACCGGCACTGAACGGCACGATGATCCGGATGGCCTTGCCCTGCGCCAGGGACAAATATGGGAAAACCATGGCCGACGTTGTCAGTGCCAAGTTCTTGGAAAAATCTCTACGTTTCAACTCGACTCCTTCGGGTCTGCGCGCTCACCATGAAACCCTCAAGTGACGCGAACTGAGCAATTTTCTAAATATTTGCTTGTTGGATAACAAACATAAATTTACATACAAACCATGCGCACCAAAACTAGTAAAAACACCACAAACCTCAGGTCTGTGCTTGGGGTCTCCTCGTTTTCAGTGCAATAAGTGACGGTACGAAAAGCTAGCACTGGCGCGGAGGTGGTGTTGGTAGATCGTTGATTTCATTGACTTTCCTGT
>NZ_JBANEL010000004.1:0-266754 GCF_040187735.1 Comamonas sp. w2-DMI | reverse complement strand
CGCTGCGGCCATGGCTGCCGCCGGTCCGGCTGCGGCGGCGCAGAAGGCGGGTCCCGGCGATGAAGCCGGCGCGGCCAAGCCCGCTGCCACCGCCGCGCAGGCCGCGCCTGCGGGCACCGGCTGGTATGCCTGGAAAGGCTGGCAGTGGGTGCAGCAGCCGGCCCGCGTGGACCAGCTGCCGCAAGGCACGCAGCGCCTGCTGGTGTCGTTCACCGAGGAGCAGCTGCAGCGCCTGGCGGCCGACGAGAAGGCCCGCCAGGGACTGGAGCAGCTCGCGCAGCGGGCGCGCCAGCGCGGCATCCGGCTGGAGCTGCTGCTGGGCGAGCCAACCTGGGTGCTGCCCCAGGGCCGCGGCAACATGCTGGCGCTGCTGCAGAAGGTGCAGACCATGCCGTTCGGCATGGTCCACCTGGACCTGGAGCGCAGCCAGCTGCCCGAGGCGCAGCAAAAGGACTGGGACCGCCATGCGCTCGACAGCCTGAAGGAGGCCGTGGGCCAGAGCCGCCTGCCGATCTCGCTGACCACGCACCACCGCGAACTGCGCGACCCCGGCTTCCTGCAGGCGCTGCAGAAGGCCGGCGTCAAGGAAGTCGTGCCCATGATCTACAGCGCCAATGCGCAGAGCACGGTGAACGTCATCAAGCAGCTGCCGCCCATGCCGCAGGGGCTGGACCTGGCCGTGGCGCAAAGCATCGAGAAGGAACTGCCCTCGGAGGAGAGCCTGTTTCGCGTGGGCCGGCGCCAGGCGCTGGCCCACTGGCAGGGGGTGGCGCAATCGCTGCGGACGGTGCCCGGCTTCAAAGGCATCGTCGTGCAGTCCTGGGAAGACTATATGGAGGCTCAACCGTGAAGATTCAATTCAATGCCCCGCCGGCTTCGGCGGAGGTCAGCAATGGCATTCCCGTCAAGTACGACAACGTCAAGCGCACGGTGCCGCGCTGGCGCTGGTATCTGGTGCTGGGCATCGTGCTGCTGATTCCCCTGTACTTCGTCTACAAGGCCGTGAGCAGCACGCTGCTGCGCGCCTCGCCCGGCATGGTGGTCGTCGACCAGGTGGTGGTGCGCGCGCCGATCACGGGCCAGGTGGAGCAGGTGGCCCAGGAAGGGCAGACCGCCGAGCAGGGCGCGCGCGTGCTGCGCGTGGTGCAAAAGCAGGTGCCCACGCCTGCCGCCGGCGCGGTGCAGGCTGCCGGCGCGGCGGCCAGTTCCGCCGACCATACCTATGCGATGCAGCGCCAGGACCTGCAGGGCCAGCAAAAGGCCCTGCAGTCCAGCCTGCAGGCCGCGCAGGGCCGCCTGTCCCTGATGCAGGACCGCGTGCGCCAGATGGACGAGCTGTTCCGCCAGGGCGCGGCCACGCGCCAGGAAGTGGACGGCGCGCGCCTGCAGATGCTGCAGGCCCAGGCCGAGATAGGCCGCACCCAGCGCGAGATCCTGGCGGCCAGCCAGCAGCAGAGCGCCCTGTACCTGCAGGCGGCCAAGGATGCGGCAGCCACGCGCCAGGCCGTGGGGCTGGCGCAGGCCAGCAACATCACGCCGGTCGCGGACCTGATGGCGCCCGTGCCATCGCAGGTGGTGCGCAGCTTCGTCAAGGCCGGTGAATGGGTGGTGGCCGGGGACGAGCTGATGGTGCTGCAGACGCGCAAGGCGCCCTGGGTCCAGGCCTATCTGACGCCCCAGTCCCTGAAGTACGCGCGCAAGGGCCAGAAGGCCACGCTGGTCTTCCTGGACGGCCAGAAGGTGCCGGCCGAGGTGGACGAGGTGTTCTCCGAAACCCAGCGCATCCCGGCCGAGCGCGTGGGTCCGATGGAATCGCAGAGTGCCGCGGTCGTCGTCAAGCTGCGTCCGCTGCAGGCCCTGCCGGCCGAGCACCGCGTCAACCGCCTGCCCATCGACGTGCGCTTCGAGGAAAGCTGGTGGCCCTGGAGCCAGGACACCCGGCTGGCCGATACCGCAGGAAACGCCAAGGCCGGCTGACGCATGCCGCGCCCCGGCGGCGGCTCGGCCGGAAGACGGCCGGGCCAAGAGGCCGTATGCTCTAGCGCATGCTCACGCCTGAACAACGCCGCTCACTGCAGCAGGCCAAGCGCATGCCGCTGGTCCTGCTGCTGTTGGTGAGCGCAGGATTCGTCGCCACGGCGCTGGCCGGCACGCGCTGGGCGATCGCGGGGCAGGAGGTGCCGCTGTGGTTGGCCTGCCTGCGCGCCATCTGCGAGGCCGCCATGGTCGGCGCGCTGGCCGACTGGTTTGCGGTGACGGCGCTGTTCAGGCCGATTCCGCTGCCGTGGGTGGGCCGGCATACGGCCATCATTCCGCGCAACAAGGACCGCATCGGCGAGAACCTGGCCGTCTTCGTGCGCGACAAGTTCCTGGATGCGCCCTCGCTGGTGGCGCTGATCGGGCGCCACGACCCGGCCCGCGCGCTCAGCGACTGGCTGACCACGCCCGCCAACAGCACGCTGCTGGGCAGGCAGGTCGCGCGCCTGGCGCTGGCCGCGCTGGAGATGGTGCAGGACACGCAGGTGGAGAAATTCCTCACCCAGTCGCTCAAGGCCATCCTGTCCCAGCTCAATCTCACCGGGGCTGCGGCTTCGCTGCTGACCGGCCTCACCCAGGGCGGGCGCCACCAGGCCGTGCTCGACGATGTGCTGGCGCGCCTGGGCAGCGTGCTGCGCAACGAACAGACCCATGTGCTGATCGCGCACACCATCGTGGCCTGGCTCAAGCGCGAGCATCCGCTCAAGGAAAAAATGCTGCCCACCGACTGGCTGGGCGAAAAGGGGGCCAGCGTGATCGCCGCGGCGCTGGACGGCCTGCTGCAGGACATTGCCCACCATCCCGACCATCGCATGCGCGAGGCCTTCGATGCCTCGGTGCGCCGCCTGATCGAACGCCTGCAGAACGACCCCGAATACGAGCAGCGCGTGGAAAAGCTGCGCCACTACCTGCTGCACGACGAGAAGCTGGCCAGCTATCTGCGCGAGCTGTGGCTGGGCCTGCGCGTCAAGATCGAGAAGGACCTGGCCGACGAGCACTCGCAGATCGCGCGCAAGGCCACGGCCATGGGGCGCTGGCTGGGCCAGTCGCTGGCGCACGACGAGGCGCTGCGCAGCTCCATGAACGAGCGGCTCAAGCGCTGGGCCACGGCGCTGGCGCCCGATGTCTCGCAGTTCATAGGCCAGCACATCGCGGACACCGTCAAGCGCTGGGATGCCGAGCAGCTGTCCGAGCTGATCGAGACCCATATCGGCAAGGACCTGCAGTACATCCGCATCAACGGCACGCTGGTGGGCGGCGCCATCGGCCTGGCGCTGTTCCTGCTCTCGCATGCGGGCAGCCTGTGGCGCAGCCTGCGGCAGATGCTGGCATGAAGCCCGCCGGGCCGGCGGCAGGCGCATGTCGGGCTTACAGATTTGCACAATGCCGCCATCCATATTTACAATGAGAACCATTCGCAATAAATAGGCGCTTCACGCACTCTCTCCCCAGCCGGGCCCGCCTCGGCCAGCTTCCATGCAGCTGGCGCGCAGCGCAGGCCCGCCATGCCGCACAGCCCGGCATGGCATAGCCAGGACGGCCTTCCCACGGCCGTTGCGGCGGCCTCACGCACAACATCATTCGCGAATGTCCTGCCGGTCCCTGCGCCGGCCGGCACCGGTGCGCCCTGCGCGTTCCCGTCGGCCGGCGCGTGGCCGTATGTGTCGAATCTTCCGAGCTATCCCATGCATCACCAATCCACGCCCAGGCATGCGCACCGCCCTGCGCAGGTCCGTCCCTCTTTTTCCCCGCTTCAAGCCGGCGCCGCCGGGTGGCCGCAGCCCGGCCTGCAGCGCCAAGCCGTGGCACTGGCCGCTGCCGGCCTGGCTGGCCTGGCCGTCCTGGCGGGCCCGGGCGCGGCGCGGGCCGCGCAAGCCTCGCCCGAGCGCAGCATGGAGACCGTGGTGGTGACGGCATCGGGCTTCGAGCAGGCCATCGAGGATGCGCCCGCGTCCGTCAGCGTGATCACCCGCGAGGAACTGCAAAGCAAGCCGTTTCGCGACCTGACCGATGCCATCCGCGACATCGAGGGCGTGTCGGTCACCGGCGTGAACAATGAAAAGGACATCTTCATCCGCGGCCTGCCCGGCGCCTATACGCTGATCCTGGTGGACGGGCGCCGCCAGAGCACGCGCGAGGCGCGCACCAATGGCAACGCGGGCTTCGAGCAGAGCTTCATCCCGCCGCTGGAGGCCATAGAGCGCATCGAGGTGGTGCGCGGCCCCATGTCCTCGCTGTACGGCTCGGACGCCATGGGCGGCGTGATCAACATCATCACGCGCAAGGTACCCGCCGCCTGGGGCGGCTCGCTGAGCGCCGACTACACGCTGCAGAAAAGCGACCTCGGCGACTCGCACCAGGAGCAGTTCTACCTGGGCGGGCCGATCAAGCAGGACCTGGCGGGCCTGCAGGTCTGGGGCCGCAGCTACCACCGCGGCGAGGACAGGATGCTGAACGGCACCAACGATGCCTCCGACCGCGACATCACGGCGCGCCTGGCCATCACGCCCAGCAGATACCACGACATCCTGCTCGAGGCCGGCACCACCGACGTCAAGCGCGGCAGCAGCCCCGGCAAGACGCTGGCGCCCAGCGGCACGCCGGCCTACAACAAGAACAGCCGCGACCATTACGCGCTCTCGCACACGGGCCGCTGGGGCTGGGCGACATCGGAAGTGTCGCTGTCGCGCGAACAGGCCCGGCGCCAGAACTTCACGCTGCCGCGCCAGTCGCAGGAGTGGGCGCGCAATGCCCGCGCGCCCGAGATCACCAACACCGTGCTCGATGCCAAGCTGACCATGCCGCTGGGCAGCCACCTGCTGGTGGCCGGCGGCCAGGTCAACCGCGCCGAGCTGGAGGACGTGAACCCCGGCCTGCGCGACAACATCGTGCGCAGCTACGGCATCACGCAGAAGGCCCTGTTCCTGGAGGACGAATGGCGCATCACCGGGCGCTGGGCCGTGACGGGCGGCCTGCGCCTGGACGACCATCCGGTCTATGGCAAGCACTGGAGCCCACGCGTGTACTCCGTCTGGCATGCCAGCGACGACTGGACCTTCAAGGGCGGCGTCTCGCGGGGCTTTCGCGCGCCCGACGTGCGCTCCATCACGCCCGGCTATGCCTACACCACGGGCGGCGGCAACTGCACCTACGGGCCGGGCGGCACCTGCGGCGTCATCATCGCCGACCCCCGCCTGGGCGCCGAAAAGAGCACCAGCTACGAAGTGGCCGCGCTGTGGAACAACCGGCGCGACCTGCAGGCCAGCGCCACGCTGTTCTACACGGACTTCAAGGACAAGGTGGCCAATGCCATCGTGATGAACCCGGACGGCAGCTATGCGCGCTGGTCCCAAGACCCGAACTACCGCCTCTGGTACAACTACAACATCGACCGCGCCAAGATCCGCGGCATGGAGCTGTCGGGCAAATGGCAGGCCACGCGCACGCTAGGCTTCAAGGGCAACTACACCTACACGCAGTCGCGCCAGGAAGGCGGCGCCTACGACGGCCATGCGCTGGCCCGCACGCCCCGCCACAAGCTCACGCTGCGCGCCGACTGGCAGGCCGCGCCCCGGTTCAAGCTCTGGACGGCGTTCAACCACCACGGCAAGGAAATCAATGCGGGCGCCCGCATCGGCAGCAACGGCGCGCTGGTGGCCAACGGCGTGCGCGAGTACGCGGCGTACAACTACCTGGACATCGGCGGCAGCTACCAGCTCACCAAGAGCACCACGCTCAACGTGGCGCTCTACAACGTGGGCGACAAGCGCCTGGATGCCGAGACCTACAACACCGTGGGCGACGGCCGCCGCCTGTGGGTGGGGCTGAACAGCCGCTTCTGAGCGGCGAATGGACCCAGGCGGGCCGGTGCCAGGGGGAGCGGCCGAACAGGCCTGCTATGCATAAGAGAGCATGCAGCGCCTGCTCCGCCACGATCTGCAAGCTCCATGCTTTCAGATCATCGACACGGAAGGCGCGGGAAGCTCCTGAAACAATAGCAATCGTCTTGCGCGTATACGGCCAATGCCTGCGAAAGCTGAAGGCGTCCCCGCGATTGCCGGGGCGTGCTTCGCCGGCGACGGCCCTGCTTTCATGCGCCGGCTTCGCCGCCTTGTGGCGCGGCCGGCTGCAGCAGGTGCTGGCCGATCTGCTGCCAGGCCTTGGCCGCATCATGCTGGCCCGCGAACAGATGGCAGCTGGCCGCAGTCATGGCCACGCGGCCGTCCTCGGGCTGCAGGTCGAAGGCCAGCTCGCACTGGGCGGCGGCATTGGCCCACATCACGGCAGCGTTGGGCGAGTGTTCCTTCTGCAGCGCATGGGCTTCGGCCATCCAGGCCTGGGCCAGTCGGAAAGCCGCCTCGGGCGCGTCCATGTCTGCCTTGTGCGCAAGATAGAACTGCTTTCCGGCGGCCTGCCAGAGCGCGCGGGCCTGCTGGAAGTCGCTGGTGGCCAGGGCCTGCGCCTGGGCTACCAGCGCATTGCCGGCCTGCAGGTGGGCGCCATAGTCCTGGGCGTGATGGTGGGGGGAAGTGCTGTCTTGGGGCATGGGGCGATTGTCGCCATTGCGCCAAATCTCAGGTGTTCGCAGGTGCATAGGCCCGCGGCCCCTGCCGTATCGCCTCCCTGGCTAGAACCTGAAGTCCAGGCTGTGGCTGCCCTTGCCCACATGGGTCTGCTGGCTCTGGGTGCGGCCGTTGCGCGTCGTGGCCTGCACGGTATAGGCGCCCTCGGGCAGCCGGAGCAGGCACACCGGGCCGCCGGCCACGAAGCGGTAGCTGTCCCTGGCGCCCCTGATTTCCACCGTGATGTCGGCCAGGTACTCGCCTTCCCGGGCGGCAAACAGCAGCGACAGCGGATAGTCCTTCATGGCCGCGCGCATGGCCGTGGATTCGTCAAGGCCGATGCCGCCGCAGCTGTACTGCAGGCTTCCTTCCTCGTGCAGGGGCGGCATCCTGCCGGCCTCGGACTGGGCCAGCGCCAAAGGTGCGGCGGCCGCCAGCAGTGCCGATGCCAGCAGCGCACGGGCCGTGTTGTGGGGTGCGTGAAGCATGGTGCATCCTTTCATCGTGCAAGGCATGGCTTATGGTGGCGCGCCGGGCAGCGCCCGGCTGTCGTCTGGCTTTGTCCGCTGCTGTGGGCGTGGTCCGGCGCCCTGTTGCGTTCCGGAAGCTGCGTGAGCCGGTGCCGCGCGTTGTGAGCGCCCGGCAAGGCCGGTGTCAGGATGTTGCGGGGATGGCGCCGGGCAGCGGCAGCAGCAGGCCGATGCGCGTCCGACCGCCGGCCGATTCGGCAAAGGTGCGCCCGCCGTGCAGGCGTGCAATGGCCGCCACGATGGCCAGGCCCAGGCCATGGTTGCGGTCGGCCTGGCTGCGCGCCGCATCGCCGCGGTAGAAGCGGTCGAACAATCGCGGCAGATGCTCCGCAGGAATCGGCGGGCCCTGGTTGATGACGGCCAGCTCCACATCGCCTGCGCCTTCATGGCGGGCGCAGGGGTGGTGGCTGATCTGCACGGCAATCGTCGAGCCCGGCGCGGCATAGCGCGTGGCATTGCCCAGCAGGTTGGACAGCGCGCGGCGCAGCAGCCGCGCGTCGACCTGCGCCGGGACATCGCCCCGCACGATCACCTGCACGCCGGCTTCCTGCAGCGCCGCTTCATGGAATTCGATGACCTCGTGCGCCAGCGCCGCCAGGCTGGCCACGGCACTCAGGCGCGCACCCTGGCCGCGGTCGGCCTGGGAGAGGAAGAGCATGTCGCCCACGATGCCGGCCATGCGCTGCAGGTCCTCGAGGTTGGAGGACAGGACCTCGCGCAGCTCGGCCTCGCCGCGCGGCTTGCGCAGCGCCAGTTCGCAGCTGCTGATCAGCGTGGTCAGCGGCGTGTTCAGCTCGTGCGCCACATCGGTGTTGAAGGCCTCCATCTGCCGGTAGGCCACGGACAGGCGCTCGAGCAGCGCGTTGAACTGGGCGATCAGCGGGCGCAGTTCCTGGGGCTGGCCGCTGTCGTCGAGCCGGCGCTGCAGGTCCTGCGCCGACAGCCGGCGCGTCTGCTCCACCAGCGAATGCAGCGGCGCCAGCCCGCGGTGCACCAGCCAGATGCCGGCCAGCGACACCAGCAGCGTGCCGATCACCGCGGCCAGCCCCAGCGTCCAGGCCAGGTGGCGCAGCAGCGCGTCGTCATCGCTGCGGTCCAGCTGCAGGTCGGCCTGCACCGGCTGCCCGCTGCCGGGCAGCCGCACCGCGAAGCGCCGGTGCAGCGGGCGCCCATCGCCGCCGGCGCCGTGGCGCGGATGCTCGTACACCGGGCTGCCCTGGGCGTCGAGGATGCGCAGCGACAGCTCGTCGTGCCCGGTCAGGAAGTCGTCGAGCATGTGCGCCAGCTCGGGTGCCCCATGCACCGCCCGCCCCTCGGCCAGCAGGTGCTGCACGGCCTGCTGCTTGTGGTCCAGCACCTCCTGCTGGCGCAGCGCCAGCGCCAGCGCGATCACCACGTACACCGCCACGCACACCAGCCCCAGGCCCAGCATGGTCTGCAGCGCCAGCCAGCGCGACAGGCGCCGGCCCAGGTGGGGAACGTCGGACTGCCAGGGCATCACGGTGCGCGCGACTCCAGCACGTAGCCCATGCCGCGCACGGTGTGCAGCAGCGGCCGCTCGAAGGGCTGGTCGAGCTTGAGGCGCAGGCGCCGCACGGCCACTTCGACCACATTGGTCTCGCTGTCGAAGTTCATGTCCCAGACCTGGGAGGCCAGCTCGGTGCGCGACAGCACCTCGCCCTGGCGGCGCAGCAGCAGGCTCAGCAGATTGAACTCCTTGGCCGTCAGGTCCAGGCGCTGGCCCGCGCGCGTGGCACGGCGGCGGATCAGGTCCAGCTCGAGGTCGGCCATGCGCAGCACCGTGGCCTCGGGCACGGCCTGGGCTGCTGCGCCGCGGCGCAGCAGCACATGGATGCGCGCCACCAGCTCCGAGAACGCGAAGGGCTTGACCAGGTAGTCGTCGGCGCCGCCCTGCAGGCCCTTGACGCGGTCTTCCACCTGGCCGCGCGCGGTCAGCATCAGCACCGGGGTCTGCAGGGACTGGCGCAGCGCCGCCAGCACGGCCAGTCCGTCGATGCCGGGCAGCATGCCGTCGAGCACGATGAGGTCGTAGGCCAGCTCGGTGGCCAGATGCAGCCCGTCGATGCCGTTGTGGGCCACATCGACCACAAAGCCTTCCTCGGTCAGGCCTTTGTGCAGGTACTCGGCCAGTTTGATCTCGTCCTCGACGACCAGCAGTTTCATGGGCCGCATTGTGCGCGATCCATGCCTTCAGCCGCCGTGCAGCCAGATGACGAATTTGTCATCTTCCGGTCAGAGAGGCGTCGCCCCCGGGTTTCTACAGTCGTGGCAGGCTGGAGAGAGCCAGGAGTTTTTTATGTTCGATGTCCCGTTCCGCACCCTGCGCTGCAGCCTGCTGGGCCTGGCCATGGCTGCCGCATGGCCTGCAGCCCGGGCCGAGGCGGTACATGCCGCGGCGGCCGGCCGTGCGCCGGTGGGTGATGTGTCGGTGGGTGATGCGCCGTCGCTGTCACTGCCGCAGGCGCTGGCTCTGGCGCTGGATCACAACCCCGGCCTGCGCGCGGCGCGCCAGGCGCTGGCGGCCAGCGAGGGCGCCGTGCTGCAAAGCCAGGCCCGGCCCAATCCCGAACTCGCGTATTCGCAGGAAGACACGCGCAGCAGCACGCGCTCGGTGACGCTGCAATGGAACCAGACCGTGGAAGTCGGCGGCAAGCGCGCGGCCCGCATGCGCGTGGCCGAGCGCGGCCGCGATGTGGTCCGGGCCGAACTGGCCGCCGCCGAGGCCGCGCTGCGCGCCGATGTGCGCGCGGCCTTCTTCGGCCTGCTGGCCGCGCAGCAGCGCGTGAGCCTGGCCAGGCAGACGCTGGAAATTGCCCGCAGTGCGCGCGAAGCCGCGGCCAAGCGCGTGGCCGCGGGCAAGATCGCGCCGCTGGAAGAGACCAAGGCCCGCGTGGCCGAGTCCGGCGCGCAGCTGGAGCTGGCCCAGGCGCAGTCGGGCCTGCGCGTGGCGCGCGTACAGATGCAGGCGCTGTGGGGCGACGCCGTGCGTCCCTTCGGAGACGCTATAGGCGAAGGCTCGGGGGGCGTCGATGCGCTGCCCGAGGTACCGGCGTTCCAGGCGCTGCAGCAGCGCATGGAGCAGGCCCCGGCCGTGCTGCGCGCACGCCAGGCCCTGGCGCAAAGCCGGGCCGCCGCCGAGCTGGAGCGCGCACGGCGCCTGCCCGATCCCACGCTGAGCCTGGGCGTCAAGCGCGCTACGGAAGTGGGGCGCAACCAGCTGGTGGTCGGCATCTCGGTGCCGCTGCCGGTCTTCGACAGCAACCGCGGCAACCAGCTGCAGGCCCTGCGCCTGGCCGACCGGGCCGAGGACGAGCTGCAGGCCGTGCGCATCCAGCTGCAGGCCCAAGTGTTCGAGGCGCGCGAGCAGCTGCAGGCCAGCAGCCAGCAGGCCCGATTGCTGGCCGGCGAGGTGCTGCCCACGGCACGCACGGCCTATGAACTGGCCGCGCGCGGCTTTGCGCTGGGCAAGTTCGCCTACCTCGACGTGCTCGACGCCCAGCGCACCTGGTCGGAGGCACGCAGCCAGTACCTGGAGCAACTGCTGGCCACGCAGCGCGCGGCCGCCGACATCGACCGCCTGCTGGGCGCAGAACCATCCGACCGCACCACACCATGAGCAACACTCCATCCCCCACACCTCTGGCGCCGCGCCGTACCGTCGTGGCGATCGCCGCCATCCTCGCGCTGGGTGCGCTAGCGGCCGTGCTGATCCTGCGCAGCGGCACCCCAGGCGGAACCGGGGCCGAGGCGGCCCATGGGCACGGCCACAGCGAAGCCGCAGGCCATGCCGACGGCGAGCACCATGGCGCGGCGGCCTCTGCCCACGCGCACGACGAGGCGCATGCCGATGGCGAGCACCATGAAGGCGGCGGGGCGCCTGCGGCCCGCAAGTCCGAAGCCGGCCACGATGAGGACGAAGGCCTGATCGCCATGGATGCCCAGCGCATGGAGACAGCCGGCATACGGCTGGCCGAGGCCGGCCCGACCACGGTGCGCTCCGTGCTGCAGCTGCCCGGCGAAATCCGTTTCAACGAAGACCGCACGGCCCATGTGGTGCCGCGCGTGGCGGGCGTGGCCGAGAGCGTGGCCGCCAACCTGGGCCAGAACGTGAAGAAGGGCCAGCTGCTGGCCGTGCTCAGCAGCGCCGCCGTGTCGGAGCAGCGCAGCGAGCTGCTGGCCGCACAGAAACGCCTGTCGCTGGCGCGCACCACCTATGCGCGCGAAAAGCAGCTGTGGGAGGAAAAGGTATCGGCCGAGCAGGACTATCTGCAGGCCCGCCAGGCCCTGGGCGAGGCCGAGATCGCGGTCTCCAACGCCCAGCAGAAGCTGGCTGCCACGGGCGCGAGCGCGGGCGGCGCGGGCGCGAGCGCGGGCGGCGCGGGCGGCCTGAACCGCTTCGAGCTGCGCGCTCCGTTTGACGGCGTGGTGGTGGAAAAGCACCTGGCCGTGGGCGAGGCCGTGCAGGACACGACCCAGGTCTTCACCATCTCGGACCTGCGCTCGGTCTGGGCCGAGATGCGCGTGGCCGCTCCCGACCTGCCGGCCGTGCGGGTAGGCGAAAAGGCCACGGTGCGGGCCACGGCCTTCGATTCCTCGGCCACGGGTGAAGTGGCCTATGTGGGCGCGCTGATCGGCCAGGACACGCGCACGGCGCCCGCGCGCATCACCCTGCCCAACCCCGACGGCGTCTGGCGCCCGGGCCTGTTCGTGAACGTGGAGCTGACGGCCTCGTCCCGGCAGGCCGCACTGGCCGTGGCGACATCGGCCATCCAGCGCATGGAAGGCCAGCAGGCGGTGGTCTTCGTGCCCGTGAAGGGAGGATTCCGGGCCCGGCCCGTGCGCGTGGGCCGCTCGGATGCCAAGGCGACCGAGGTGCTCGAAGGCCTCCAGCCCGGCCAGCCCTATGTGGCCGAAGGCAGCTTCGTGCTTAAGGCCGAGCTGGGCAAGGCCAGCGCTGAACACACGCATTGACCTTGACCCCCCTGAGCCGCTTCGCGGCTTCCCCCCAGGGGGACGACGGCCCATGCTGCGGGGCGGCCCCTGCTGGCCGTCTCGCGTTTGGGCCATGCCTATTTCAGAACGCGTGTGCAAGGCGCGGAAATCGCTACTGCGGCTAGGAAAGAAACATGTTTGAACGCATCATCCGATTCGCCATCGAGCAGCGCTGGCTGGTGCTGCTGGCCGTGCTGGCCATGGCGGGGCTGGGCATCTTCAGCTACCAGCGCCTGGCCATCGACGCCGTGCCCGACATCACCAATGTCCAGGTGCAGATCAACACCCAGGCCAACGGCTATTCGCCGCTGGAGACCGAGCAGCGCGTGACCTATCCCCTGGAGACCGTGATGGCCGGCCTGCCCCATCTGGAGCAGACGCGATCGCTGTCGCGCTACGGCCTGTCCCAGGTCACCGTGGTGTTCAAGGACGGCACGGACATCTACTTCGCGCGCCAGCTTGTCAACGAGCGCATACAGCAGGCGAAGGGCAGCCTGCCCGCGGGCATCACGCCCACGCTGGGGCCCATCTCCACGGGCCTGGGCGAGATCTACCTGTGGACCGTGGAAGCCGAAGAGGGCGCGAAGAAGGCCGACGGAACGCCCTACACGCCCATGGACCTGCGCGAGATCCAGGACTGGGTCATCAAGCCCCAGCTGCGCAACGTGCCCGGCGTGACCGAGATCAACTCCATCGGCGGCTACGCCAAGGAATACCTGGTGGCCCCCCGGCCCGAGCGGCTGGCGGCCTACGGCTTCACGCTGGCCGACATCGTCACCGCGCTGCAGCGCAACAACACCAATGTGGGCGCCGGCTACATCGAGCGCCAGGGCGAGCAGTACCTGATACGCGCGCCGGGCCAGGTCGCGGGCATGGCCGACATCCGCGAGGTCATCGTCGGCAGCGCGCAGGGCCAGCCCATACGCATCCGCGACCTGGCCGAGGTCGGCCTGGGCCGCGAGCTGCGCACGGGCGCGGCCACCGACAAC
Source organism: Comamonas sp. w2-DMI (assembly GCF_040187735.1). Classification (NCBI taxonomy): domain Bacteria; kingdom Pseudomonadati; phylum Pseudomonadota; class Betaproteobacteria; order Burkholderiales; family Comamonadaceae; genus Comamonas; species Comamonas sp. w2-DMI. Next base: position 253,623 of record NZ_JBANEL010000004.1, on the reverse strand, counting down.
GGCCGCGAAGTGGTGCTGGGCACGGTGTTCATGCTGATCGGCGAGAACAGCCGCAGCGTCTCGCAGGCCGTGGATGCGCGCATGCGCGAGATCAACCGCAGCCTGCCGGCGGGCGTGCGGGCCATCACCGTCTACGATCGCACCAACCTCGTGGACAAGGCCATCGCCACCGTCAAGAAGAACCTGGTCGAGGGCGCCACCCTGGTCGTGGTCATCCTGTTCCTGTTCCTGGGCAACCTGCGCGCGGCGCTGATCACGGCGCTCATCATTCCGCTGTCCATGCTGTTCACCTTCACGGGCATGGTGCATTGGCGCGTCAGCGCGAACCTCATGAGCCTGGGGGCGCTGGACTTCGGCATCATCATCGACGGCGCCGTGGTCATCGTGGAAAACTGCGTGCGCCGCCTGGCCCATGCGCAGGAGGCGCGCGGCCGCCTGCTCACGCGCAGCGAACGGCTGCACGAGGTCTTCGCCGCCGCGCGCGAGGCCCGCCGCCCGCTGCTGTTCGGCCAGCTCATCATCATGGTGGTGTACCTGCCCATCTTCGCGCTCACGGGCGTGGAAGGAAAGATGTTCCATCCGATGGCGCTGACCGTGGTCATCGCCCTGGCCGGCGCCATGCTGCTGTCCATCACCTTCATTCCCGCCGCCATCGCGCTCTTCATGGGCAGCAAGGTGGCCGAGAAGGAGAACCGCCTCATGGGATGGGCGCGCCGCGCCTATGCGCCCGTGCTGGCGCGCGTCATGGCCGCGCCCGCCGTGGTGCTGACGGCCGCCGGCGTGGCCGTGCTGCTCTCCCTGCTGCTGGCCTCGCGCCTGGGCAGCGAATTCGCGCCCAACCTCAACGAGGGCGATTTCGCCATCCAGGCCCTGCGCATTCCCGGCACCAGCCTCACGCAATCGCTGCAAATGCAGATGCAGATCGAGAGGGCGCTCAAGAAGGAGTTCCCCGAGATCGATCGCGTGTTCGCGCGCACGGGCACGGCCGAGATCGCCTCGGACCCCATGCCGCCCAATATCTCGGACGGCTACATCATGCTGAAAGACCGCAGCGCATGGCCCGATCCCGCACGCTCGCGCGACGACCTGCTGGCCGCCGTGCAGGCCGCCGTGGAGCGCATACCGGGCAACAACTACGAGTTCTCCCAGCCCATACAGCTGCGCTTCAACGAGCTGATCTCGGGCGTGCGCAGCGATGTGGCGGTGAAGATCTTCGGCGACGACATGGGCGTGCTCGAAAAGAGCGCCCAGGCGGTGGCCGGCATGCTGCAGCAGATCCAGGGGGCCTCCGAGGTCAAGGTCGAGCAGACCACGGGCCTGCCCATGCTCACCGTGCACATCGACCGCGAGAAGGCATCGCGCTACGGCCTGAACATGGGCGATGTGCAGGACACCATCGCCACGGCGCTGGGCGGCAGCGAGGCCGGCACGGTGTTCGAGGGCGACCGGCGCTTCGACATCCAGGTGCGCCTGCCCGAGGAGGTGCGCAACGACATGGAGGCGCTGGGCCGGCTGCCCATCGCCCTGCCGCGCGGCGCCGACGGACGCATGGGCTTTGTGCCGCTGTCGGCCGTGGCCCGCTTCGAGACCGCGCCCGGCCCCAACCAGGTCAGCCGCGAGGACGGCAAGCGCCGCATCGTCGTCAGCGCCAACGTGCGCGGCCGCGACATGGGCTCCTTCGTGGGCGAGGCCCAGCAGCGCCTGCAAGCCCTGCAGCTGCCGCCTGGCTACTGGACGCGCTGGGGCGGCACCTTCGAGAACCTGGAGTCCGCGCGCCAGCGCCTGCAGATCGTGGTGCCCGTGGCGCTGCTGCTGGTCTTCGTGCTGCTGTTCGCCATGTTCGGCAATGTGCGCGACGGGCTCATCGTCTTCACCGGCATCCCGTTCGCGCTCACGGGCGGCATCCTGGCGCTGTGGCTGCGCGGCATTCCGCTGTCGATCTCGGCGGCCGTGGGCTTCATCGCGCTGTCGGGCGTTGCCGTGCTCAACGGCCTGGTGATGATTGCCTGCATACGCTCGCTGCGCGAAGCCGGGCGCAGCGTGGCCGAGGCGGTGACCGAAGGCGCGCTCACGCGCCTGCGTCCCGTGCTGATGACGGCCCTGGTGGCCTCGCTGGGCTTCGTGCCCATGGCCATCGCCACGGGCACGGGGGCCGAGGTGCAGCGCCCCCTGGCCACGGTGGTGATCGGCGGCATCCTCTCGTCCACCATGCTCACGCTGCTGGTGCTGCCGCTGCTGTACCGGCTGGTGCACCGCAACGACCCGTCGGCGGGCGGCGAACCGGCAGCCGCATAGCCGTCTTCACGTTGCCTCGTCCAAAGCCGGAGCCTTGAACAGGGCCCCGGCTTTTTTGTGGACCGTGGATGACAGCAATGTCACGGTCTTGTGGGCGTGCTGTCGGAGCCCGGTTCCTACAGTGGATGCATCTTTCCGCAACGCTGGAAAGAGAGCCCCTTCCACCACTTCTGAAAGGAACTAGACCATGACGCAACGCCGCTTCTTTCCCGCTTCCCTGATGGCCGGCCTGGCCGCATCGGCGGCAATGAGCCTGCCCGGCGCCGCCATGGCCGGCAGCTACTGGCATCCGGCCAACAACGAATCCGGGGTCACCACGCATCCCGACCATTTCCGCAGCAGCAAGACGCGCGCCCAGGTGCTGGCGGAGGCCGAGACCGCCGTGCGCCAGGGCGGCGCGTCGCGCTTCAACGCCAGCGTCTATCCGGCCGATGCACCGCAGGCCGCCGGCGGCAGATCGCGCCAGGAAGTGATCGGCGAACTGCTCGACGAAACGCCGGCGCAGCGCGAGGCGCGCCAGCGTGCCTTTGGCGGCTGAGCCTGGCCTTCTAGGATTGGGCCGCGCGCTCGGCCTCTTCGGCCGCATGGGCGCGCGCAATGGCCAATATGACGTCGCGCGCCAGGCGCCGCTTGGGCACGGGCAGGCGCAGATAGAGGTCGAAGAGCTCGCGGTCCTCGTAACCCAGGGAAACGCTCCAGGGCGCGGGCTGCTCGCGGGTCCGGGGCACCTCGGCGGGGTCCCAGGCCAGTTCATGCGCAGGCACTTGCAGCCATTCGGCCAGAGTGGCCAGCTTGCGGTGGCCGGGAACGGTTTCGCCCAGAAGCCAGCGGCGTACGCCGTGCAGCGTCATGGGCTTGCCCCAGTAGCGGCTGTTGAACTCGCGCTCCAGGACCGAAGGCTTGGCCTCGTAGCCTGCCGCCTCCATTGCCTCGCGTAACTTTTGCGCAAACCGCTGCTTTGCATTCTGCATGCGGCCGCAACTTATAAAAATGCCGGATGCCGAGCGTAACTTCTATTTGAAGTTACATTAATGATTGACTTTTGGTTAAGTTGAAAAGTTACATCATGGCAGGCCCACGCGTTGGGCTGGCCGAAGGCGAGGAGGCTGGACAATGGGCTTGAATCGCGATGAGCACGCGCCTGCGCACTGCGACTCCGGGACCCATGCCGTGGCATGGGTCAGGGCCGGGGAAGCAAGGATTCCACGACCGTTGACCCGGGCACAGATCGAAACCATCCGTGCCAACGTGAAATATTTGAAGGCCTTGCGTGAACAGGAGCGAGCTTGCGAGGGCGCCGCAGGGGGGCGCATGCCAACCTCGGCCGGTGATTCGGGCGGTGACTCGGCCGGGACCGCGCCTGAAGCGCCCGGCAAGGGGCGGTGCGCCCCTTCCGTGCCAGGCATTGCCAAGACGTGACGCAGGCTCAGAACCTGGGCAGGTCGGGGTGGCTGATCTGTCCGCCGCGCACCAGCATCTTGCCGTACTCGGCACAGCGGTTGAGCGTGGGGATCACCTTGCCGGGATTGAGCAGCGACAGCGGATCGAATGCGGCCTTGAGCGCGAACATCTGCTGGTTCTCGGCCGTGGTGAACTGGGTGCACATGGAGTTGAGCTTTTCCACGCCCACGCCATGTTCGCCGGTCACGGTGCCGCCCATGGCCACGCTGGTTTCCAGGATGTCGGCGCCGAACAGCTCGCAGCGGTGCAGCTCGTCGGGATCGTTGGCATCGAACAGGATCAGCGGATGCAGGTTGCCGTCGCCCGCATGGAAGACATTGGCGCAGCGCAGGCCGTATTTCTTCTCCATCTGCTGGATGGCCAGCAGGATGTCGGCCAGGCGCTTGCGCGGAATGGTCGAATCCATGCACATGTAGTCGGGGCTGATGCGGCCGCTGGCCGGAAAGGCGTTCTTGCGCCCGCTCCAGAAGCGCAGCCGCTCTTCCTCGCTTTCGCTCACGGCGATGGCCGTGGCGCCGGCCGCGCGCAGCACTTCGCTCATGCGTGCGATTTCCTCCTCCACTTCTTCCGGCGTGCCGTCGGATTCGCACAGCAGGATGGCTTCGGCCGTGAGGTCGTAGCCGGCCTTGACGAAGTCCTCGACGGCGGCGGTCATGGGCTTGTCCATCATTTCCAGGCCGGCGGGAATGATGCCGGCCGCGATCACGGCGGCCACGGCGTCGCCAGCTTTGCGCACATCGTCGAAGCTGGCCATGATGCAGCGTGCCAGCATGGGCTTGGGGATGAGCTTGACGGTGACTTCGGTGGCCACGGCCAGCATGCCCTCGCTGCCGATGACGGTGGCCAGCAGATCGAAACCCGGCGTGTCCAGCGCATCGGAGCCGAACTCCACGGGCTCGCCTTCGATGGTGAAGCCCCTGACCTTGAGCACGTTGTGCACCGTCAGGCCGTACTTGAGGCAGTGCACGCCGCCCGAGTTCTCGGCCACGTTGCCGCCGATGGTGCAGGCGATCTGGCTGCTGGGGTCTGGCGCGTAGTACAGGCCGTGGGGTGCGGCGGCCTCGCTGATGGCCAGGTTGCGCACGCCGCACTGCACCAGGGCCGTGCGGCTGTACGGGTCGACCTTGAGGATCCTGTTGAACTTGGCCAGCGACAGCGTCACCCCCATGGGGTGGGGCATGGCGCCGCCCGACAGGCCGGTGCCGGCGCCACGCGCGATCACGGGCACCTGGATGGAATGGCAGGCCTTGAGCACGGCCTGCACCTGGCTCTCGGTCTCGGGCAGGCAGACCACGAGCGGGCGCTGGCGGTAGGCCGTGAGGCCGTCGCATTCATAGGGCGTGGTGTCCTCGGTCTGGTAGAGCAGCGCATGCGCGGGCACATGGGGGCGCAGCGCATCGAGCACCTCGGCCTGGCGGCGGGCGCGTTCGGTAGCAGCCGGCTGGCGGCGGGCGGCATCGGCGGCGGCCGACGGATCGGAAAGAGAGCTGGCGGGCATCATGCCCCGACTGTAGAGGAAGGATGCCGGGTGCGGCGTGAGTTTTCTTGCAGCCGCATGTGAAAAGCGCTGAAGCTGCCTGTTTTCTAGTGTCTAAAACAATAGCTGTCTACGCTTGCTGTGCAAAGGTTTGAGGTTGATTTGATGCCTAATCTATGAAATGGCCCTGCTGGTTCAGCATGGCCAGCCCCACATAGTTGGAGCCCTGGTGGCGGCCGCTGGCAAAGCGGATGTTCATGGGGCCGTAGTGCATCTCGCCCAGGCTGTCGAGCGCCGCCGCCAGCGAGGCGCGCGTGACGCCGCTGCCGGCCTTGCGCAGGCCGTCCACCAGCGTGCGCACATTCAGATAGACCTCCATGCCCATGTACGAGGCGCTGTGCTTGCCCGCGGCACCCAGCAGCTGCTGGTAGTCCTTGGACACGGCCAGCGCCGTGCGCCAGGGGCTGGGCACCAGCGTGGTGAAGATCACGCCGCGCGTGTGTTCGCCCAGGCCCTTGACCACGCCCTGGTGGGCCTGGGCGGCCAGGTTGTAGAACTGCACGCCCACCTGGGCCTGGCGCGCCGCGGTGATCAGGCCCACGGTGGCCGGCGCGCCGGCCAGCACGATTACGCCCTGCAGCTGCGGCTGGCGGGCCAGCTGGGCGGCAGCCGCGGCGGCATTGCCGCCCGAGGGCTCCAGCGCGATCTCGGCCAGCGGCTGCAGGCTGTGCGAGCCCAGCACGGCGCGGGCCGCCTCCAGGCTGTTCTGGCCGAAGCTGTCCTGCTGGTAGGCGACGGCGATGCGGTTCTGGCCCAGGGTCTGCATCTGCTGCACCATGGCCGAGATTTCGCTCAAGGTGCTGGCGCGCAGCAGATAGGTGTAGCGGCCCTGCGGCTGGCGCACGGGGCCGGTGCCGGCCAGCGCGCCGACCAGCGGGATCTGCGCCTCCTGCAGCACCGGCTGCATGGCGCCGCAGCTGGCCGAGCCCCAGCAGCTGAGCAGGGCCACGGCGCCGCCATGGATCAGCTGGCGCGCATTGCCGGCCGCGCGCTGGGGCTCGTAGCCGTCATCGAGCACCTTGAGCTGCAGCGGCCGGCCGCCGATACCGCCCTGGCGGTTGACGGCATCCACATAGGCCTGCATGACGACCTGGCCCTCCCTGCCCGCATCGGCCTGGACGCCAGACAGCGGCAGGCTGGCGCCGATGACGATGGGCTGTTCCTCGGCCTGCAGCGGTGCAGGACCGGCGGCCCACAACGGCAATGCCAGCAACAGAGCCTTCAGATGGCTTTTTCGCTTGTGCATGGTTCTCCCCCTCCCGAATGGACTGTTTTCTTGGGTCGTGGGGCGCATGATGGCCAGCGGCCGCAAGTCGTTGAAGAGGGCCAGCGCTGCAGTGTCCGCACGGCGCGACGTTACATAGTTTTGACCGGCAGCCATGCAGCGGCCTTGATGCAGCGCAGCCGGGCGGCCACGGCACTGTGCTGGAAAAGGGCAGAGGGCAACTGCGGGTTGCCGGCGGTGGCAAAAGCTGGCAGAGGGGCGGTGTCAGGAGTTCATGGCCTTGCGCAGCCATTCGGCAAAGGCCGCGCATTCCCAGCGGTCCATGGTGCCGGTCTCCCAGCACAGGTAGTGGGCATGGGGGCTGGGCGCATCGAGGTCGAACAGGCGCACCAGCGAGCCGTTCTCGAGCCATGGCAGGCCCAGCTTGTGGCGGATCAGCGCCACTCCCATGCTGGCCGCGGCGGCGTCGCACATCAGGCCCACGTCGTTGAACTGCGAGCCTTCGCCGGGCTCGGGCCAGGACAGGCCGGCGGCCGCGAACCAGGTGCGCCACGGGTCCAGCGGGCTGCGCAGCAGCGGCTGGCCTTCCAGGTCCTCGGGGCGCTCGAACGGGCCGTTCTCGCGCAGAAAGGCCGGCGAGGCCAGCGGCGTGACGGTGTCGCGCGCCAGCTCGATATGCTCCACGTCGGCATAGTGGCCGGTGCCGAAGCGCACCATGAGGTCGGCGTCCTCGGCGATCACGTCCAGCAGCGGAATGGACACCTGCAGCGCGATGTCGATCTCCGGATAGGCCTCGGTGAACTGGCGCAGGCGCGGGATCAGGATGGAGCGGGCGAACGTGGGCGTGACCGCGAGCTTGAGCCGCCGGCGCCCGGGAGCGGCCGCGGTGCCGGGAAAGCGCTGCAGCGCGCCCAGGCCTTCGCGCACATGGGCCAGGTAGGCGATGCCGTCGGTGGTCAGCGAGAAATCGGCGCGGCCGAACAGGCGCGTGCCCAGCAACTGCTCGAGCTGCTTGACGCGGTGGCTGACGGCGCTGGGCGTGACGCACAGCTCTTCGGCCGTCTGGGTGACCGAGCGCAGGCGGGCCAGGGCTTCGAAGGTCAGCAGGCACTGGATGGGCGGGATGCGCCGCGCGCCGCCGCTGTGGAGGGCGGCGGCGCTGCCGGTCACGGTACTGGTGATCGTCACCATGGCGTCGCGGCAGGCTATGCCCGGGCCCGCTTCAACGGAAGACCACTGTCTTGTGGCCGTTGAGGATCACGCGGCGCTCGCTGTGCCACTTCACGGCGCGGGCCAGCACCTGGCTCTCGGTGTCGCGGCCGCGGGCAGTCAGGGTCTCGACGGTGTCGGTATGGTCGGCGCGGGCCACGTCCTGCTCGATGATGGGGCCTTCGTCCAGGTCGGCCGTCACATAGTGGGCCGTGGCGCCGATCAGCTTCACGCCGCGGTCGTGGGCCTGGTAGTAGGGCTTGGCGCCCTTGAAGCTGGGCAGGAAGCTGTGGTGGATGTTGATGGCGCGGCCCGAAAGCTTGGCGCACAGGTCGTTGGAGAGCACCTGCATGTAGCGGGCCAGCACCACCAGCTCGGCGCCTTCGGCTTCGACGATCTCGTACTGCCGTGCTTCGGCCTGGGCCTTGGTGGCGGCCGTCACCGGGATGTGGTGGAACGGGATGTTGTAGCTGGCGGCCAGCTGGTAGAACTCGCGGTGGTTGCTGATGATGGCGCGGATGTCGATGGGCAGCAGGCCGGTCTTCCAGCGGAACAGCAGGTCGTTGAGGCAGTGGCCTTCCTTGCTGACCATGATCACGGTCTTCATGCGCTCGTCCTGGGGATGCAGGTTCCACTGCATCTGGTAGCGGCCTGCGAGTTCGGCGACCGCGCCCTTGAGCGTGGCCACGTCGGTGCCGGGGCAGGCGAACTGCACGCGCATGAAGAACAGGCCGGTGGCCGGGTCGTTGTATTGGGCGGCTTCCTCGATGTTGCCGCCTTGCTCCAGCAAAAAGCCCGACACGGCATGTACCAGTCCGAGTCGGTCGGGGCAGGAAAGGGTCAGAATATAGGCTTGGGTCATAGCTGGGCGATTGTCGCAGCAAGGGCAGGACCCTGCGGACAAAGGAAATACATGAAAAGCGAGGGAGGTCATTCCCACATCAGGCCCTGGATGCTGGTGGCCCTTTACGTGTGTGCGGGGATGACATGGCTGGGGGCCCAGGCGTGGGTGCTGGCCTATTTTGGCGTGTCCGCCCATCAGCGGTCGGCCCGCTGGCAGATAGCCTTGTTTGCCGCTTGGCTGCTGATCACGGCCCTGATCGGCGCCTGGCTGCTGGTGCGCAAGCGCAGCGCCGAGGGCGTGCGCCAGGAAACCGCCCAGGAACTGGCCCTGGTGGCGCGCCATGCGCCGGCCGGCATTGCGCGGGTGCGCTTCGATGGCGCCGAGATCGTCTGGGCCAATGCGCGCCTGGCCGGCTGGCTGGGGCGCAGCGCGGATTCGCTGCAGGGCGAGAACTTCCGGCTGCTGGTGCCGGCCGACGACCCGCAGGAGGTGAAGCGGCAGATGGCCAGCCTGGTCGCCGGCGAGTGCGACCATTTCCAGATGCTGCGCCGCTGCGTGAACGTGCTCACGGAAAAGGTGACGCCCGTGCTGTGCACGGCCAGCCGCATGCGGGCCGCCGACGGCGAAGGGCCGCTGGCCCTGGTGTGCGTGCTGCAGGACCTGACCGAGGTGCTGGCCGCCCGGCAGGCGCTGGAGCGCAGCGAGACCACGCTGCGCCTGGCGCTGGAAGGCAGCGGCAACGGCGTCTGGGAGTGGGATGGCGCGGCCCGGCATTTCCATTTCTCCAAGGGCGTGGCCCGCATGCTGCGCTACCGCGGCAGCGACCTGGTGCGTGATTTCGATTTCTTCTCCCGCCTGCATCCCGAGGACCGCAGGCCCGCCCGCTCCATGCTCCGGAGCGCGCTGCGGCAAAGCCGCGAAATCGTGCTGACGGCGCGTCTGCTGTGCTTCGACTCCGTCTACCGCTGGTTCAAGGTGCACGGCCAAAGCCGCGTGGATGCCGAAGGGCGCTTGCAGCGCCTGTCGGGCCTGCTGGCCGATCAGACCGCCAGCCGCGATGCCGAGGAGCGCCAGCGCCTGGCGGCTGCCGTGGTGGACAACACCATCGAAGGCGTGGTGGTGACCGATGCGCAAAGCCGCATTCTTTCGGCCAACCGCTCGTTCACCCGGCTGATGGGCTATGCCGAGGAGGAGATCCTGGGCCAGACGCCGCGCATGTTCAAGTCCGGCCTGCACGGCAAGGCGTTCTATGAAAACATGTGGGCCAGCATGCGGGCCACGGGGCACTGGCAGGGCGAGATCTGGAACCGGCGCAAGAGCGGCGAGGTGTTTCTGGAGCGCATGTCGCTGAGCGCGGTCAAGGATGCAGCGGGCACGGTCACGCATTACGTATGCATGTTCACCGACATCTCCAGCGACAAGGCGCGCGAGCGGCAGCTGGAGTTCCTGTCGCAGAGCGACGTGCTCACGGGCTTGCCCAACCGCGCGAAATTCGAGGGGCTGCTCGGCGAGGCCGTGGAGCAGGCGCGTGCAACGCAGGACGGCATGGCCGTGATGCTGCTCAACATCGACCGCTTCAAGGACGTGAACGACAGCTATGGCCACGCGGTCGGGGACATGGTGCTCAAGCATGTGGCGCAGCAGGTGCAGGGCGCGCTGCGCCATGGGGACATGCTGGGCCGCCTGGCCGGAGACGAACTGGCCGTGGTCTGCCCGGGGCTCAACGGCCGCGAGGAGGCGATTGCCGTGGCCGAGCACCTGATCCGCGCCGCGGCCCGGCCCTGGACTTCGCCGGACGGACTGTCCGTGGTCGTGGGCCTGAGCGTGGGCATCAGCCTGTATCCCGAGCATGCGCTCGATACCGAGGAGCTGATGCGTGATGCCCATGCGGCCGTCTACGGCGCCAAGGCCCGCGGCTCGGGCACCTGGTGCTTCTTCAGCGAAGGCATGACGCAGGCCGCCCGCGAGCGGCTGGCGCTGGAGGCGCGGCTGCGCCGCGCGCTGGATCTGGGCCATCTGTGCCTGTACTACCAGCCGCAGCTGGAGCTGGCCACGGGCCGCCTGATCGGTGCGGAGGCCCTGCTGCGCTGGCTGGACCCCGACGAAGGGTTGATCTCTCCGGCGCGCTTCATCCCCGTGGCCGAGAGCTCCAGCCTCATCGGGCCGCTGGGCCTGTGGGTGCTGCAGGAGGCCTGCCGCCAGGGCCAGCAGTGGCGCAGCGCCGGCCTGCCGGCACTGACCATTGCCGTCAATGTCTCGTTGCACCAGCTGCTGCTCACCGATCTGGCCGGCGCGACCCAGCAGGTGCTGGCGCAGACCGGCTATCCCGCCCAGCAGCTGGAGCTGGAGATCACCGAAAGCGCGCTGGCCGAGCATCCCGAAGAGGGCCTGCAGGTGCTCAACCGCCTGCGCGAACTGGGCGTGCACCTGGCCATCGACGACTTCGGCACCGGTTATTCGTCGCTGGCCCACCTCAAGCGCTTTCCGCTGGACCTGCTCAAGATCGACCAGAGCTTCATCCGCGACATTCCGCACAGTGCCGACGACATGGCCATCAGCAGCTCGGTCATCGCGCTGGGCCATGCCATGGGCCTCAAGGTGCTGGCCGAAGGCGTGGAAAACCGCGAGCAGCTGGAGTTCCTGCGCCAGAAGGGCTGTGACTTCTTCCAGGGGTATTTCTGCAGCCGGCCCCTGCCGGCGCAGGACTTCACGCGCCTGCTCGAAAAAGTGGGCAAGGGGGCGCGGCTGATCGAGACAGCCTGAAACGGGGCGGCTGCCGCAAACGGCAGGGCAGCGGGAGCCCTGCGTTTCTCTCAGGGCTTGCCGGCTTGCCCTGCCGGGCGCTGCCATTGCGCGCGCAGCTGGGCGCAATGATCCACGCCCGGGGCGGCGGGCAGCACCTGCCACCAGTCCGGGGCAAACTGCAAGGCTCCTTGCTCAGCCGGGGCGCGCGCGACGGCCACCTTGTACGGCAGGTCAGCGCCCAGCCAGGTGGGTACGCCGACATCGGCGCGCGAATGCCCGCGCCCCGAGACCAGCAGCACGCTCTGGCCGTCACGCCGCAGCCGGGCTGCGGCGGCCCGCAAGGCTTGCGCCATGCTTTCGTCGCGGGCCAGCTGTATGCGGGCCATGGGCGTCCACTGCGCCTCGGGCAGCAGGCCGCAGTGGCCGTCGCGGATGGCCTCGCGCTGCAACTGCCAGCCCGCGGCAGGCAGGTGCGCGTCGAAGCGGGCGTCGCCCATGGCGGCCTGCATGCGCTCGCGCGGCAGATTGCCGCCGAGCACGGGCACGCCGGCCTGCACGGCCGCCATCACCACCCCGCGGTAGCGCTGCCATGCCCAGTCCTTTTCCTGCCAGCGCAGGGCCTGCCGGACCTGGGCCTCGCCGGCATCGCGCGCCAGGCCCTCGGTGCTGCCGCCTGCGGGCGCCATCTCCAGCACCACGGCCGCCAGGCGCTGGAGCCGGGCCAGTTCGCCGATGGTGGCCGCCTGCCATTGCTGGTGCGCCGTCGCGTCATGCTGCTCGCCGAGCAGGATCACGGGCGTGCCGGCCCATTGCCGCAGCTGGAGATTCCAGTCCGATGCGCTGGTGAATGCTTCAAGAGGGGGCGCTGCCGGCGATGACGGAGCCGTTGCCTGCTGGGCGCAGCCGCCCAGGGCCAGCAGGACTGCCATTGCGGCGGTTCCGGCCTGGGCGGTCAGGGAAGAATTTGCGGGCCGGCGCGCCGGGGCCTGCGGGGAAGATGTCCACATAAAGCTGGTCCTATCGTGAAAGACGGGGCATGGCTTCGTACCTGTAGAAATCGCACCGGCTTTGCCCATCGAAAAATGCCGCGATACTTGTGCGGCTTCGCTCGCTGCGAGCGAGGTTTCCATTGTCGCGCCTTGTCTTACCCCGCCGCGCATGCCTGCCTTTTCCCTGCCTTCCCCTGTCTTCGTTGCCCGCGTGGCCGCCACGCTGCTGCTGGCCTGGCTGGCCGCCCGGCTGTGCCTCTGGCTGCACACGCCGCTGCCGTGGATGCTGGGGCCGCTGATCGCGACCTCGCTGGCGTCCATTGCGGGAGCGCCCACTCAGAGCTGGGCCAAGCTGCGCAACATCGGGCAGTGGACCATCGGCGCAGCCCTGGGCCTTTATTTCACGCCGCCGGTCACCGAGCTGGTGGCCAGCCTCTGGTGGGCGATTGCACTGGCCATTGCCTGGGCCCTGCTGCTGGGCTGGGGCTTTGGCGCCTGGCTGTACCGCGTGCAGGCTCCATCCATGCTCGGGCGGCCCGGCATGGACGAGGCAAGAATGCGCGCCACCACGTATTTCGCAGGCTCCATCGGTGCGGCTTCGGAGATGACCCTGCTGGCCGAGCGCGAACATGCGCGCACCGACCTGGTGGCCGCCAGCCACAGCCTGAGGCTGGTGATCGTGACGGTGACGATTCCGTTCGCCCTGCAGTATGCAAGGTTGGCGGGCCTGCATGGCGCGGCCGGGCTGGCGCTGCCGGCCGTGCGCAATGTGCAGTGGCCGGGCTTTGCCGCCCTGGTGCTGCTCACGGGCCTGGGTGCGCTGGCCATGGTCAGGCTCGGGCGCGCCAATCCGTGGTTCCTGGGAGCGCTGCTGGTTTCCATGCTGCTGACCATGGCGGACCTGGAACTGTCGGCCGTGCCCCAGGGCCTGATGAACGCGGCGCAGCTGGTGATCGGCGTCAGCCTGGGCGTGCGCTTCAAGCGTGAATTCCTGCATACGGCACCGCGCTGGCTGGCCATGGTGGCGCTGGGCACCGTGGGGCTGATGGCGGTATGTGCCGCTTTTGCCTGGGCCCTGCATGCGGCCACCGGCCTGCCCTGGGTGACGCTGCTGCTGGGCACTTCGCCGGGCGGCATCACCGAAATGGCCATCACCGCCAAGGTGCTGCAGCTGGGCGTGCCGGTGGTCACGGCGTTTCAGGTCTGCCGCCTGATTGCCGTGCTGCTGCTGGTGGCGCCGCTGTACCGCTGGCTGCGCCAGCGGTCCGGCAGGTCCTAGTACCGCGCGTCGGCGGGCTTGCTGTCCCTGGGCCAGTCCTTGACCTTGGCGGCAAAGTCGGGGCGCGGCTGGTGGCTGAAGTATTCGGCCACGTCCACGGCTTCCTGGTCGCTGAGGCCGCCCTGACCCAGCGGGAACTTGCTGTGCATCGCGATCGGCATGTTGCGCTTGACGAAGGCTGCCGCCGTGTAGGTGCGGGCCATGCCGGCGCCGATGTTGAAGGATTCGTCGCCCCACAGCGGCGGGTAGACCCACTGGCCCCTGGCGTTCTTCACGCCTTCGCCGTCGCCGCCGTGGCACAGCGCGCACTGGGCTTCATAGATCTTCTTGCCGTTGTCGCGGTTGGGGACGATGGCCTGGCTGACCTTGCCCACGCCGCGGCCCTCGACCTTGTCCTCGGGCTTGGTTTCGCGGCGCATCCAGTCGAACAGCGCGACCATGGACTTCATCTCCTCGGAATCCAGCGGCAGCGGCTTGCCGTTCATCGACCGCAGGAAGCAGCCGTTGATGCGGTCTTCCAGCGTGATGGTGCGGCCCGCACGCGGCGCGTAGCTGGGGAAGAAGGCCGAGATGCCGATATAGGGCGAGCCGTCGGCCACGGTGCCGGCGTTCAGGTGGCAGCTTGCGCAGTTGAGGGCATTACCCACGTTGCGGGGCAGCAGGTCGCGCGTCTCGATGTTCAGGCGTGCGCCGTAGACCAGTTGCCTGGCATTGGGCTCCTCGAGCATGGCCGCCAGGCGCGGCGTCTCGAAAGGACGCGAGTGGTCGGCCTGGGCCTTGAGCTGCTTGCGCTGGCTCGCCACATCCCCGGCCTTGACTTCGGGCGCGTTCTTGCGGCCCCAGCTGCGGCGCGTGAAGTTCAGGATGTCTGCAATCTCCTGGTCGCCGAGCTGCGCGAACGCCGGCATGGTCAGCGCCCGGGAATGGCTTTGCGTGACCGGCGTGGTCCAGCCGGTCAGCATGATATGGATCAGCGTGCTGGGGTTGTCCGACAGCAGCGAGCGGTTGCCTTCGAGCGAGGGAAAGACGTCCCTGACGCCGCCGCCATCCGAACGGTGGCAGTCCGCGCAGAACTGCAGATAGCCCAGGCCGCCGCGGCTGGTGTAGAGGTCGGCCGGCACGTCGTAGTGCGCGGCTTCGGCGCCGGCCGTGGCGCGCGCGGGAATGGCAATGCGCGGCGCCGGGCCCTGCGCCACCTGCATGGGCAGGTCGCCGGAACCGGCAGGCAGGGATTTGAGATAGGTGCCGATGGCCAGCAGATCGGCATCGCTCATGTACTGGGTGCTGTGCTGCACCACGTCCACCATGTTGCCGGAGACGATGCCATGCCTGTTGCGGCCGGTCTTGAGCAGCTCGGCCGTTTCCTCGGGGGTCCAGAGATTGCGCAGGCTCAGGGCACGCCAGCCTTCCACGGTCTCGCCGGCCAGGAAGAACCGGCCCTTGCTGCCCTCGCCGGACATGGTCTTTTCCTGGAAACCACGCCGCGCGGCGTATGGCAGGCGCCGCAGTGGCCCAGGCCCTGCACCAGGTAGGCGCCGCGGTTCCATTCGGCGCTCTGGGCGGGCTGGGGCTGGAAGGGCGTGTCGTCCAGGAACAGCCAGTTCCACAGCGACAGGCCCCAGCGCTGGTTGAAGGGAAAGCCGATTTCCGATGCCCGGTTGGGCGCCGCCACCGCTTCCACGCCATGCATCAGATAGGCATAGAGCGCTTGCATGTCCTCCTGTGTCATCTTGGCATAGGAAGGGTAGGGCATTGCCGGGTACAGATTGCGGCCGTCCGCGGCCACGCCCTTGCGCATGGCGCGGTCGAACTGCGCAAAGCTGTAGCCGCCCAGGCCCGTGGCCTTGTCCGGCGTGATGTTGGTGGAATAGAGCTTGCCGAACGGCGTTTCCAAAGCCAGCCCACCTGCCATGGGCTTGGATTTTTCGCCCGTATGGCAGGCCACGCAGTCGCCCAGGCGCGCGATATAGCGGCCGCGCTCCACCAGCGTGCGCTGCTCGGCCGTCAGGTCGGCCGCATAGTTGGCGGGCAGGTCGTCGATGACCTGGGGCGTGTCGGGGGCTGCCGGGCTGTTCGCGGCCAGCGTGTGCGCCTCCTGTACCGTGGCCGATGCCATGTGCCAGAAGACGACCAGTGCGGCGGTGACCGGCCAGATGCTGTATTTCAACGTGTTCTTCATATTCCTTCCCGGATGCCGTGATTCATGGGTGCGCTTCCATAAAGGAATTCTGGATTTGTTCCTTGCGCGTGGGGAATATGAACGTTGATATGGGTCAATGAACCCCGGGAAGGAGGAGGACGTTAATCCGGATGTTTTTATGTCGCATGTCGACGGCGCATTTGGATGTTGTGCATATCATTGTTTTTAAAAGAAAAAATTCAATGATGCCTGAATTTATGAGTCATGTTGCTGTTCGCTGCAACAGACACGCTTTTCAGTTTTTTTTGATTTTTCTGGATGACTTGGGGTAAACGGAAAGTAAATCTACCGGAGTGAATTTACAGGGCAATTTCCATTTAATGCGGCGTTAATGATTCTGCGGAAAAAATGCAATGCCTTGCGCCGCAGGCTGGCGCCATGAAAAAAGGGAACGTGCTTATGCCACGTTCCCCCTGGTGGAGACGGAAGGCTGCCGGCGTCAGTGCACGATCACCGGCTGCTGGGCCAGGCCCGCATAGCGATCCAGCGTGTCCTCGACTTCTTCCTCGGTCGGCGCATCCTGCTGCCAGGCCAGGATCTGCTTCTGGAACAGTTCTGCCCAGGAGCCGTCCAGATAGACCTCCTTGCCCGAACGCTTGTCCACGATCTCGAAACCGTGGCGCGGCAGTTGCGGGATGGCGTTCTTTTCCGCAGTGCCGGCCGTTTCTTCGTCTTCCATGTCGGGACGTAGATGGAGCACCACAAAAGATTCGGAGTCGTAAAGCATTTGCATGGTGTTCCCCCTTTCTGAGCCGTGTTGCGGGTGTGTTCTCCATGGAGATGGAGGTCCGGTGCCGCGTTTCAAGACCGAAACGCCTACCCGGGCACCTGAGCACAGTATTTCACGGATTGGACCTCTCGGCCATGAATCCGTGTCGGCGGGGCCACGAGATGCCGCGAAGCTGCCGGCTATGCCGGATGTAGGCGGCGCGGAACGTGCCCGTGCTGTTTGCCGCTACTGCGGCTCGTAGCGCTTGAGCCGCAGGTCCACATAGTCGTTCTGGCCCTGGTTCAGGCGGATGCGCACGGGCAGGTACTGCATGGACGGCGCCAGCCACAGCGCGCCCTGCTGTTCGCTGTTGCCCTGCGTGTCGGGCAGCTTGTCCAGCCGCAAGGCCTCGACGGAGCCGGCCGGCAGGTCCAGGGTTTCGCTGGGGCCGACGGCAAAGCGCCAGCGTGCAGCGGCGCGGGCACTGCTGGTGGTCAGCTCGATCACCGTGCCCTGAGGGTAGCGGCCGGGGGCGGCCGCCAGCAGGGCCGACAGTTGCAGAAAAACGCTGAGCCGATCCTGCACGCCGTCGGCAATGGCGGCCTCGGGCGTACCGTCGCTGAAGCTGGCCTTGCCCTGGGCCACATCGAAATGGGCTGTCTGGGTCTTGCGGCCCCGGTCGGTAAAGCTCAGCGGCTGCAGGCCGCGAGGGGTGACCAGCCCCTGGCTGGTCTGGGAGCGCTCGCCCATCAGGAACATGCTGATGGACTGCCTGGCCTGGTAGTACTGGCCGTCGTGCGACCATTGCAGTTCGGCGCCGGCCGAGTACTGGAAGCCCTTGACCTGCCCTTTGGCATCGAACTCCAGGGTGGCCGGCCCGGGCAGGGCCACGGGCAGTTCCGTGCCTGGCGGCAGTGGCGCGGCGCCCGCCGGCGTGACCCGCAGACCCTGGGCCGTGCCTTGCCGGTCGGCGGGTGGGGACGGTGGCGTTTCCGGTGGGGCGGGCGTCTCGGCCGGCGCCGGGCTGCCGGTGGCTTGCGCTTCGCTATCGGGAGCGGCTGGCGCTTGTGCCACCTGGGTTTGATCCGGATCCGGCACTGATTTCTGCACGGGCTCCGGCGAAGGCACGGGTGCGGGCCGCGGGGCTGGCGGTTGCGGCCGGGGCTTGGGGGCTGGCGGGCGTGCCGGCCTGGGGGGCGGCACGGGCGGGGCCGGGGGCGCAGGCGGTTGCGCCTGTACCGTGCGGGTCTGCATGACCACGGTTTCCCGGCCCTGGATGTCCGGCCTGCCTTCCAGGGCCGGCAGTCCCCAGAGCACCACTGCATGGGCGGCGACGACCACGCCGGTAATGGGAATCAGGGCTTTGCGGGCGCCGACCATGGGAGCGATTTCATCCTTGTCGGTTTCAGGCCTGGGCCGCGCTGCCCCAGCCCAGGTCCAGCGACAGCTGGCGGGCCGCGGCCTGCAGCGGCACATCGATGGCTCCACCATAGTCGGGATCGAAAGTGGCCACCGAGCCCAGGGTCATCAGCCCCAGCACCAGATGGCCGGATGCGTCGAAGACCGGCGCGCAGAACGCCACGATGCCGGGCAGCACGGTATCGACCACGCGTGCCGTGCCGCGCTGGCGCACTTCGGCCAGCATGGCGTCTATGGCCTGTGGCGTCAGCGGCAGATCCTGGCGGTTGGCCTTGCGCGCGCGCTCCAGCTCGGGTTCCATGAGCGGCTGGGTCATCTCGCGCGGCAGCCAGGCGGCAAAGCAGCGGCCCGTGGCCGAGGCCAGCATGGGCATGACATCGCCCAGGCTCAGGTTGGCCGTGACCGCCTCGGCGCATTCCTCCCAGTGCACGATGGTCGGTCCGTGGTTGCCCCAGACGGCAATGGCCACCGTATGGTTGATCTCTTCCATCAGCGCCGGCACGCGCTCGCGTGCCAGCCGCACCGGATCGAGGCGCGACAGTGCGGCCAGCCCCATCTTGAGCGCAGCCGGCCCCAGGTCGTAGCGCGAGCTGCGCTCATCCTGGGCGACCAGGCCGATGCGCTGGAAACTCACCAGATAGCGGTGCGCCTTGGCGGCACTCATGCCGGCGTCCGACGCGAGATCCCTGAGCATGAGCGGGCCACGTGCGCGCGCCAGGGCTTCGACTAGGGAGAAACCCACCTCTACCGATTGAATGCCTGCCCGTTCCTTGTCCATTGCAATAGAATTCGTGTTTTGTTTAGTTAAATCAATTTAACCAATCGTAATTCAGGTGGCCGCATCGGGCAGCCGGCGAAGCCTTTCGCCGGGCAGCTGCAGAGACGGCGGTCTGGATGCGGGGGAGTGTCGATGAAACTGGCCACCTACAAAGATGGTTCTCGTGACGGTCAACTGGTCGTGGTTTCCCGCGATCTGAGCCAAGCGCATTATGCGACCGGCATTGCAAGCCGCATGCAGCAGGTCCTGGACGACTGGAGCTATATGGCGCCCCAGCTGCAGGACCTGTACCACCAGCTCAACACGGGCAAGGCACCCCATGCCTTCCCCTTCGATCCCCAGCAGTGCATGGCGCCGCTGCCGCGCGCCTACCAGTGGGCCGACGGCTCGGCCTACATCAACCATGTGGAGCTGGTGCGCAAGGCGCGCAATTCCGAGGTGCCCGCCACCTTCTACACCGACCCGCTGATGTACCAGGGCGGCAGCGACGACTTCATCGGTCCCTGCGACGATGTGGTCGTGCCCAGCACGGCCATGGGCATCGATTTCGAGGCCGAGATCGCCGTGGTGACCGGCGATGTGCCCATGGGCTCCACGCCCGAGCAGGCGCTGGGCGGCATCCGCCTGGTCATGCTGGCCAACGACGTGAGCCTGCGCAACCTGATCCCCGCCGAGCTGGCCAAGGGCTTCGGTTTCTTCCAGTCCAAGCCCGCCACGGCCTTCAGCCCCGTGGCCGTGACGCTGGACGAGCTGGGCGATGCCTGGAAGGGCGGCCGCCTGCACCTGACGCTGCAGTCGACCTGGAACGGCCGCAAGGTCGGCATGTGCGATGCGGGCGAGGAGATGACCTTCCATTTCGGCCAGCTGATCGCCCACATCTGCAAGACGCGCAATGTGCGTGCCGGCTCCATCGTGGGCAGCGGCACGGTCAGCAACAAGGGCGTGGAAACCGGCACCGGCAAGAACAAGCGCATGGAATGGCCCAAGGGCTACAGCTGCATCGCCGAAAAGCGCTGCATCGAGACCATCCAGGACGGCGCGCCCAAGACCGAATACATGCAGTATGGCGACACCATCCGCATCGAGATGAAGGGCAAGGACGGCCAGAGCATCTTCGGCGCCATCGACCAGAGCATCGCGGCCCCCGGCGGCAGCGGAACCGACGCCGCTTGAGCCCCCTGATGCGCCTGCCGTTGCGCCGGCTCCGCGCAGCTGCAACGGCTGCGGTCCTGCTGGCGCTATGGGCCGCTCCGTCGATGGCGGCCCCGGCGGACGCCGCTTCTGCGGCGCCGCCGGCATCTGCCTCGGCCGCCGCTTGTCCGCCTCAAGCGCGGCTGCCTGCGCCCGCCGAGCTGCAAACGCTTGCGCGCCAAGCCCGCAATCACGGGTTGCTGTGGCGCGTGCGGCGCGACGGCCGCACCAGCTGGCTGTACGGCACCATCCATGTGGGCAGGCTGGAATGGCTGATGCCCGGACCTGCGGTCGTGCAGGCCGTGAAGGCGGCAGACAGCCTGGCGCTGGAGCTCGATATCACCGATCCGGCAGTCCTGCAGCAGCTGGGCGAGGGCTTGCGCGAGCGTCCCGGTGCCGCCTCCCTGCCCACGGCGCTTGCGCAGCGCCTGGCGCGGCAGCGCAAGGCAGCCTGTGCGGATGACAACGTGGCCGCGATGCGGCCCGAGGCGCAACTGATGGCGCTGCAGTCCCTGGTCGGCCGCGCGCGCGGCCTGGACCCTTCCTATGGCGTCGACCTGGTGCTGGCCGGCACGGCGCGCTCCATGGGCAAGCAGGTGGTCGGCCTGGAAACGCCGGCCCTCCAGCTGCGCGAACTGTTTTCCGACGACCCCGCCGCCATTGAAAAATCCCTGGCCGACGGGCTGGGCCAGCTCGAGAGCGGCCAGTCCCTGGCCATGATGGAAACGCTGGCCGCGCTGTGGGAAAAGGGCGATGCGGACAAGCTGGCCCGCTTTCCGTCCTGGTGCGGCTGCCTGGAGACCGAAAGCGAGCGCGCGGAATACCGGCGCATCGTCGAAGGCCGCAATCCCGGCATGGCCGAAGGCATCGACGCCCTGATGGCCCAGGGCAAGACCGTCTTTGCCGCCGTGGGCGCGCTGCACCTGATCGGCCCCCGGGGGGTGCCGGCGCTGCTGGCCGCGCGGGGCTACGAGGTGGAGCGCGTGCGCTGGCCCGGCGGCGACGCCCGCTGAAGGAGCGGCGATGCAGTTCAGGGAACCAGGCATCACCGGCCTCAAGCGCATGCACGGCAAATGCTTTGCGCTCCTTATTTAGTGGCGTTGGCGATATGTGCCGGATGGCGGCGCTGGCGCGGCCTTGTCAGTCCTGGGCGCGCGGGGCCTCGTACACGGCCACGCGGTTGCGGCCGTTGCGCTTGGCCTGGTAGAGCATGGCGTCGGCCTGCTTGAAGACGCTTCTGGTGCTGGCCTCTCCGCCGGGCCAGCAAGACACGCCCAGCGAGATGGTGATGCGGCCCACGACGGGCAATTCGTTCGCTTCGATTTCGCGGCGCAGGCGTTCGGCCACCTGGGCGGCGCGGTGCAGGGGAACCTTGGGCAGCAGCAGCAGGAATTCCTCGCCGCCCACGCGGCAGGCAATGTCGTCTGCGCGCGAGATCTCGCGCATCTGCGCGGCCAGCTGGCGCAGCACTGCATCGCCGGCGTCGTGGCCATGGCTGTCGTTCACGCGCTTGAAGTGGTCGATGTCGATCGCGATCACGGCAAACGGCGTCTCCTGGGCCTGGAATCCGGCCACTTCGGCATTCAGGTAGCGGCGGTTGCCCAGGCCGGTCAGCGGGTCGGTATTGACGTCCTCGCGCAGCTTGCTGATGTTCTTCTGCAGCAGGCCGATGCCGATGAGCATGGCTTTCTTGAGCTCGTGCGATTCAAAGTACCAGGACTTGACCGCGCGTATGGTCTGGTCCGTGCTGGGTTTGTCCATGGTGCGGGCGCCGTTGGCCAGCAGCTGCAGGGGCCTGGCGATGCGCCGGGCGCTCCAGCAGATGGCCAGCAGCGTGAGCACTGCCACGGGCAGGGTCTTGTACAGCACCGTGCGCATCAGCGCGTGCAGCGGCGCCAGCGTGGCCTCCTGCGGACGCTGGGCCACGATGCCCCAGCCGGTGGAGGGTACGACGGCAAAGCCGGCCAGCGTCTCCACGCCCTGGCTGTTGGTCACCAGGGATTTGCCGCCATGCCCGGCCGCAATTTCGTCGGCCGCCGCGTTGCGGGCCAGCACGTTGCCCACGCGCTGGTTGTCGGGGTGGTAGATGATGCGCTTGCCCCGGTCCACCACGTAGATGTAGGAGCCGTCCTCGTAGAAATGCGTGCCCAGCAGCTGGTCGAGAATGTTTTCCTGCTTCAGGTAGATGCTGCCGGCCACCATGCCCAGGTACCGGCCGTCACGCGCGAAGATGGGCTGGGAGATGAAGACGATGAAGTTGCCCGCCGCCGACAGATAGGGGTCGCTGATCACCGGTCCCCTGGCGGCCAGCGATTTGCGCACGCCCTCGCTGTCGACCTTGCGGCCCGTGATCTTCAGCGTTGCGGGGGACGTGGCCAGCACCACGCCGCCGGCGTCGAAGATGCCCACCGAGTTGAAGCTGCGCGACTGCAGCTGCAGGCGCGCGGTCTCCTCCTGGAGCCGCGGCGCGTCGTCCATGTGCGTTGCGATCACCTGCGCGGCATAGTCCAGCTGCTGCAGCGCCGACTGCAGGAAATCCTCGGTGCTGCTGGCCAGTTTGGTGGCATAGGCGTGGTTGGCTTCCAGCGTGGTGTCGATCAGCTGCTGGCGCTGGACGGTGTAGCTCGCGTAAAAGGTATTGGCAAAGGGGATGAAGGCGCTGCAGATGGTCAGGGCCAGGATCAGGCGGCGCAGATTCACCTTCTGCGGCGATAGACGCCGGGGCAACCATCGGGTGAAGTCCATGGCTGCCGCCTTCAGCCCGCCATCCGCGTGACTTGCACGGCGCAGTCGTAAAAGCACGGGCCGCGGCCGATATCGGTCAGCTGCTGGTGCGTGAGCTGGTTGACGTTGGTGCCGTTCTCGCCCAGCTTGCGCCACCAGATCCCCAGGCCCACGACCACCCCCTTGCGCGCGCGGCCGTTGAGGCTGGCATGGCAGACATGCTCGCCGCGGTCGTTGAAGACCCGCACCCTGTCGCCGTCGGCAATGCCGCGCGCCGCCGCGTCGTCGGGGTGCAGTTCCAGCAGCGGGCGGCTTTCCATGCGCTGCAGGCTGGCCACATTGACGAAGCTGCTGTTGAGGAAGTTGCGCGCCGGCGGCGAGATCATGGCCAGCGGGTGCCGGTCCGTGGGCGGCTCGTGGTTGGGCAGGTGGTCGGGCACGGTATTCACGCCCAGGGCGGCCAGGGCGCTGCTGTCGAATTCGCACTTGCCTGAAGGCGTGGCAAAGCCGCCGTCGGCGAACGGTGCCTCGGGCAGCGGGATGCGCGCAAAGCCCTGTTGCAGCAGCTCTTCGAAATCGATAGCTGTCTGCGCAATCGCCGTGCGGCACAGCGCCTCGTCGGACTCATGGAAATGCGGCGCCGCAAACGCGGCGTCATGGCGGGCCATATGGGCGGCCAGCGCACGGAAGACGGCGGCATTGCTGCGCGCCTGGCCCTGGGGGGCAATGGCCGGGCGGTTGAGCAGCACGTCGGTATGGCCATAGCTGCCGTGGATGTCCCAGTGCTCCAGCTGGGTGGTGGCCGGCAGAACGTAATCGGCATGGTCGGCCGTGTCGGTCATGAAATGCTCGATCACCACGGTGAACAGGTCCTCGCGCGCAAAGCCGGCGGCCACCTTGGCCGACTCGGGCGCCACGGCCACGGGGTTGCTGTTGTAGACCACGATGGCCTCGATGCGCGGGCCGAAGCGGCCGCCGCCTTCGTGCAGCAGGGCATCGCCGATCGTGCTCATGTTGATGGTGCGCGGCCGGCGATCGCCCAGCAGCTGCGGCATCTGCAGCCGGGCGCGGGCAAAGGGCTGCGCGCCCGAGCTGGACAGCAGCAGGCCGCCCGCACGGTGGCGCCAGGCGCCCACCAGCGCCGGCAGGCAGGCGATGGCGCGCACGGCATTGCCGCCGCCGCGCACGCGCTGCATGCCGTAGTTCAGGCGGATGGCGGCCGGCTGGGTGGTGCCCCAGGCGCGCGCCAGCTGGCGGATCTGCTCGACCGGCAGGCCGCAGACCTGGGCCGCGCGCTCGGGCGGCCATTGCAGCGCGCGCGCCCTGAGCGGTTCCCAGCCCAGCGTGTGGCGCGCGATGTAGTCGTGGTCCAGCCAGTCATTGGCGATCAGCTCGTGCATCAGCGCCAGGGCCAGCGCCGCGTCGGTGCCGGGCAGCAGCTGCAGGTGCTCGTGGCATTTCTCGGCGGTTTCGCTCCTGCGCGGATCGATGCACACCAGGCGCGCGCCGTTGCGCTTGGCTTCCTGGGCGTAGCGCCAGAAGTGCAGATTGCTGGCAATGCTGTTGCTGCCCCAGATGACGATCAGCCGGCTTTCGGCAAAGAACTCCATGCGCATGCCCAGCTTGCCGCCGTAGGTGGCGGCCAGCGCCTCGCCGCCGGCGCTGGCGCAGATGGTGCGGTCCAGCAGGCTGGCTCCGAGCTGGTGGAAAAAGCGCCGGTCCATGCTTTCGCCCTGGACCAGGCCCATGGTGCCCGCATAGCTGTAGGGCAGCACGGCTTCGGGCTCGCGCCTGGCAATGGCGTGCAGCCGTGCGGCGATGTCGCTCAGGGCTTCGTCCCAGCTCACCGGCACGAACCGGCCGCTGCCCTTGGGGCCGCTGCGCTTGAGCGGCAGCAGCACGCGCTCGGCATGGTAAGTGCGCTCCGTGTACTTGCTGACCTTGGCGCACAGCACGCCGCCGGTGTGCGGGTGGGCCGGATTGCCCTGCACCTTGATGGCCGTGCCGCCGGCCACGGTGGTGACGAGCGAACAGGTGTCGGGGCAGTCGTGCGGGCAGGCACCGATGACTTGGGCCGGGGTGTCGGTGGGGGTGGGCATGGTGTGGGCTGGTTTTTGGGAAGAAGGTGCCGGCGGGCGGTCCTGCAGCGCCTTATTATGCGTGGGCACCGGCGTCGAATCATGTGGAATTCACGGTGCGTGCGAGAGGAGAGTGCGCCATGGCCTTGCTGCCGGAACTTGAGGAAAGCGCTGCGGCCATTGCGGCCTTGCGCCGCGATATCCATGCCCATCCGGAGCTGTGCTTCGAGGAGGTGCGCACTTCGGACCTGGTCGCAGCCCGGCTGGAGCAGTGGGGCGTCGAAGTTCACCGCGGCCTGGGGCGCACCGGCGTGGTCGGCACCCTCCGCGGCCGCGACGGCGGCGCCAGCGGCAGGGCGATCGGCCTGCGCGCCGACATGGATGCCCTGCCCATGCAGGAGTTCAACACCTTTGCCCATGCGAGCCGCCACGCCGGCAAGATGCACGCCTGCGGGCATGACGGCCACACGGCCATGCTGCTGGCGGCGGCCCAGTACCTGGCCGCGCACCGCGAGTCCTTCGAAGGCACGGTCTACGTGATCTTCCAGCCGGCCGAGGAAGGCGGAGGCGGTGCGCGCGAGATGGTCAAGGACGGCCTGTTCACCCGGTTTCCCATGCAGGCCGTGTTCGGCATGCACAACTGGCCCGGCATGAGGGCCGGCACCATGGCCGTGGGTGCCGGGCCGGCCATGGCGTCGAGCAACGAGTTCAGGATCGTGGTGCGCGGCAAGGGCGGCCACGCAGCCTTGCCGCACATGGTGGTCGACCCCGTGCCCGTGGCGGCCCAGCTCATCCTGGCCCTGCAGACCATCGTGAGCCGCAACGTCAAGCCCATCGAGGCCGGCGTGGTCTCGGTCACCATGGTGCATGCGGGCGAGGCCACCAACGTGGTGCCCGACAGCGTGGAACTGCAGGGCACGGTGCGGACCTTCACGCTCGAAGTGCTGGACCTGATCGAGCAGCGCATGCGGCAGCTCAGCGAATCCATTTGCCTGGCCCATGGCGCACAGTGCGAATTCGAATTCGTGCGCAACTACCCGCCCACCATCAACAGCGCTGCCGAGGCCGAGTTCGCTCGGCAGGTCATGTGCGAGATCCTGGGCGACGAGGGCGTCGTGCCACAGGAGCCTTCCATGGGTGCCGAGGACTTCGCCTTCATGCTGCTCGAAAAGCCCGGCGCCTACTGCTTCATCGCCAACGGCGACGGGGACCACCGCGCCCCGGGCCATGGCGGCGGGCCGTGCACGCTGCACAACCCGAGCTACGACTTCAATGACGCGCTGATACCGCTGGGGGCGACGTTCTGGGTGAAGCTGGCGCAGAGGTGGCTGGCGGCCACCTGAACGGGATTGCAGGCATGAATGGTAGAAGCCGGGGCGAAACCCGGCCTCTGCCTCTTCAAATAGGCATATGGCCCGCACTCTGAGTGCACAGTCTGCAAGACATCATTTCAAATGCCGCTGCACGCTGACCACCACGGCCGCCGCCGCGGCCACCAGGGCCAGCCACTGGTACAGGTCCTGGCAGGCCATGAAAAACGCCTGGTGGTGCACCACGGCGCTCATCTCGGCCAGTGCGGCGCCATGCGCCTGGCTGGCGGTGTAGCCCAGGTGCTCGAAAGCGGCTTGCAGCCTTGCCAGCCAGTCCACGGCGGCCGGGCTGGAGGGCGTGACGCGGCCCATGAGCTCGGTGTACTCGGTGAACTGGCTGTCCTGCAGCGCCACGGCAGCCACGGCCGAGGCGAACGAGGCCATCATCTGGCGCATGATGTTCTTGCTCTGGTAGCCCTTGGCGAACAGGGAGTCGCCCAGCGCGCGGAAGGTCAGGGCCGCCACGGGCAGCACCATGAGCACGCCGAAGAAGCCCTTGACGACCAGCGCCCCGAACAGCGCGCTATAGGGAGCGTCCGGCGCAATCTTGCTCATCCACCAGCAGGCCAGCGCCATGGCCGTGCAGCCGGCCATCATCATGGCGCGCTTGTTGCTCACCTTGCCCGCGTACCGGATGTAGAAGATGGCGACCACCAAGCTGATGGCCGCGGAGAAGCTGTTGAGCCAGCCCGTGGTGACCAGCGGAATGTTCAGGCCCTGCTCGGCGAACTGCGGGAACAGGTAGTTGCTGAAGTTGATCACGAAGTAATACAGCGCGTACAGCGCCAGGCCCACGAGAAAGCCCGGGTGCGTGAGATCGCGCAGGTGCAGCAGCGGCTCGTCGTGCTTCCACTGGTGCAGGCCGAACAGGCCCAGCAGCAGCACGCCGGTCAGCACGATCAGGACCAGGCGCTCGGGCCGGTCGAACAGCTCGTAGCGCGCCTCGGAAAAGCTCCACTGCACGCAGCCCACGGCCAGCACGAACATCAGCACGGGCGCCACCGAGAAGCGCACCGGCGTATGGCTGCGGCCCAGGTGGCGTGGCAGCATCCAGCGCACGCCGGCAGCCAGCAGGCCCACCAGCGGCAGCACGATCCAGAACACCCAGCGCCAGCCCCAGTTGTCCACCAGCCAGGCCGACAGAACCGGGCCGATGGCACCGACGCTGAAGATGCTCAACATGTAGATGCGCACGGCCCGCGGGCGCAGCTGGACGGAGAACAGCAGCGGTATCAGCACCCGCGTGCTGATGAAGAAGGCGCCGCCGCCCATGCCCTGCACGAGGCGGGCCGTGGTCAGCTCCGCCAGATTGGCCGCGTTGGCCGAGGCCAGGTCGCCGGCGCCGTAGAGCAGCAGGGCGATGAGCAGGTAGTGCCGGTAGCCGAAATGGCGCGTCAGCCATTGCTGCAGGGCGATCATGAGCATGCTGCCGATGGCGTAGGCCGCCTGCACCTGGGCAAACTCGCGCGGCGCCACGCCGATGCCGCCCAGGATGTGGGAGGAGCCGAAAACGAACATGCCGTTTTCGAGGAACTCCATGCCCACCAGGGCGCCGAGCAGCCACATCAGCAGGCGCTGCTTGCGGCGATGCATGAACTGTTGCCAGCGCTGGGCTTTCATGGGGTGACCTGCTATGGATTCAGACTGTCTTGCGCAGGCCCATCAAGCGTTTGCGCGGATGTTCGCATGGGCACTGTCTGTCGCTTCCCCTGGGGCTTGAGGTTGCTGCAGTCCGCTGTGCACCTGGCGCAGCTGCTGCTGCAGCAACTGCGTGGCCTGCTCGCCCAGGCATGCCCAGGCCTGCAGGTAGACCTGCTGCACCACGGGCACGCAGCGCTGCAGCAGTTGCGTGCCTGCCGGCGTCAGTGCCAGCTGCAGGCTGCGGCGGTCCTGCACATCCTGGGTGCGGACCAGCAGGCTTTTCTTTTCCAGGCCGTCAAGCAGGCGCGTGACCTGGGTGCGCGTGGCGTCCAGCGACACGCCGAGGTCGGAGGGGCGCAGGGGCTCGTGCACGCTGTCGGACAGCAGGTGCAGGGCCAGGTATTCGCGCATGTGCAGGGCAAAGGGTGCGAGGGCTTCGTCCACGCGGCGCTCCAGCAGCGTGGCGGTGTGCAGCAGCAGGCGGGAGGCGGCCACCGCATCCCGGTGGCGGGCCGGCTTGCCGGCCAGGATGCGTTCCAGGCGTGAATCCAGACTCATGGCATGCTCTTTATTTGATTTCAAATGAAATTATATCCTTTGCAATCAAATCGGTGGTCGGCACGGATAGACCCTGCGGCCGCAGTGGCCGCCGCCGTTTCCAAGCGACACAGACATCCCTCAGAGGGGCATGCGCGCAGATGCCGTATACATGTGTTTAAAAAAGAACGATCGTTCTAATTTGAGCGTTTTTTCGCTACACTGGCTGGGACTTTCAAAACCCAAGGAGACTTGCCATGTCCGACCTGAACGCCAATTTCGAAGCTGCGGTCAAGAATTCCACTTCGATCAGCGAGCGCCCCGACAACGCCACGCTGCTCAAGATCTACGCGCTGTACAAGCAGGCCACCGAAGGCGACAACGAAACCAAGAAGCCCAGCTTCACCGACATGGTGGCGCGCGCCAAGTGGGATGCCTGGGACAAGCTCAATGGCACTTCGCCCGATGAAGCCAAGCAGCAGTACATCGACCTGATCGAATCGCTGCGCTGATCCATTGGCGAAGCTGCGTCCGCAGCCTCCATCCATGAAAAAAGGCCTGTCTTGGCAACAAGACAGGCCTTTTGCGTAGCGGCAGCCAGATTTCAGCGGCAGCTTTGCAGCGCGTCCAGCGCCGGCTTGTAGGTGGGGCTGGCCACGTCCAGCAGGCCCAGCACCGTGTGGTAGAGATTGTCGTGGGAGACGGGCTTGTCCAGTTCCTTGCGCAGGCAGGCTTCGCCCACATGGGTGCGTGCGCCCAGCGTGCCCAGCCAGGCGATCATGGGCACGTGCTTTTGCTCGTCGGGAGCGATGGCGTAGGGAATGCCGTGCAGGTACAGGCCGTTTTCCCCCAGCGACTCGCCATGGTCGGACATATAGAGCAGGCCTGTCTCGTAGCGGGCTTGCTGCTGCGTGAGCCAGTCTATGGTCTGCGCCAGGAACAGGTCGCCGTAGCGGATGGAGTTGTCGTAGACATTGACCACGTGCTCGCGCGGGCAGCCCGACAGCGCGTTGGTCTCGCACTCGGGCTTGAAGACCTTGGTTTCGGGCGTGGAGCGCTTGTAGTAGGCCGGGCCATGGCTGCCCATCTCGTGCATGACCAGCACGATGCCCCGGGCCCGGCGCGCCGGATCGAGCTTGGCGATGCGCTCGTCGAGGCCGCTGAGCAGCATGCCGTCCAGGCATTCGCCGTCGGTCGTGCACAGGGCCTTGCCTTCGGGCGTGTTCACGCGGTCGGCCGTGCTGGCCGAAGGCACGCGCTCGCACACGCCCTTGCAGCCGGCCTGGTTGTCTATCCACAGCACGGCCAGGCCGGCGGCCTGCAGCACGTCGAGCAGATTGTCATGGTCGGCCTTGGCGCCGTAGAAGCCCTCGCGGCCCAGGTGCGAGAACATGCAGGGCACGGACTCGCGCGTGCTGGTGCCGCAGGAGTAGGCGTTGCGCCAGCTCAGCACCTCGCGCCTGGCCAGCTCGGGGTTGGTGTCGCGCGCATAGCCGTTGAGGCTGAAGTTGGCCGCACGCGCGGTCTCGCCCACCACCAGCACGAACAGCGGCGGCTTGCTGCCGGCCGCATAGCTGGCGCCCAGGGCCGCGCCGCCCGTGATGCTGACAAACGGCCGCTTCTTGTGCAGCACGGGCTTGAGGGCCGTGTCCACCACGGCCAGCACGGGGTTCACGGGGTTGAACATGTAGCGCAGCCACAGGTTGTTGCGCACCACGGGCGCCAACTCCCGGTAGGAGACAAAGACCGAGGCGGCCAGCAGTGCGGCGGCTAGCACGAACAGGCCCAGGGTGCGCAGCAGGCTGGCGAGCGCGGTGCGGCCGCCGCGTATCGGCAGACGCCACAGCCACAGCGCCGGAACGCCGACGATGACGGCCACTTCGAGCAGCAGCCTGGGGTTGAACAGATCCGCGCTTTCGCGAACATCGGTCTGCAGCACGTTGTTGATCATGCCGCTGTCCATCATGGTGCCGTACTCGACCATGAAGTACTGTGAGCAGGCCGCCGTCAGCAGCAGCAGCAGCCAGACCGGTTTCATCCAGCGCGGCCAGGCGGTGAAGCTCAGCAGCAGCGCGATGGCGAAAAACACCAGCGGCAGCGCGCGCAGCACCAGCACGGGCAGGCTGCCGGTATAGCCGTCCAATGTGGGCAGGCGCAGCCACAGCGCCCAGTTGGCGGTGAGCGTGAGCCAGGCCGACAGCAGCAGCACCACGGCTTGCGGGGAGCGCGGAGCGCGCAGGCGCTGCCATAAAGAAGGGGAGGACGAAGCAGGGGGAGGCGAGGATCGCGAAGGCAAAGACTGGGACATTGTTCAAAGCCTAGCCGGGCAGGCTTAAGTGGATCTGAAGCGGATTGCTCAATGGGGGCATTGTCTCTTCAGCCCGGCAATCCCGGGCGGGCCACCATCCAAAAAGCCCCCGCGCTTTCGGCCTTGTCCGCCCCTGCGGTCTGCCAGGCCGTGAAGCGGGCGCCGATGCACGGCCTCGGTTGCGCCGCCGAGCTTCATCGCGGCGGCCATCGCGGCCGCTGCGGTAGGCCGGTTCACTGATTCTCAGGGCGCGGCGCAGGCTGCGGGCCTGGGGGTATCTGCGGGCAGGTATTCGCACAGCTGCTGCTG
Organism: Comamonas sp. w2-DMI; assembly: GCF_040187735.1. Classification (NCBI taxonomy): domain Bacteria; kingdom Pseudomonadati; phylum Pseudomonadota; class Betaproteobacteria; order Burkholderiales; family Comamonadaceae; genus Comamonas; species Comamonas sp. w2-DMI. The sequence goes on along the minus strand of NZ_JBANEL010000004.1, from coordinate 222,775 downwards.
GCGCTGCTCGGCGGGCAGCCTGGCCCATTCGCGCACCTTGCCGTAGAACAGCTGCCAGCCGGCCGGCGAGGGCACGGGGGAGCCCTGCGCAGGCTGCGGGCCTGCTGCTGCATCTGCGTCCACAAGGCCGTGAATGCCGGCACCCAGTCGTCATAGGCCGCCAGCGCGCCAAAGCTGGCATTGTTGGCCCGTGCCACCCAGTCGTCGGTCTGGCCCAGGCGCTCCAGGTACTGGGCGCGCAGCTCGGGCGTGGTCAGCAGCGGCTCGTCCTGCGCCAGCCACTGGGCGCGCAGGTGGGCATAGCGCGCGCGGAAATCCGCAAAGATTCCTGCTTTGATAGCTGCCAGCGCAGGTGTGTCCTGGGTTTCGCCCTGTTTTGACCCTGATTGCGGGTGGTAGAGGTTTTGCAGCCGCTCGCGCGTCTCCCGGGTCACGGCGCGCCACTGCTCGCGGCGCGCCAGGGATTTCTGCCAGCGCTCGCGCGTGGCGGCACTGGCATGGGCCTGCAGCCACAGCGGCGTGCCCAGGCGCTCCACGGTGGTGGCAAAGGATTCGTTGAAGGCCGTGTCGTCGGCCACATAGACCACCTGGTGGGCGAGTTCGTGGAACAGCAGGCCGGCAAAATCGCCCTCGGCCCAGCCCGCGAAGGTGTTGAGCAACGGGTCACCCCCCAGCCAGTTCAGATAGCCCAGCGTGGAATAGGCGGGCACGCCGTAGACGCTGGTTTCCAGCCCCTGCTGCTGCAGCTGGCGCGCCTGCGCCTGCGCAGCCTCCATGGAGAAATAGCCGCGGTAACCCACGCAGCCCGCAATCGGAAAGCACCAGCGGTGCAGCTCCAGGCTGTAGGGCGGCGCGGCCGTGACGTTCCAGACCGCGTAACGGCGCTGCAGGTCCGCATAGCGGGTGTAGCTGGCATTGCTGGGCAGGCCCAGCTCGTTGCTGGCGAATGCGCGCATCTTCTGCGCCGTTTCCAGCCGAAGCCGCAGCGATGGCGGCAGATCCGGGCGATCGAGCCAGGCCGAGATCGGCTGCGCGGCCTGCAGGATGGCCGCCTGTCCCTGGAATCCCTGCCAGTAATAGCCCAGGGACGAGCAGCCCGCCAGGGCCGCCAGGCCGATGGCGGAGGCTGCGGCCCGCAGGCCCGCCCGTCTGACTACACTCGAGCCTTTGGTCATCACCGTTGTCTACCCGTCCGGTTTCGCTTCATGGATCTGTTCACGCTTCTTCTCATTGTCACTACAGCGCTTTACCTGCTCAAGAAACAGGAGCAGCGCAAGCATACGCTGCTGCTGGCACAGCACCTGGGGCGTTTCCAGATCGAAAAACTCATGGGCTCCCTCATGGACGGCTATATGCGCGTGCTCGGCGAGCCGGATGCCGAGCGACGCGCCCAGATCTGGACCGTGCTGGAAAACGCCGAAAGCAGCCTGGTCGCGCAGTTCCAGCGCTTTGCCAAGGAGTTTGCCCAAGTGCCGGCCGAGCTGGCGCGCGTGACGACCCTGCCGCTGGCCCTGCCCTATGCCGACCGCGTGTTTCCGGCGGCCACGCTGGACGTGCGCGCGCTCATGGGCCTGCATGCGCAGGCCATTGCGGCGGTGCGCGTGGGCGAGGCCGGGGACGACGAGGAGCGCAAGCGCCGCGCCTTCACCATGACGGCCGAACTCATGCTGATGCAGCACAGCTGCCACTGGTTCTGTAAGAGCCGCACCATTGCCTCCATGCGCCTGCTGGCGCGCCACAAGACGGCCTACGAGCAGGTGCTGCAGTCCGTGGCCCCGGAAACGCAGCGCGGCTACCAGGCCTTGACCGGAATCCGCATCCGCTAGGGGCAACAGGGCGATGTCCGCCCCCGCGCTTGAAGTTTTCAGGGTTTGCTTGAACTTGTCATCAATTTGCGTCGATTGCTGACAGATGGGTGAACCGGCCGGCCTTGACCATGCCGGCGGTGGTGTGAAGAATGGGTTGCATGAAAAACCTGTTAAGCACATTGGAACAGCATCTGGTCAGGCTTCCGGTCACTGCTTCTGTGCAGCTTTCCACGGGCGAGCGCATAGGTCCCGACAACAGCGCGGTGCAGCTGATTTTTCGTTCGCCCAAGGCGCTGGCAGCCCTGGTCGACGGGCAGGTCGGCGCCGTGGGCGCGGCCATTGTGGAAGGCTGGGTCGACGTCAAGGGGCAGGCTCGGGACATCATGGCTGCCGCGGCCGGCATCCTGCAGTCCGACCCCGTCTCGCATACGCCCACCTGGCTGGAGCAGACCGTCTCCAAGGCCAAGTCGCTGGCCATGCACACGCTCACGCGCGACGCAGAGCAGATCCAGTTCCACTACGACCTCTCGGATGATTTCTATGCGCTGTGGCTGGACCCGCGCCGCGTGTATTCCTGTGCCTATTTCAAGGACCTGGAGATGAGCCTGGCCCAGGCGCAGGAGGCCAAGCTCGACCACATCTGCCGCAAGCTGCAGCTCAAGCCCGGCGAGCGTTTCTGGGACATCGGTTCGGGCTGGGGCGGCCTCATCTTCTGGGCGGCCGAACACTACGGCGTGCAGGCCCACGGCATCACGCTGTCGCGCAACCAGTACGACTATGTGCAGCGCCTGATCGCCGAGAAGGGCCTGCAGGGCAAGGTGCATGTCGAGCTGCGCGACTACCGGGAGATGGACGGCGTGGAGCCGTTCGACAAGATCGGCTCGGTGGGCATGTTCGAGCATGTGGGCAGCGCCAACCTGCCCGAGTATTTCAAGACCGTCTACACCATGCTCAAGCCCGGCGGACTGGCGCTGATCCACGGCATCACGGCCGGCGGCGTGGGCAATGCCGAGGTGGGCGCGGGCATCGGCGATTTCATCAACCGCTACATCTTCCCGGGCGGCGAGCTCATGCATGTGAGCCGCGTGCTGCACGACATGGGGCAAAGCGGCCTGGAAATGGTGGATACCGAGAACCTGCGGCCCCACTATGCGCGCACGCTCTGGGCCTGGTCCGACAGCCTGGAGGCGCAGCTGCCGCAGGCGCAGCGCATCTTGGAGGCGCAATACGACGCCGACAAGGCGGCCAAGGCGCTGCGCGCCTACCGGCTCTATCTGGCGGGCTGCGCCATGGGCTTCGAACGAGGCTGGGTGGCGCTGCACCAGATGCTGTGCACGCGGCCCGACGGCAATCTGCAGACCGGTCCCTTGAAGGGCGCGCAGAGCAGCTATCCTTTCAACCGCGAATATATTTACCGTTAAGAACGTATCCGCGTTCCAAGGATTGCCCATGCTCTACAAGTTCAAATCGCGCGCCACGGCGGACGTCATCATGCTGCAGGCCAACGGCCGCCAGGTGCTGCAAATCATCGGCAAGTCGCCCGACGAGGCCCACGGCATCATCACCGCCGAGCAGATTCCGGCGGCGGTCGCGGCGCTCGAGGCCGCAGTCGAACAGGACAATGCCCGGCGCCGCGAACAGGCCCGGGAGGCCGGGCAGGAGGACGCACCGGCAGACAGCGCCCAGCCTGCCGGCGAGGAGGTCAGCCTGGCCCAGCGGGCCGCGCCCTTTATCGACATGCTGCGCCGCAGCGGCGCCGAGGGCCGCGAGGTGGTCTGGTAGGCGCGGCGGCAGGCCATGAAAAAACGCGGCCTGGGCCGCGTTTTTCGTTGTGGCCGTCCACCCCGGGGGGCGGGTGGACGCTGCCGTGCCGTCAGTCGGCGTAGATGCCGGCGGCCTTGATGACCTTGCCCCACTTGGCAATCTCGGCCTCGACGAACTTCTTGTGGCCGGCCGGGGTGATGCGGTCGTCGGAGGCGATCACGGCGCCCAGGGCTTCCTGGCGCTTGATGAACTCGGGGTCCTTCAGCGATGCCTTCATGGCTTCGTTGACCTTCTGCACCACCTCGGCGGGCGTGCCCTTGGGCGCGTACAGGCCGTGCCAGATGGTCACGTTGAAGTCCTTCAGGCCCAGGGATTGCAGGGTGGGCAGGTCCTTGAGCGCCGGCGTGGACAGGGGCTTGGTGGTGGTCACAGCATAGGCCTGCACCTTCTTGGCGGCAATCTGCGAGGTGGTGTTGGTGGTCTGGTCGCACAGCAGGTCCACCTGGTTGCCCATCAGGTCGGCAATCGCGGGCGCGGCGCCCTTGTAGGGCACGGGCGTCATTTCCTGCTGCAGCGATGCCTGGAACATCAGGCCGCACAGATGCGAGGCGGAGCCCACGCCGGCGTTGGCCAGATTCACCTTGCCCTGGTTCTTGCCGACCCAGTCCTTGACCTCGGCGAAGTTCTTGGCCGGCAGCGTGGGGCGGCCGATCAGCGTCATGGGCACGTCGTTGATGATGCCGGCGTACTCGAAGTCGCTCAGCACGTTGAAGGGCAGCTTGCGGTACAGCGTCGGGATGGTGGACATGCCGATGTGCGTGAGCAGCAGCGTGTAGCCGTCGTTGCGGGCACGGGCGGCCTTGGCCGTGCCGATGGTGCTGCCGGCGCCATCCGCATTGTCGATCACGATGGTGGCGTTGTTCAGCTGCTTGCGCATGGACTCGGCCAGGTCGCGGGCGACCTTGTCGGTGGGGCCGCCTGCCGTGAACGGAACAATGATGGTAATCGTCTTGCCGGGAGCGGGGTAGCTCTCGGCGTGGCTGCCGACGGCTGCGGTGGCAGCCAGGGCAACGGCGGCGATTTTGAAGATGGCGTTCATAGTGTCTCCCTGCATAAAAACCGATGTGCCGTGCGGCGGGCGCTTGCGCCGCCGTACAGCACGTAAGGAGCCCGGATTTTAGAAACAGATGGCAACAGACATAAGCCCTGATGAGCAGGTATTTGTTGGTGCTAACCCTTGGTTCAACCCTTTGTTTTCATTGGTTTTGCGCTGGCACAAGCATGAATGCGCGCTAGCGGTAGGAGCGCGCATCCTCGACCACCTTGCCGTCGTTGGGCAGGCTGCCCGGGGGCAGCATCTGCACCTCGCCGCGCAGCTTGGTGACTTCGCGCAGCGCATCGACGACCTGCTGGGCCAGGCCCGGCGAGGTTTCCATGGTCTCGACCAGCAGCTGCATGCGGTCGTTGGCCATTTCGCCGCTGACTACCAGGCGCGCCCTGGCGATCTGCGGAAAGCGCCGCACGATCTCGGCCACCTGCTGCGGGTGGACGAACATGCCGCGCACCTTGGTGGTCTGGTCGGCGCGGCCCATCCAGCCCTGGATGCGCGCATTGGTGCGGCCCGTGGGGCAGGGTCCGGGCAGATAGGCCGAGAGATCACCGGTGCCGAAGCGGATCAGCGGATAGTCGGGGTTGAGCGTGGTCACCACCAGTTCGCCGACCTCGGGAGCCTCGCCCGCCTTCGGCTCGGCCACGGGATCGCCCGTGCCGGGGCGCACGATCTCGACGATGATGTCTTCGCCCAGCACCAAGCCCTCGCGCGCCGCGGTCTCGTAGGCGATCAGGCCCAGGTCGGCCGTGCCATAGCACTGGTAGCCGGCCACGCCCCGCGCCGCAAACCAGTCGCGCAGCGAGGGCGGGAAGGCCTCGGCCGAGAGCAGGGCCTTGGTCACGCTGGGCAGCTGCACGCCCATTTCGGCAGCTTTCTCCAGAATGATCTTGAGGAAGCTGGGCGTGCCCACATAGCCGGCCGGGCGCAGGTCGGCCATGGCCTGTACCTGCTGCTCCGTCTGGCCGGTGCCGCCAGGGAACACCGTGCAGCCCAGCGCGTGGGCGCCGGTCTCCATCATGGATCCCGCGGGCACGAAGTGGTAGGAAAAGCAGTTGTGCACCAGATCGCCCGCGCGAAAGCCCGCGGCGAACAGCGCGCGGGCCATACGCCAGTAGTCGGCGCGGCGGCTTTCGGGTTCGTAGATGGGGCCGGGGCTGGCGAAGACGCGCGGCATGTCCCGGCCGGTGTGGATGGCGTTGAAGCCGCCGAAGACCTGGTCGGGCCTGTGCGCCGTCTGGCGCTCCAGCAGCTCGCTCTTGCGCGTGACCGGCAACTGCGCCAGGGCCTGGCGCGAAGTGATGGCTGCGGCATCGATGCCCTGCAAAATTGCGGCAAACGCGCCCGAACGCTGCTGGGCATGGGCGATCTGCCGGGCAGCCGGGCCATGAGTTCCGATTCGCGCTGCGCGGGGCTGCGGGTTTCCAGGCTGTCATAGAACTGGCTCATCATCGATCTCCTGCACGCATTTCAAGAATTTCGGGCGAAAAGGCCTCTGCCGCAGGCGTGATGTGCGGCAAATGCTATTGATTAATGAGTTGCTGCTCAGGCTAGCCAGCGTTTGCGGCGCTTGTAGCTTTTCACGTCCTTGAAGCTCTTGCGCTCGCCGCCGCCCACGCCCAGGTAGAACTCCTTGACGTCCTCGTTGCTGGCCAGGTCGCGGGCCGAGCCGTCCATGACGATGCGGCCGCTTTCCATGATGTAGCCGTAGTCGGCGTACTTGAGCGCCATGTTGGTGTTCTGCTCGGCCAGCAGGAAGGTGACCTTCTCCTTGTCGTTGAGGTCCTTGACGATGTGGAACACCTCGTCCACGATCTGCGGCGCCAGGCCCATCGAGGGTTCGTCCAGCAGCACCATGCGCGGGTTGCTCATCAGCGCGCGGCCGATGGCGCACATCTGCTGCTCGCCGCCCGAGGTGTAGGCTGCCTGGCTGGTGCGCCGGGTCTTGAGGCGCGGAAAGTAGTTGTAGACCTTCTCGAGATTGGCCGCGATCTCGCCGCGGTCGGTGCGCGTGTAGCTGCCGGTGAGCAGGTTTTCCTCGATGGTCAGGTGGGCAAAGCAGTGGCGCCCTTCCATGACCTGCACCACGCCGCGCTTGACCAGCTCGGCCGGCGAGAGGTTGGCGATCTGCTCGCCCTCCAGCGTGATGCCGCCCTTGGTGACTTCGCCGCGCTCGCCCTTGAGCAGGTTGGAGATGGCGCGCAGCGTGGTGGTCTTGCCCGCGCCGTTGCCGCCGAGCAGGGCCACGATGCTCCGGTGCGGCACCTGCAGGGACACGCCCTTGAGCACCAGGATCACATGGTTGTAGATGACCTCGATGCCGTTGACTTCCACCAGCGGCGCCGCCGTGGATGCGGGGTTGGATGTGCTCATGGCCTCACCGTTTGCTATTGAAAAAGAAGCTGTTATCTCTTGTTGTGCAATGGTTTCAAATTCAAATGAAATTGAAACTGTTTTAAATCAGACGCAAAACGCTATAGTTTTTGAGTGATCGTTGCGCCAAAAAACTGGCGCGACCCAAGTCAGGAACAGCGAGCAAGGGCCGCCCCGCAGCGAAGCTGTCGTCCCCCTCCCTTAGCGCGAAGCGCGTAGAGAGAGGGGGACGGCGCGTAGCGCCTCAGGGGGTGCAAGTCCTTATCGGCAGGTTCTTTTCCTTGGCATACTTCTCGCCGTACTCCTTGACCAGCGGATCGATCAGGCTCTTGTCGGCCTGGTACCAGTCGGAAACGGCCTTGAACTTGCTGCCGTCCCACTGCGCGATGCGCGACCAGTCGGCGCCCAGGTGGTTCTCGCAGCTGGTCTTGAAGGGGCGCAGGATCTTGCCGAAGCCCAGCTCGTTCAGGCGCTCCTGCGTGAGGTTGAGGTTCTCCAGGCCCCAGCGCACCTGCTCGGACGTCATCACCTTGCCCTTGCCGAACTTCTCCTGCGCGGTGCGGATGGCTTCCACTTGCAGCATGGCGATCACCATGCCGCGGGTATGGGCCAGCGCCCCCAGCTCCTTGGCGTCCTTGGCCGTGCCCTGGCCCTTGTCGTAGACCATGGCCTTGACCTCGTCGTGCACCTTGTCGTGCTCGGCCGTGTTGTGGATGGTCACGGTGTTGTAGCCCTTGGCGCCGGCGCCGATGTCCTTGACGTCATGGTCCGAGCCCGCCCACCAGATGGCGTACATCTTCTCGCGCGGGTAGCCCGTGGCCTGGGCCTCGCGCACGGCCGTGGGCGTCATCACGCCGGCCGACCACAGCAGCACGTAGTCGGGGCGCTGCTGGCGCACCTGCAGCCAGGTGGATTTCTGCTCCACGCCGGGCGCGGTCACGGGCAGCAGCATCAGCTCGAAGCCTTCCTTGGCGGCACGCTTTTGCAGCAGCGGGATGGGTTCCTTGCCGTAGGGCGAGTCGTGGTAGACCAGGGCAATCTTCTTGCCCTTGAGGCTGCCCTTTTCCTTCTTCAGGATGTCCTGGATCATCGAGTCGGCCGCGGTCCAGTAGTTGCCCAGCAGCGGGAAGTTCCATTCGAACGCGCGGCCGTCGGCCGATTGCGACAGGCCGTAGCCGGGCGTGACCACGGGCATCTTGTCGCCGGGTGCCTTGGCGCTCACCGCGAAGGTGATGCCGGTCGATTGCGTGTCGAAGCTGGAGACGCCGGGCTTGACCTTGAAGCGCTCGTAGCACTCCACGCCCTTGGCCGTGTCGTAGGCGGTCTCGCACTCCTCGTAGGCGATCTTCACGCCGTTGACGCCGCCCTTGGCGTTGACCAGCTTCAGGTAGTCCTGCTTGCCATCCCCCCAGGGAATGCCCAGCGGCGCGAACTGGCCGGTGCGGTACACCAGCAGCGGCACGAACTGCTCCTGCGCCTGGGCCGCGGGCGAGGCCATCAGGGCGCCCATGCCGGCTGCCACGGTGGCCGCGGCGATCGCAACTTTCTTGAACATCATGAACAGGTCTCCTTGGGTTGTGTGGGACGGCGTCCCGGGCAGGCACTCTGCGGTGTCTTGGTGGTTGAAATCAGTGGGGGAATGGCCAGACGCGCAGCTTTTGCCGGGCGGTGGCCCAGAGCTTGGCCAATCCGTGGGGTTCCACAATCAGGAAGAACACGATGAGCGCGCCGAAGATCATGTGCTCCAGGTAAGTGGCCGTGGCCGTGGACAGCGGCAGGCCCAGCCAGTGCGGCACATGGTTGAGCAGCAGCGGCAGCAGCACGAAGAAGGCCGCGCCGAAGATGCTTCCCACCACCGAGCCCAGGCCGCCGATGATGATCATGAACAGCAACTGCAGCGAGCGGTCCAGGCTGAAGGCCGCGGGCTCCCAGGCGCCCAGGTGCACGAAGCCCCAGAGCGCGCCCGCGATGCCGACGATGAAGCTGCTGACCGCAAAGGCCGAGAGCTTGGCATAGACGGGGCGGATGCCGATCACGCTGGCGGCCACGTCCATGTCGCGCATGGCCATCCATTCGCGGCCGATGGCGCTGCGCACCAGGTTCTTGGCGGCCAGGCCCAGCACGCAGAGGATGGCCAGGCACAGCAGGTATTTCTCCAGGGGCGTGTCGATCCGCCAGCCGGCGATTTCCAGCGGCCTGGCGCTCACCGAGCCCGAGGATGAGTTGTTGGTCACCCAGGCGGCGCGCGTGGTCAGCCAGTCCACGAAGAACTGGGCCGCCAGCGTGGCCACGGCCAGGTACAGGCCGCGGATGCGCAGCGACGGCAGGCCGAACACCACGCCGAACACCATGGCGATCAGGCCGCCGCCGATCAGCGCGAGCAGCAGCGGCATGCCCTCGATGCGCGCCTGCAGGTTGTAGGCCGCGTACGCCCCCACGGCCATGAAGGCCGCCGTGCCCAGCGAGATCTGGCCGCAGTAGCCGACCAGGATGTTCAGGCCCAGCGCCCCCAGCGACATGATGACGAAGGGAATCAGAATGGCCTGGAAGGTGTAGTCGCTGGCGACGAAGGGAATGACCAGGAAGGCCACGGCCAGCAGCAGCCCGATCGCATAGCGGTCCTGCGCGACCGGGAAGATCTGCTGGTCGGCCGCGTAGCTGGTCTTGAACTGGCCGTTTTCACGATAGAACATGGGTCAGCCTTTCCGTCTTACACGCGGTCAATGATCTTGTACACATGGTCGCAACCTGCGGTTGCCAAGTGCGACGTACCGCCGCACTTGCAGTATTCGCGGCGCGAATACCGCGCCGACTTCGCAAAATCATGGCTCTCGTATTTCATACGCGATCAATGATTTTGTCGCCGAACAGCCCCTGGGGCCGCACCAGCAAGAAGCACAGCGCCAGGCCGTAGGCGAACCAGGTCTCGATGCCCCCGCCCACCAGGGGGCCCAGGTAGACCTCGGAGAGCTTCTCGCCCACGCCGATGATCAGGCCGCCGATGATGGCGCCGGGCAGCGAGGTCAGGCCGCCCAGGATCACCACGGGCAGGGCCTTGAGGGCCACCAGCGACAGCGAGTACTGCACGCCCAGCTTGGAGCCCCAGATGATGCCCACCACCAGGGCCACGCCGCCGGCCACCGACCAGACGATGACCCAGATGCGCGACAGCGGGATGCCGATGGACTGGGCGGCCTGGTGGTCGTCGGCCACGGCGCGCAGCGCGCGGCCGGTCTTGGTCTTCTGGAAGAACAGGCTCAGCGCGATGACCAGGATGGCCGCCACGCAGGCCGCGTACAGGTCCTCGAGGCTGACCATCACGCCGCCCTGGAAAAGGCCGTCGAGGATGAAGGCCGGGTCCTTGGGCATGCCCACGTTGATGCTGTAGACCTCGCTGCCGAAGACCATGGGGCCCAGGCCGTCGAGCAGATAGGCAATGCCCAGCGTGGCCATCAGCAGCGTGATGGGCTCCTGGTTCACGAGATGGCGCAGCGCCAGCCGCTCGATCAGCCAGGCCACGACGACCATCAGCGCCAGCGTGACCGCGATGGCCAGCAGGTTGCCGACAAAGCCGGGCTTCATGCCCAGCCAGAGCGGTATCCATTGCGAAAAGCGCGCCATGGCCAGGGCCGAGAACAGCACCATGGCGCCCTGGGCGAAGTTGAAGACGCCCGAGGCCTTGAAGATCAGCACGAAGCCGATGGCGATCAGCGCGTAGAGCAGGCCCACCATGAGGCCGCCGAACAAGGTTTCGAGGAAAAATCCCATCTCTGTCCCCTCAATGGCCAGCGCCAAGGTAAGCGCGAATCACGTCTTCGTTGTTGCGCACCTCGTCGGGCGCGCCGTCGCCGATCTTCTTGCCGTAGTCCAGCACCACCACGCGGTCGCTGATGTCCATGACCACGCCCATGTCGTGCTCGATCAGCACGATGGTGGTGCCGAATTCATCGTTCACGTCGAGGATGAAGCGGCACATGTCCTGCTTTTCCTCCACGTTCATGCCGGCCATGGGCTCGTCCAGCAGCAGCACCTGGGGCTCCATGGCCAGGGCCCGGCCCAGGTCCACGCGCTTTTGCAGGCCGTAGGGCAGCTGGCCCACGGGCGTCTTGCGCCAGGCCTGGATCTCCAGGAAGTCGATGATGTGCTCGACGAACTCGCGGTGCCGGATCTCCTCGCGCTGCGCCGGCCCCAGACGCAGGGCCTGCAGCAGCAGGTTGCTTCTGATCTTGAGGTTGCGCCCGGTCATGATGTTGTCGATCACGCTCATGCCCTTGAACAGCGCCAGGTTCTGGAAGGTGCGCGCCACGCCCATCTCGGCCACCTGGCGGCTGTTCATGTGGCTGAAGGTCTGGCCGCGGAAGGTGATCGAGCCCTCCTGCGGCGTGTAGACGCCGTTGATGCAGTTGAGCATGGAGCTCTTGCCGGCGCCGTTGGGGCCGATGATGGAGCGGATCTCGTGCTCGCGCACGTTGAACGAGATGTCGGTCAGCGCCTTCACGCCGCCGAAGCGCAGGCTGATGTTCTGGATGTCCAGGATGACGTCGCCGATCTTTCTGATGCTCATTGCTTCCTCCCTCAGGCGCGGGCCGGATGCAGCTGCGCATCCAGGATCTGCAGCGTGGCGCTGACGCTGCCGGTGCGGCCGTCCTCGAACTTGACCTGGGTCTCGATGAACTGCTCCTTGCGGCCCTCGTACAGCGCGTCGACCAGCACCTTGTACTTGTCGGCGATGAAGTTGCGCCGCACCTTGCGGGTGCGCGTGAGCTCGTCGTCGTCGGGATCGAGCTCCTTGTGCAGCACGAGGAAGCGCGCCACCTGGGTGTCGGCCATGCCGGGCTCGGCGGCCAGGTCGGCGTTGACCTGGGCGATGCAGTCGGCCACCAGCTCCAGCACCTTGGCCTTGGAGGCCAGGTCCACATAGCCGCCATAGGGCAGGCCCTGGCGCTCGGCCCAGTTACCCACGGCCTCGTAGTCGATGTTGATGAAGGCGCAGACCTGGTCGCGGCCGTGGCCGAAGCACACGGCTTCCTTGATGTGGGGAAAGAACTTGAGCTTGTTCTCGATGTAGTTGGGCGCGAACATGGCGCCGCGGCGGGTCTGGCCCACGTCCTTGGCGCGGTCGATGATGCGCAGCTGGCCGCCGGCGTCGATCACGCCGGCATCGCCCGTGTGGAACCAGCCGTCGCCGTCGATGACCTCGGCCGTGGCATCGGGCCTTTTGTAGTACTCCTTGAGCACCGAGACGCCCTTGACCAGCACCTCGCCGCTGGGCGCGATCTTCAGCTCGATCCCCGGCGCGGCCTGGCCCACGTTGGCCAGCGCCACTTGGCCGTCGCGCTGCAGGCAGACATAGGCGCAGGTCTCGGTCTGGCCGTAGAACTGCTTGAGGTTGATGCCGATGGAGCGGAAGAAGCGGAACAGCTCCGGCCCGATGGCTGCGCCCGCGGTATAGGCCACGCGGATGCGCGACAGCCCCATGGCGTTGCGCAGCGGGCCGTAGACCAGCAGGTCGCCGGCCTTGTACTTGAGCCGGTCCGGCAGGCCCACATGCTTGCCGTCCAAGAGGTCCGAGCCCACGCGGCGCGCCAGCTGCATGCAGCGCTCGTAGAGCCAGCGCTTGACGGGCGCGGCGTCTTCCATGCGGATGGAGATCGAGGTCAGCATGCCCTCGAAGACGCGCGGCGGCGCGAAATAGTAGCTGGGCCCGATCTCGCGCATGTCGATGCCCACCGTGCTCGCGGACTCGGGGCAGTTGATGGTGTAGCCCGCCACCAGCCACTGTGCGAACGAGAACAGATGGTCGCCCACCCAGGCCGGCGGCAGGTAGGAGATGATGCTGTCGGCCGGGCCCAGCCGGTCCACCTCAGCCGCGCCGCGCGCCGCGCCGATGAAGCTCGCGTGCGTCTGGCACACGCCCTTGGGCTTGCCCGTGGTGCCCGAGGTGTAGAGGATGACGGAGATGTCCTCGCCCGACAGGGCCTGCAGCATCTGCTCGTAGGCATCGGGGTTCAGGGCTTCCCATTCACGGCCGAGCTTGAGCAGTGCCTCGATGCCGATCAGGCCCGGCTGGTCGTAGTTGCGCAGGCCGCGCGGGTCGTCGTAGAGGATGTGGGCGATGGAGGCCACGGATTCGCGCACTTCCAGCAGCTTGTCCACCTGCTCCTGGTTCTCGGCGAAGGCGAAGGCGATTTCCGCATCCTCCATCACGAAGCGCATCTCGGCCGCCACGGCATCCTGGTACAGCGGGATAGGCACCGCGCCGCAGACCTGCACGGCCAGAAATCCCAGGTACACATGGGGCCGGTTGTCGCTGATGAAGGCCAGGTTCTGCCCGCGCTGCAGTCCCAGGGCGCGCAGGCCGCAGGCCATGTGGCGCACGGTCTGCTCGGCTTCGCGCCAGCTCCAGGTTTGCCAGATGCCGTATTCCTTCTCGCGCAGGGCCGGGGCATCCGGGCGCTCTGTCGCATGCCTGAGCAGCAAATGCGGGAACGTGGTGGTCATTCCTAGTCCTCTGTGGGCAGTCTCGGGGGTCGAACAGCGGGCCGCTTGTGGACCGCGCACCGGCCTGGGGGCGCCGGGCACGAAAGTCTCGCAGGCATCGTATGGGCGACTTTGACGCCAAGATGTCTGTTTGACGACAATTCAGGGGTAACTCATCATCGGGAAAATACGCTGTAACAAATGCTGCTCAAAAGGGCGCATTTGCTGACTCGTGGAAATCCCGCTTTTGCGGGACCGGGCCTTTGGCAATGCTTGCTGCCCATGAGCCAAGAACTGTCCCTGCACCAAAGGCGCCGCAAGCCGCTGGCTTCCGAGCTGGACGGCATACCGTGGTGGCCGGTGCTGCAGCCGCTGGAGCGCGAGACCGTATCGCGCGTGCTGGTGGTGGGCGACGCCGATCCCGGCGATTACGTCTGCCGCATGGGCCGCGCGCCGACCTACTGGTTCGGCGTGGTCGACGGCCTGCTCAAGATGAACACGGACAGCGCCGACGGCGCGAGCATGACGCTGGCCGGCCTGCCGCCCGGCGGCTGGTTCGGCGAGGGCACGGCCATCAAGCGCGAGCCCTACCGCTACAACGTGCAGGCCATCCGCAGGAGCGTGGTCGGCGGCCTGCCCATAGACACCTTCCACTGGCTGCTCGACCATTCCATAGGCTTCAACCGCTTCGTGATGAGCCAGCTCAACGAGCGCCTGGGCCAGTTCATCGCGGCGCGCGAGATCGACCGCATGAGCAACCCCGACCTGCGCGTGGCGCGCAGCCTGGCCGCGCTGTTCAACCCCTTGCTCTACCCGGGCGTGGGCGAGGTGCTGCGCATCACCCAGCAGGAGCTGGCCAATCTCGTGGGACTGTCGCGCCAGCGGGTCAACGAGGCCCTGGCCGTGCTGCAGCGCGAGCAGGTCATCATGGTCGAATACGGCGGGCTGCGCGTGCTCGACATCGAGGCGCTGCGCCACGGGGAATTCAGCTCGCCGAAGAAGGTAGCCGCTTGAGGCCGGGCATGCTGCCGCGCCGGCTATAACCCGGCACCCTGCCGGTATTGTGGGCACCGGCCCCAAAGGGGGCGCCGGCCGCGCGACAATGGCGGCAAATGTCATCCAACCCCACCAAGAAAACCGGCGCCCAGGGCGCCGAAAGCCCGTCGGATTCGTCCCCGGGCCGCTCCTCTGCCGGCCGCGCCGTGCTGCGCCGACCGGCCAAGCCTGCAGGCGCCAGGGACAGCCAGCCGCGCCAGGGCGCAGGCCGCGCCGAGCGCTCCGGACGTTCTTCGGACCGCTATCAGGAGCGCAATCAGGACCGTCCCGCAGGCCGCTCCGCAGATCGTTTTGCCGACCGTTCCGGCCCGCGCGGCGAACGCGTTGCGCGTCCCTACGACCCGGAGCGCGGTGCGCGCCCGGCGGCCCGCCCTTACGACCCCGAGCGCCGCGATTCCCGTGACTTCCGCGAACGCGGAGAGCGCGCCGACCGCGAGCAGCGTCCCTCGCGCGGCGGCTTCGGCCGCGCCGATGGCGCACCCGGCGGCGAAGGCTTCCAGCGCCGTGGCGGCTTTGGTGCGCGCGACGGTGAAAGCCGATTCGAGCGTTCCGACCGGCCCGCGCGCGGCGACCAGGGCTTGGAGCGCAATGTCGAGCGCGGCCCGCGCCGCGATGCCGCCCAGGGCGAGGACCGCCGCGGCGGCTACGGTCCGCGCGGCGACGCGCGCCAGGGCGGCGGCCGCAAGGACTTCGGCGCCGGCCGCGGCCCCCGCGACACCCGTTCGGGCGCACGCGACGACCGCCGCGGTGACGACCGTCGCGGCAGTGACCGCCACAATGAGCGCGGCGGCGAGCCGCGTCACATTCCCGGCTCCTTCGTTTCCGAGGCCAAGCGCCGCCCGACCACGGGCATTCGCACCTACCGCCCCGCAGGCGACGGCTCGGACCGCGTGATTCCCGTCAAGCGGGCGCCCGAGCCCGAGGCGCGCCAGGACGACCGTCCGGGCGCCGTGCGCATCAACAAGCGCATGGCCGACATGGGCCTGTGCTCGCGCCGCGAGGCCGACGAGTGGGTGGAAAACGGCTGGGTGCGCGTGAACGGCGAAGTGGCCGTGATGGGCCAGAACGTGGTGCCCGGCGACCGCATCGAAGTCGACCAGAAGGCCCAGGACCGCCAGGACCAGCAGGTCACCATCCTGCTGCACAAGCCCGTGGGCTATGTGAGCGGCCAGGCCGAGGACGGGCACGAGCCCGCCGTGGTGCTGGTCAAGCCCGAGAACCACTGGAACCAGGACCGCAGCAAGACGCGCTTCAACTTCAGCCAGCTCAAGGGCCTGGCGCCCTGCGGGCGCCTGGACATCGACTCCGTAGGCCTGCTGGTGCTGACCCAGGACGGCCGCGTGGCGCGCCACATCATCGGCGAGGACTCCGAGGTGGACAAGGAGTACCTGGTGCGCGTGAGCTTCGGCGACCGCGACGTGGATGTGCAGTCCGTCTTCCCCGAGGAAAAGCTGGCGCTGTTGCGCCATGGCCTGGAGCTGGACGGCGAGCCGCTCAAGCCCGCCCAGGTGGACTGGCAGAACCCCGAACAGCTGCGCTTTGTGCTGACCGAAGGCAAGAAGCGCCAGATCCGCCGCATGTGCGAGCTGGTCGGCCTCAAGGTCGTGGGCCTCAAGCGCATCCGCATCGGCCGCGTGACGCTGGGCAATCTGCCCGTCGGCCAGTGGCGCTACCTGGCTGCGCACGAGAGCTTCTAATATTCCCTGAGGCGCTTCACGCCTTCCCCCTCTCCCTACGCGCTGCGCGCTATGGGAGGGGGACGACCCCTTCGGGGCGGGGCGACCCTTCCTCGGTGTCTCTCGCTTGGGTTGCGCTAGTTTTAAGAAAAATTGGCTTCAAGCCATTTATTGATAAGCGCAAGCAGCTATTCTTTTTGAATCGGCGCTTGCGTTTTTTTCATCGCCGGGCCGCCCCAGGATGAAAAGCCTCCTCTCGGAGAGGCCGCGGCCACACGCCGTGGGGAGCGTGGGGAGCCATTTTTCATGCCGGGAAAAGCCCTTGAAATACCAAGGGCCGGCCCTAGCTAATGGGGCGAATCGCCGCTGGCGGATTTTTTTGTTCGTATTTCCTCGAATTTCACTGAACGCCTATGACAAAGCAAACCCATTCCTTCCAGGCCGAAGTGGCCCAGTTGCTGCATCTGGTCACGCATTCGCTGTATTCCAACCAGGAAATCTTCCTGCGCGAGCTGATCTCCAACGCCTCGGACGCCTGCGACAAGCTGCGCTTCGAGGCCCTGAACGACAGCAGCCTTTATGGCGACCAGCCCAACCTGGAAGTGCGGGTGTCCTTTGACAAGGCTGCCAAGACGCTGACGATTGCCGACACCGGCATCGGCATGAGCGAGCAGGAAGCCATCGAGAACCTGGGCACCATCGCCAAGAGCGGCACCAAGGCCTTTGTGGAAAAACTCAGCGGCGACCAGAAGGCCGACTCGCAGCTGATCGGCCAGTTCGGCGTGGGCTTCTATTCGGGCTTCATCGTGGCCGACAAGATTACCGTGGAGTCGCGCCGCGCCGGCCTGGCGGCCAGCGAGGGCGTGCGCTGGGTCAGCGGCGGCACCGGCGACTTCGAGGTCGAGCAGATCGAGCGGGCCGAGCGCGGCACCAGCATCACGCTGCACCTGCGTCCCGAGGCCGAGGAGTTCCTCAATGGCTGGAAGCTCAAGCAGATCATCTCCAAGTATTCCGACCACATCAGCCTGCCCATCCTGATGGAAAAGGAAGAGTGGAAGGAAAGCGAGAAAGAGGGCGAGCCCGGCCAGATGGTCAAGACCGGCGAATGGGAGACCGTCAACAAGGCCAGCGCCCTGTGGACCCGCCCCAAGAAGGACATCACGGACGAGCAGTACAAGGAGTTCTACAAGTCCATCAGCCACGACTACGAGGATCCGCTGACCTGGAGCCACAACCGCGTCGAAGGCAACACCGAGTACACGCAGCTGCTGTACATCCCGGCCAAGGCGCCGTTCGACCTGTACCAGCGCGACAAGCACGCGGGCATCAAGCTGTATGTGAAGCGCGTCTTCATCATGGATGACGCCGAGGCGCTGATGCCCCAGTACCTGCGCTTCGTGAGCGGGGTGATCGATTCGGCCGACCTGCCGCTGAACGTGAGCCGCGAGCTGCTGCAGGAAAGCCGCGACGTGCGCCTGATCCGCGACGGCTCGGCCAAGCGCGTGCTGTCCATGCTCGAGGACCTGGCCCGCCACGACCGGCATGAAGTGGCTGCCGAGGGCGATGTGACCGATGTGGTCAGCGAAGAGGACAAGGCCAAGGAAGGCAAGTACACGCAGTTCTACAACGAGTTCGGCGCCGTGCTCAAGGAAGGCCTGGGCGAGGACTTCGGCAACAAGGAGCGCATCGCCAAGCTGCTGCGCTTTGCCTCCACCACGCACGAAGGCCTGGTGGTCTCGCTGGCCGACTACAAGGCCCGCATGAAGGAGGGCCAGGAGGCCATCTACTACATCACGGCCGACTCCCTGGCGGCGGCCAAGAACAGCCCGCAGCTCGAAGTCTTCAAGAAGAAGGGCATCGAAGTGCTCCTGATGACCGACCGCGTGGACGAATGGGCGCTCAACTACCTGACCGAGTTCGACGGCACGCCGCTGCAATCCGTGGCCAAGGGCGCCGTGGACCTGGGCAAGCTGCAGGACGAGGCCGAGAAGAAGGCCGCCGAGGAGGCTGCCGAAGCCTTCAAGCCCGTGCTGGCCAAGCTCAAGGAAGCGCTCAAGGACCGCGCCGAGGATGTGCGCGCCACCAGCCGCCTGGTCGATTCGCCGGCCTGCCTGGTGGTGCAGGACGGCGGCATGAGCCTGCAGCTGGCGCGCCTGCTGAAGCAGGCCGGCCAGAAGGCCCCCGAGACCAGGCCCGTGCTCGAAGTGAACCCCGAGCATCCGCTGGTCAAGAAGCTCGATGGCTCGGTGCATTTCCATGACCTGGCCCAGATCCTGTTCGACCAGGCCGTGCTGGCCGAAGGCGGCATGCCCGAGGATCCGGCCGCCTATGTCAAGCGCGTGAACGCGCTGCTGGTGTAAACCGGCGCTGCAAAAAACCGCCAGCGATGGCGGTTTTTTTTATGCCCGGCATCTCCAGGGAAAGTGCTGGGACCCCGCAGGGGCAGGCGCTGGCAGCTATCGAGTCGAGGGCTTCTGGTGTACCAGCTGCCGGTCCCGGCACACCATGGCCAGCGTCGCCAGGCCCAGCACCAGGCCCATGATGCTGGTGCCGGTCCAGCCTTGGCCGAGCCAGGCCCAGGAGCCCAGGGCCGAGCCGATGGAGGCGCCGATGAAATACGTGGTCATGTAGACCGCGTTGATGCGCGAGCGGGCCTCGGGCGCCAGTGCATAGATCACGTTCTGGTTGCTGATGTGCAGCGCCTGCAGCGCTCCGTCCACGACCAGCATGCCCGCCAGGAACCACCACAGGCTGGTGCCGCCCAGCCACAGCGCCAGCCAGCCCAGCAGCAGCAGGACGGCGCCGGCCAGCGTGGTGTGCTGCTCCAGCCCCTTGTCGGCCATGCGGCCGGCCACATTGGCCATCAGCGCGCCGGCAATGCCGGCGATGCCGATCAGGCCGATCTCCATGTCCGACAGCCTGAATTGCGGGCCGGCCAGCAGCAGCGCCATGGTGGAAAACAGCACGCTCACCGTGGCAAAGCCCAGGCCGCCGATGAGGGCGCGGCTGCGCAGGCGCGGGTATTGGCGGATCAGCACGGCCAGCGACTGCATGACGGCGCCGTAGCTCACCGGGGCCGTGGGCGCGGCCCGGGGCAGGGCGCGCGACAGCAGCACGGCCATCAGCGCGGTGCAGGCGGCGCCCACCCAGTACACGGTGCTCCAGCCGCCCAGGTCGGACAGGATGCCGGCCACGCTGCGCGAGGCCAGGATGCCGATCAGCAGCCCGCTCATCACCAGGCCCACAGCGCGGCCGCTGGCGCCGGGCGCCGCAAAGGTGGCGGCCATGGGCACCAGCACCTGGGCCGCGACCGAGAATACGCCGGCCATCAGCGTGCCGCCGGCCAGCAGGGCGAAGCTGCCCGTCAGCCCGCTGATGCCGCTGGCCAGCATGCCGCAGGCAGCCAGCAGCATGAGCGCCAGCACCAGGCCGCGGCGTTCCAGCATGTCGCCCAGCGGCACCAGGAAGAGCAGGCCCAGGCCGTAGGAGACCTGGGCCATGGTCACGGTGCTGGAGGCCAGGGCATCGCTGATCTGCAGGCTTTGCGCCATGGAGTGCAGCAGCGGCTGGTTGAAGTAATTGGCGCCCGCGCACAGGCCGCAGGCCGTGGCCATGAGCAGCAGGGTGGAGAGCGGGAGAATCGGTTGCGTATGCGGTTGCGGGGTCTGTACGGTCATGGAGCGCAGGTGTGTGAACGGATCAGGCGGCGATGGCGATGCGGTCGGCCGGGGTGCCGGCAGCTTGCTGCGCGGGCGCCGCGACGGGAACGGCGGCCGTGGCCTCCACCTCGATCAGCATGCCGGGCAGGGCCAGCTTGGGTACGGGAATCAGCGTGCAGGCCGGAAAGCGCGGCTTGCCATCGCCTGGCTCGCCGCTGCCCCAGTGCCGCCGCAGGCTGCTTTGCCAATGCTCGAAGCGCTCCAGGCTGTGGTCGACGATGAGCACCGTGAGCTTGGTCACATGGCCCATGTCCGCGCCGCCCGCCGCCAGGGCGGTCTTGACGTTGGCCAGGGCCTGCACGGCCTGTGCGGCGAAGCCGTCGGGCAGCTCGGCCTGCGCGTTCTCACCGCCCTGGCCGGAGACGAACAGCCAGCGCAGCGGCTCCTGGACGGCGACCACATGGGTGTAGCCGTTGGGGCTGCAGTCATAAAGGCCTGCGGGCTGCAGGTATTGGCGCGGGGCCGTGGTCGGGGTGTCGGTGCTGTGCAGGGTAGGCATAAGGTCTTTCGGTTGGGCTGTTGTGCAGCCCGCCATGGCGGGGCTTTTGGCGGGAAGCTGGCTGGCATTGTTCAACCTCGACTAAGCTTGAGGTCAAGTGTTTTGCAAGACCTTCAGAAACCGGGGCCATGGCATGCCGGTCATAGGCCCGCAACAAGGACAGGCATGGGATCGACAGCGCAGTGCGAAGAGGATGAAGAAATGGCCGGCGGAGCCGGATGCTGCGGCAGGCCGGCGCCGGCCGCCGCGCTGCAGGAGCTGAGCGTTGGCGAGGTGGCGCGGCGCAGCGGCGTGGCGGTGTCCACGCTGCATTTCTATGAAAAGCGCGGCCTGATCGCGAGCGCGCGCACCGCAGGCAACCAGCGCCGCTATCCGCGCGCCGTGCTGCGCCGCGTGGCCGTGATCAAGGTGGCGCAGCGCATGGGCGTGCCGCTGGCCGAGATCGCCGAGGCGCTGAGCCTGCTGCCCGCGGGCGAGGTGCCCGACAAGGCTGACTGGACGGCGCTGTCGGCCCGGTGGCGCAGCCAGCTCGAGCAGCGCATTGCGGGGCTGGTGCAGCTCAGGGATCAGCTCGACACCTGCATAGGCTGCGGCTGCCTGTCGCTCAAGGCCTGCCCGCTGCGCAACGAGGGTGATGCGCTGGCGGCGGCCGGTCCGGGGCCGCATTTCGCTGCGGGGGCGCCGGCTACCGGCGCGGCAGAGGGAGCCAGCGTACCCATTGCCGCAGGCGCGGCCGCAGCTCGCTGACCACGGCACCCAGGACGATCAGGGCGGCGCCCAGCAGAGCCGGCGGGGGTAGCATCTCGCCGGCCAGCCGGCCGACCAGTCCGCCCCAGATGGGCTCGCCCGCGTAGATCAGCGTGGCCCGGGTGGGCGAGACGGCTTTCTGCGCCCAGTTCATCGTCAGCTGTATGAGCACGCTGGCCGTTCCCAGGCCCAGCGCGCAGGCCAGCCAGACCCAGGAGAAGGCAGGCACGGATTCGCCGGCCACGGGCATGGCGGCGAACGAGAGCAGGCCGCCGACCAGCAGCTGCACCACGGTCACGCGCTGCAGGTTCACCCGGCCCGCATATTTGCCGATCAGAATGATCTCGGCCGCGAACACCAAGGCCGCCAGCAGCGAGGCCAGTTCGCCCGCGCCCAGTGCCAGGCCGGCGAAGCCTTCGAGGCCGGCCAGCGGCTGCGGGCTGGTCAGCAGCACCAGGCCGGTGAAGGCCAGGGCAACGCCCGCCCAGCTCATGGGATGCGGCGCGCTGCGCAGCACCAGCCACTGCAGCAGCGGCACCGTGGGCACGTACAGCGCCGTGATGAAGGCCGACTGGCTGGCGCTGACGCTTTGCAGGCCATGGGTCTGCAAGCCGTAGCCCAGGAAGATCGACAGGCCGATGGCGGCACCGGCCCTGGCTTCCTGCCAGCTCAGGCCGCGCATGGCGCGGTGGAATACCAGCAGGCACAGCAGCCCGGCAGTGGTGAAGCGAAAGCCGACGAAGAACAGCGGTCCCGCGTATTGCATCGCCGTGTGCACCGTGAGAAACGTCGTGCCCCACAGCATGGTGACGCCGACGAGCGCGGCTTCCTGCACGCTCAGCGGCAGCCGGGGAATCTTGAACACAGGCAAAGCGGGCACGGGAGATGGTTTACTGGCGTGGAACCGGCAGCACGCGCGCACGGATGCACAGGGCGCCCAGGAATGCGGTGAGCAGGCCCAGGCAGATGCAGAACACGGCCAGCGCCCGCGTCAGGCCGATGGCATCCGACAGCCAGCCCAGGCCCAGGATGGGGAAAATCGTGCCCAGATAGCCCACGATCAGATAGGTGGACAGCAGGCCGGTGCGGCTGGCGGGCTTGGACACCTTGTTGACGATGGACATGCCCGCCAGGTTGCACATGCCGTGGCCGGCCGCCGTGGCGGCCACGCACAGCGCAAACAGCCAGGGCGAGCCCGCGAAGGTGTTGACCAGCAGGAGCAGGTTGCAGGCCGTCAGCGCGAAGAAGCCGGCGATGGCCACGCCCTTGGTTGCATAGGGCCGGGCGATCAGCTGCACGATGGCCGACAGGAACAGGATGATGCCGATGGACAGGCCCGAGACCGCCGGCCCGTGCCAGGGCACCATGTGCTCCATGAAGCTGGGCGCCAGAGAGGCGAACAGGCTGAACATGCCGAAGGCCGAGAACGCGGCCATGCAGCCCAGCGCGTAGTGGCGCAAAAAGGGCTTGCGCGGCTGCGAGAGCGCGGGCTGCACGTCCCTGAACGAGAAGCGCGGCGCGGCGGCCGGGGCTGCCGTGCCGGCGGGCTGCGCCGGCAGGCGCACCTGGAACAGTGCATAGATGGCCAGCAGGCCCAGTGCCAGCGAAGGCACATAGGCCGTCTTCAGAGGTGCGGGCACCCATTGCGCCATCAGCCCGCCCACCACGGGTCCGAGGCCGAAGCCGAAGGCGATGGTCAGGCTGGTCGTGGCGGCGGCGCGCTGCAGGTCGCCCTTGTTGTTGAGCCGGGTCATGCCCACCGAGGCCGAGGTGGTGATCATTCCCGAGGCCACGCCGATGACGAAGCGGCAGACCGAGAAGCTGGGCACGTCCCAGGCCAGGGCCGAACTGCCCACGCCCAGCGTCATCAGGATCAGGCCCGCGCGCAGCACGGCCATGAAGCCGAAGCGGTCCGTCAGCCGGCCCAGGAACAGCAGGCTGGCCAGCGCGCCGAACATATAGGCCACGAAGATCTGCGTGATGTGGCTGGGCTGCAGGCCCCAGGCCTGCTGGTAGAGCGGGTACAGCGGGCTGGCCAGGGCCGTGCCCATGACGCCCACGCACATGGAAAAGCACACCCACGGATAGGGCGTCCACTTGGATTGCATGATGAATGGAGGAGAAAGCGTTGCGCCGGCCGGCATGTCCCCGTCCCTGCGCTGGAACCGGGGACCGCATGGGCTCAGCTGGAGCGATTGTAGAAAGGGCGGACGGCACCGGCTGGCGGCCGCCCGTGAGCCCCCGGCCTCAGGAAGGTAATGCCGGCGCGGCAGTCGGGCAGAAGCGGTGGCCGGCGCTGGCGGATCGCAAGCGGGTCACAATGGACGGCAGGATAGGGACGTTATGAACGAAAGCACGGAAAGGGGCGCGCAGGCGCCCGCGAAATTCGCCATGGCAGGCATGCGGACAGGAATCAGGGGAATCGGGCGCACGGCCCTGGCCGCGGGGCTGGCGGCCGTGCTGGCCGGCTGCGGCTCGGTCGGTGCCGGCGTGGGTGTGGGCATTCCCGTGGGGCCGTTCTCGGTGGGCGTGGGAATGGGCAGCGGCGGCCTGAGCGCCGGCGTGGGCACGGGTGTCGGGCCGCTGGGCGTCGGCGTGGGCGTGAACCAGCGCGGCCAGGTGCTGGGCAGCGCGGGCGTGGGGGCGTCCACGGGCGTGGGCGGCGCGAATGTCGGCGTAGGCGTGGGCACTTCCACGGTGCTGCACGACCCGCGCAATGCCAGGGCGGAGCCGGCTGCGCCCGCCCAGCTCGCCACCGAACCCGGCCAGATCCAGTGGCGCGATGCCAGCGGGCAGCCCGTGCCCGCTTGCAAGGCCGAAGGGCGCTGCTGAAGAACAGCGCCCTGATCGGCGGTCCGGTCAGCGCGCCTTCAGGAAGTCGCCGGCTTCCAGCAGCACCAGCTCGTTGTCGTCCGCGCGATTGGGCTCGCGGCTGGAGCTGAACGGCAGGTTGTTGTCGTTGCCGACCACGATGTGGCTGGCATCGACCACGTCCACGTTCTCGATGGTGAAGAACGGGAAGGTGAAGACGCCGGCATTCAGCGGCTTCTTCGCGATGCGCTGCGGGTCCTGGATGTTCATGAGGTCGATGTAGCCGATCTTGCGCAGCTTGCCGCCCGCGTTCGCATCGGACAGCTCCACCTTGTAGACACGCTTGAACCTGGCCGTGTCGTCGAAGCAGTCCTTGCGCTTTTCGCCTTGCGGGCAGGCCTTGTCGGCCGTGCCTTCGCCGTTGTCGCGCTCGATGACCAGGCCGGTCGTGGCATCGATCATGTTGAAGTCGCCGATGGCATGGCTGTTGCCTTCGAGCACGTACTTCCAGTGGCGGCCCGTCCATTGTTCCGACTTCACGTCGAACTCCAGCACGCGCAGGAACTGCCTGCCGTCCTCCACCGCTTCATAGGCCCTGGCCTCCTCGTTCCAGACCGGGCCTTCGAGCAGCGCATAGAGCTTGCTGCCGTCCTTGGAGGCGGCCATGCCCTCGAAGCCCTTGGAGCGCTTGATCTGGAAGGCGGACATCTTCGCGTCCGGCGCGCCGGGTGCCACCGTACCCGGATAGTCGGGCGAGCGCACGGGCCTGCCGTCCACCCGGGTCTCGAAAACGCCCAGCACCTTGCCGTTCAGGTCGGCCTTGATCAGATAGGGCCCGAACTCCTCGCCGATCCACAGCGCGCCGCCCGCGAACTGGAAGCTCTCGGGGTCGAAGTCCGAGCCGGTCAGGTAGCGCTGCTTCGTGCCTTCATGGACGATGCGAAACGGCACCTTCTTGTCGGGGTCGTGCAGGAAAACGGTCTTCAGGCGCTGGAACCGGCCGCTCTGGAAATCCACCTTGTAGTGGTTGAGGTAGAGCATGAAGTCCGGCGAATTGGCCTTGGCGCCGGCGCCGTTGTCGGTGAGCACCCAGAACGTGCCGTCTGCCATGTGCTTGATGCCCGAATGGCCTTGCAGCGGCTGGCCCTTGAAGGGCAGCGAAACGCCCGTGGGACGGCCGTTGGACAGCCCTTCGATGCTGCCCACCTGTTCGGTGCGCTGCGCGGTCGTGAACTTTCCGCTGGCCTGCAGGTCGGCCGGGGCATCCTTGGGAGCCGGAACAAAGGACTGGGCCGGCAGCACGGCATGGCCGGCCAGCGTGGCCGGATACACCTGCTGGGCCTGTGCGCCCAGGCCGAGCAGGGTGCCGGCCACGGCGGCCGCGGTGAGTGTCTTGAAAGCAAGCATGGGGGAATTCATGAAAACGGAAGCCGGCAAGTTGCCTGCCGAACATGACGGTGTCATGAAACCCCCAGGGCCCGGCATGCTTCAGGCGTACAGCGGCTCCCGCTGGATGGCCTCGATCTGCTCGTGGAGCATGTCCACCTGGCTGCGCCAGTAGTCGGCGGTGCCGAACCAGGGGAAATTGATGGCGAAGATCGGGTCCTGCCAGCGCCGCGCCAGCCAGGCGCTGTAGTGGATCAGGCGCAGCGTGCGCAGCGGCTCGATCAGGGCCAGCTCGCGCCGGTCGAAGGGACGGAACTGCTCATAGCCTTCGAGCAGGGCCGACAGCTGCTGTGTCTGCTGAGCGCGCTCGCCCGAGAGCAGCATCCACAGGTCCTGCACGGCCGGGCCCATGCGCGCATCGTCCAGGTCCACGAAGTGCGGGCCGCCCCGGCCCTCGTCGTCCAGCGGCGTCCACAGGATGTTGCCCGGATGGCAGTCGCCGTGCAGGCGGATATGGCTGGCGCTTTGCAGGCCGAAATGGCCGGCCTGGCTGAGCCCGTCCGCGGCCGGTGCGATCAGGTGCAGGGCCTGCTCGCAGGCCTGCTCCCAGCGGTTGCGCACTTCCAGCGCCACCATGTCGTGCTCCAGCAGATAACCCATGGATTCGAAGCCGAAGCTGCGCAGGTCGAGCGTCGGGCGGTGCACAAACGGCCTGGCCGAGCCTTCGGTGTGGATGCGGGCGAGAAAGCGGCCGGTCCACTCCAGCACTTCCCAGTCGTCGAGCTCGGGCCGGCGTCCGCCGCGCCAGGGGCTGACGCTGAACAGAAAGCCCGCATGCTCGTGCACGCTGCGGTCCAGCAGCTTGAGCGGCGCGACCACCGGTATCTCGGCATCGGCCAGCTCCTGCGAGAACGCATGCTCTTCCTCGATCTGCGCACGGCTCCAGCGGCCGGGCCGGTAGAACTTGGCCACCACCTTCTCGCCCGAGTCCAGGTGCGCGAGATAGACGCGGTTCTCGTAGGAACTCAGCGGCGTGAGCCGCCCGTCGGGCAGCAGGCCGGTGGCGCACAGCGCGTCGATCACGCAGTCCGGCGTGAGGGCGGCATAGGGATGGTCGTCGTTGGGGCTCATGCCTGCATTGTCGCGTCTTTGTGTGCTCTTGAATCGGGAGCTTCGGGCGTTTGCCATTCCTTGCTTGTGGATGGTTTATGCCCTGAATACGAGAAAGGCAAGGCGCTGCCAGCTATGGTTTTTCATGTGCCGCGCGCTGGCACACTGGCACACCATGCGTGCAGCTCCCCCGATCTCCCAGCCCTGCGAGGACCGCGACTTTGCCGAATGGCACCGGGGCAGCCCCTGGTGCGCGGTCTGGGTGGCCTGCGCCGATGTGCCCGAAGTGGCTGCCGCCGTGGCCCGGGGGCGGAAGGCGCTGGCCCGGGCCCTGTTGCCGCGCTATGCGCGCCAGCCCCATATCACGCTGGCCTATCGCGGGCTGTGCGGCGGCGGGCCGGATGCGCCGGCCGAGTACGGCCATGCCGGGCTGCGGGCCGATATTGCGCGCTTGGCAACGCATTGGCGGGAATCGGGCGGCGGGCCGTTTGCCGTGCAGGTGCGGGGCGCGGGAAGCTTCACGACGGTGCCGTATCTGGCGGTGGAAGAGGGCGCCGGTGTGCTGGCGCGCTGGCATGCGGTGCTGGACGGCATTGCGCAGGAGGCGCTGCGCGCAGGCTGGCGCTATGTGCCCCATGTGACGCTGGGCCACTATGCGGTGGCCATGCCCTTGCGGCAGGCCGTGGCGTGTCTCGGGGCCGCAGGCGTGGCCAGGAAAGCCATGCATGTGGAAGTGCGGGCGCTGGCGCTGGTGCGCTACGCCGCGCAGGACATCGCCGGGCCGCTGCAGGCCGAAGGCTGGTTCGACCTGCAGACCGGCCGCTATGCGGCAGCGCCCGGTGCCCTGTTCGGCGATCTGGAGCAGGCCGGCGGTCAGGCGACGGTCAGCTGCACGCCGATGTTGCCGCGCGTGGCGTTGGAGTAGGGGCAGACCTGGTGGGCGGCATCCACCAGCTGCTGGGCCGCGGCCTTGTCCATGCCGGGCAGGTGGATGGTCATGCGCACGGCAATGCCGAACACTTCGCCCACGGGGCCCAGGTCCACCTCGGCGTCCACCGACAGGTCCTGGGGCAGCGTGATCTTCTGGCGTGCGGCCACGGCCTTCATGGCGCCGATGAAGCAGGCGGAATAGCCGGCCGCGAACAGCTGCTCGGGATTGGTGCCCTTGCCGGCGCCGCCGGGCGAGGACAGCTGGATGTCCAGGCGGCCGTCATCGGTGCGCGAGGCACCTTCGCGGCCGCCGGTGGTGTGGGCGTGGGCGGTGTAGAGAACTTTGTCGAGCTGTGCCATGGTGTCTTCCTTTGCAAGAGTGCCCGGCCATGCGGGCGGGTGGAGGAAATCGGCGCTCCGGTGTCAGCCGGAGCTGCTGCGGCGCGGCGCCAGCCGCTCGCGCAGTGCGCTGAGCTGGCCCGTGAGGGCCTGCAATTCGGGAAGCGTGCATTGCGTGCTTTGCAGCACGCAGGCGGGAATCTTTTCGGCTTCGGCGCGCAGCGCACGGCCGGCTTCGGTGAGCACGATGCGCACGCGGCGCTCGTCTTCGGCATCGCGCAGCCGCGCCAGCAGGCCCGCGGCCTCGAGCCGCTTGAGCAGCGGCGTGAGCGTGCCCGAATCCAGGGTCAGGCGCTCGCCCAGCTCCGAGACCGTGAGCCGGTCGCCTTCCCAGAGCACCAGCATGACCAGATATTGCGGGTAGGTCAGGCCTATGGCTTCAAGCAGAGGCTTGTAGAGCTTGGTCATGGCCAGCGACGCCGAGTACAGGGCAAAGCAGACCTGATTGTCCAGGCGCAGTAGCTCGGAGGTATCGGGGAGAAGGTCTTGGCCGGTTCGCATGGGGTGAATTATTGCCGGCAATTTAATTGCGTGCAATTTAAATGCCAAAACCATGCCCGGGCAAGGGTGGAAAGCAGCCGGAGCAAAGGGTCGCCATGGCGCGGCTGGCGGTGAAGGGCGGGAGGCTGCGCCTGCCCGCCCGCCGGTTGGCAATGAAGCGCGCGTCCGCTGTCGGGACCGCGGTTTCTGGCGCCTACTGGGCGGCCATCAGTGCGTCGGCCACGGCCTGGTAGGCGGGCAGGCTCAGGGGATCGATGGCCGCGTTGGCCGCGATGGGGTGGGCCGCGTAGCGCACGATCACCATCTGGGCCTTGGGATCGATGTAGATGGTCTGGCCGTGGATGCCGCGCGCCGTGTAGGCGCCATCGGCGTTGTGCGAGACCCACCACATGTTGCGGTAGGACCAGCCGGGCAGCGTGGCATAGCCGGCCTTGGCGAACTTGGCGCGGTCGCCGCCGTTGCGGATGTCGTCCACCACGGCGCGCGGCAGCACCTGCCGGCCGTCGGCGGCGCGGCCGTTGTTGCGCATCATCTCGCCAAAGCGCGCCAGGTCCCGCAGCGTGGTGTTGAGGCCGCCGCCGCCCGACTCCGTGCCGATGCGGTCCACCATGAAGAAGGCGTCCTGCTCGGCGCCGATGCGGCTCCAGATGCGCTCGGACAGCAGCTGGGCCAGCGACTTGCCGCTGGCGCGGCGCACCACCCAGGCCAGCACCTCGGCGTTGACGGTCTTGTACGCAAAGGCCTGGTCGTGCTCGCCTTCCTTCTTGAGCGTCTGCAGGAACTCATAGAAGGTCCTGGGGCCTGCATAGTCGCGGCCCTGGGGCAGCATGCCGCCGGCGCGCGCATAGTCCCAGATCTCGGCCTTGGGGTCCGCATAGTTCTCGGAGTAGTGCACGCCGATCGTCATGTCCATGACCTGGCGCACCGTGGCGTCGCCATAGGCCGTGTCCTTGAGTTCGGGCAGGTAGCGCGTGACAGGAGCGCCGGGGTCCAGCGTGCCTTCGTGCGCCAGCAGCGCGGCCAGCGTGCCCACGAAGGACTTGGTGACCGACATGGCGATGTGCGGGCGTTCGGGCGTGAGCGCGCCGAAGTATTTCTCATACACGACCTGGCCCTTGTGCAGCACCAGGATGCCGTCCGTGTAGTTGCGCTCCAGCGACTGGGCGAAAGTCAGCTCCTCGCCCGTGCCCATGGCCTTGAAGCGCACGCTGTCCAGGTCGGGCGCCCGCGCGGCCCTGGGCAGAGGGCTGGGCGCCGCGCTGCCGCGCCAGACATTGGCCGTGGGCACCAGTTCGCGGATATGCGAGAAGGACCAGCGCGTGCGCGGATAGACGTTGACGGCGGGATTGTCGAAGGTGAGGACCTTGTCGGGTGGCGGCGGAAAGCCCTGCATCCATCCCATGGCCTGGACCGTGGTGCTGGCCGGGTCGGGCAGGGCCTGGGCCGCCGTCTGTCCGTGTGCTATAGAAACAAGAGCTGCCAGCGCAAGCGGGAAAAGCGCTTGGCGAGCAAAACCTTTGGAACTCATGGTTGTCTCCCTGGAGGGTTCTTATCTGCCGGTAAAGCGTGCGGGGCGTTTCTCGACAAAGGAGCGCACGCCTTCGGCCGCGTCCTCGCTGTGGGCCAGGCGCTGCTGCACGGGAATGAAGTCTGCCACGGCGGCGGCCTGCCCCAGTTCTATGGCCTTGAGCACGTTCAGGCGCGTGGCCACCACGGCCTGCGGCGCCTGCAGCGCAATGCGCTCGGCAATGCGCCAGGCCTCGTCCAGCTGCCGGCCCGCGGGCACGACCTTCTGCACGAAATTGCAGCGGTAGGCTTCGGCGCTGTCGAATTCGTCGCCCGTGAGCAGATGCAGCATGGCATTGCCCACGCCGGCGCGCTCGGCCATGCGCAGCGTGGCGCCGCCCGTGGGCATGATGCAGCGCTGCACCTCCATCTGCGCGAAGCGGCAGTCGTCGGCTGCGACCACGATATCGGCGCCCAGCATCAGCTCGATGCCCACGGTAAAGCAAATGCCCTGGACCGCCGCCACCATGGGCTTGGCGCGGCGGCGGTAGCCGGTCAGGCCGTAGTCGTGGGGCTCGACCAGGCCCGGGGGAATGGCTTTTTTGCCCGAACGCAGGAATTCGGCCATCACGGGCAGGTCCAGCCCGGCCGTGAAATGGCTGCCGAAGGCGTGCAGCAGGCCCACGCGCAGCTCGGGATCGTCATCCAGCCGCGTATAGGCTTCGGCCAGCTGCCGGAACATGGGGGGCGTCCAGCCGTTGCGCTTGGCCGGGCGGTTGATGCCGATCAGCAGCACATGGCCGCGGACTTCGCAGCTGATGCAGCCTTCGGGAGGCGGGGTCGGGGTGTTGATGTCCATGCTTGTCTCCTGCGCGTGGACCTTAGTCCAGGCCGCCGGCGGGCGCAGTCGCGCAGAAGACGTGCGGCATGGGCGCGCCGGCCCATGCCGCCGCAGGCCGTTCAGTAGCTGTAGACGCCGCGGCCGGTCTTGCGGCCCAGGCGGCCGGCGGCCACCATTTCCTTGAGCAGCGGGCAGGGGCGGTACTTGCTGTCGCCGAACTCCTTGAGGTAGACCTCCATCACGGCCAGGCACACGTCCAGGCCGATCATGTCGGCCAGGGCCAGCGGGCCGATGGGCTGGTTGCAGCCCAGCTTCATGCCGGCGTCGATGTCCTCGGCCGAGGCCAGGCCTTCGGCCAGCACGAAGAAGGCCTCGTTGATCATGGGCACCAGGATGCGGTTGACCACGAAGCCCGGGGCGTTCTTGACGGTGATGGGGCTCTTGCCCAGGCGCTCGGACAGGGCCTTGACCGTGGCGTGCGTTGCTTCGCTGGTCTGCAGGCCGACGATGATTTCCACCAGCGCCATCATGGGCACGGGGTTGAAGAAGTGCATGCCGATGAAGCGGTCGGCGCGCTGGGTCACTGCGGCCAGCTGGGTGATGGAGATGGACGAGGTGTTGGTGGCGACGATCACGTCCTGGCTGAGCAGCGCGTCGAGCTGCTGGAGGATCTTGACCTTGAGGTCGAAGTTCTCGGTCGCGGCCTCGATGACCAGCTGGGCGGACTTCAGGTCGTCGTAGCGGGTCGAGGTTTTGATGCGTGCCAGCGCGGCGCCCTTGTCGGCCTCGGTGATCTTTTCCTTCTTGATCAGGCGGTCCAGGCTGCCGGCCACGGTGGCCAGGCCTTTTTGCACGGCGGCATCCGAAATGTCCACCATCACCACGTCGATGCCCGATACGGCGCAGGCCTGGGCGATGCCGTTGCCCATGGTGCCGGCACCGACGATGCCTACGGTCTGAATTGTCATGATTGCAGTCTCCAGGTATTGAAAGAACCTGAAAATCTTAGCGGGGTTCGGGGATGCGTCCGCCGCAGTCGGGCATGCGCCGTGCCGCCTCGGCGACGCCGCGGTATCAGGAGGGGGAAAGGATCACGGTTTCCCAGCGGCTGCGGCCCAGATGCTTGGCCTGGTATAGCGCCTTGTCGGCCTGCGCCAGCATCTGCTCCAGCGTCAGCCCTTCCCAGACGCTCTCCGCGTGGGCGCAGCCGGCGCTGAAGCACAGCTCGAACGCCAGCTCCAGCCGGGAGCCCAGCAGCAGCGCCGACTTCAGGCGCATGCACAAGGCTTGCACCTCGTCGGGGCTGGCATAGACCAGCAGGCAGAACTCCTCGCCGCCCCAGCGCGCGGCCAGCTCGTCGCCCCGTGTCTGCTTCTGCAGCGTGCGCGCCAGCAACTGCAGGGCCTGGTCGCCGACCACATGGCCGTAGCGGTCGTTGAAACCCTTGAAATAGTCCAGGTCCAGCATCACCAGCGACAGCGGCAGCCCTTCGCGCATGGCGCGCTTGAGCATGTGCTGGCCCTGGGTCTCCAGGCTGCGGCGGTTGGCCAGGCCGGTGAGCGCGTCCTGCAGGGCCATGTCGCGCAGCTTCTGGTTGGCCTCGTCGCGCCAGGCCACGAGGATGGCGATCAGCAGCAGCGTGGTGCAGAACGGCGCGACCAGCGCAAAACCGTGGTTGGCCGGCGAGTCGGCGGTGAAGAAGGGCAGCCAGGGCGTCTCCAGGGCCAGTACGCTGCGCATGAGCAGGCTGGCGGCCATGACCATGCCGATGCCGAACATCATGTAGCGCCAGCCGCGCGCCACGCGCTTTCTCGGCCGCAGCGCCATGCAGGCCGCCAGGGCCACGCCCAGGCCATGGCAGAGGCTGAACCAGGCCAGGCGATAGTCCATGTGGTTGACCAGCACCACGAAGCCCAGCGGGCCGGCCATGCACATCAGCAGCAGGCCGCGCTCGAGCAGCAGCGACCGCGGTCCTAGCCAGCCCACGAGCGCCCGGCTCAGCTGCCATAGGGCCCACATGGAGATGCTGGCGGCCAGGAACGGCAGTATGTCGATCCAGGGACGGACAGGATGGCGCGAGGCCACCAGAATCACGATCCACGCCAGCCCCTGCAGCAGGAAAAAGCGCTGGGCATGCCGCGCCGGCGCATCGACCTGGTGCCCCATGCTCCAGGGCAGCACGAAGGCGATGGCCAGCAGGTTGACTGCCACCACCGCCGTCATGGAAAAGAAGTCGAGGGGGGGCATGGCGCAAGGGCTTACTGGAAGGCCACTTCGTCGAAGCTGCGCAGCTTGCGGCTGTGCAGGCGGTCCGAGCCGCCTTCGCGCAGTATGTCCACCGCCCGCATGCCGATGCGCAGATGCTGGTCCACGCGCTCGCGGTAGAAGTGGTTCGCCATGCCGGGAAGCTTGATCTCGCCGTGCAGCGGCTTGTCGCTCACGCACAGCAGCGTGCCGTAGGGCACGCGGAAGCGGAAGCCATTGGCCGCGATGGTGGCGCTCTCCATGTCCAGCGCCACGGCGCGGCTCTGGCTGAAGCGGCGCTGGGGCAGGTTGTCGGGCAGCAGCTCCCAGTTGCGGTTGTCGGTGCTGGCCACGGTGCCGGTGCGCATGATGCGCTTGAGATCGGCCCGCTCCATCTGCGTGACATCGGCCACGGCCTGCTGCAGTGCCACCTGGATCTCGGCCAGCGCGGGGATCGGCACCCACAGCGGCAGCTCCTCGTCCAGCACATGGTCCTCGCGCACATAGGCATGGGCCAGCACATAGTCGCCCAGCTGCTGGCTGTTGCGCAGGCCCGCGCAGTGGCCCAGCATCATCCAGGCATGCGGGCGCAGCACGGCGATGTGGTCGGTGATGGTCTTGGCATTGGCCGGGCCCACGCCGATGTTGACCATGGTGATGCCGCTGTGGTCGGCGCGCACCAGGTGGTAGCCGGGCATCTGCGGCAGGCGCGGCGGAGCGGCGCCCAGTTCGTCCACCGTTTCTGCCGGCAGCCCCTTGCGGCGCGTGACCACGTTGCCGGGCTCGATGAAGGCGATGTATTCGCTGTTCTCGTTGGCCATCTCGGCATGGCCCAGGCGGATGAATTCGTCGATGTAGAACTGGTAGTTGGTGAACAGCACGAAGTTCTGGAACCACTCGGGCGCCGTGCCCGTGTAGTGGCGCAGGCGGTGCAGCGAGTAGTCCACGCGCGGCGCGGTGAACAGCGACAGCGGCAGGGCCTCGCCGGGCTGGGCGCGCCAGGTGCCGTTGGCGATGCCGTCGTCCATGGACTCCAGGTCCGGCAGGTCGAACACGTCGCGCATGAGCAGGCGCCGCTCGGCCGAGAGCGTGCCTTCCACATAGTCGTTGTCGGCGAACGAGAAATGGATGGGAATGGGCTTGTCGCTCAGGCCCACTTCCAGCGGCACGCCGTGGTGCTGGATGAGCAGGCGGAACTGGTCGCCATAGTAATGGGCGAACAGGTCGGGACGCGTGAGCGTGGCTTCGTAGGTGCCCGGGCCTTCGACGAAGCCGTAGGTGAGCTTGGTGTCGGCCCGCGCCACGGTGGTGGTCTTCAGGCGCACGAACGGGTAGTAGGCATGCACGGGAGCGACCGGGGTCTCCCCGGCCACGAAGCGCTGCATGGCCGAGCGCAGGTGCTCGATCTGTTCGCGATAAAGCTGCTGCACATGCTCGAGCGCCTGCTGCGCATCGGTGTGCATGGTGGTGCTGGTTCTAAGCGAGGAGGCTGGGGTATGCAGGGTCATGCACTATTTTCTTCAGGACTTGTGAAGGTGTTGCGACATCCAGGCCTGGGTCTGGTCGGCCGGCAACGGTCGGGAAATCAGATAGCCTTGCGCCGTCGTGCAGTGCAGGCTGCGCAGCAGGTCGAGCTGCTCCTGCGTCTCCACGCCTTCGGCTACGATCTGCAGGTGAAGGCTGTGGCTCATCTGCACGATGGCGTTGACGATGGCCGTGGCGTCCGCGTCGCGCGGCACGTCGGTGACGAAAGAGCGGTCGATCTTGAGCTTGTCGATGGGGTGGCGGCGCAGGTAGGCCAGGGAAGAATAGCCGGTGCCGAAATCGTCGATGGCCAGGCTCACGCCCAGTGCCTTGAGCGCGTGCAGGGTGTCGGACATCTGTCCGCCGGATTGCATCAGTGTGGATTCCGTCAGCTCGATGTGCAGGTAGCGCGCCTCGAGCCCTGTTTCCCACAGGGCTTCGGCCACATCCCGGGCCACGTCGCGCTGGAGGAATTCCTGCGCGGAAAGATTGATGGCCACCGGCACCACGGGAAAGCCGGCATCCTGCCAGACCTTGACCTGGCGGCAGGCTTCGCGCAGCACCCAGCGGCCGACTTCGGAGATCATGCCCAGGTCTTCCGCCAGGCCGATGAATTCGTTCGGATAGACCAGGCCCCGCTGCGGATGGCGCCAGCGCACCAGCGCTTCCAGGCCCGTCAGCGTGCCGTCAGCGGTGGCGATCTGCGGCTGGTAGTGCAGTTCCAGCTCGCCTTGCTCCACGGCGCGGCGCAGCAGCTGCTCCTGCATCAGCATCCGGGTGGAGCGGCTCTCCAGCGTGGAGGTATAGAACTGGAAGGATCTGCGCCCGATGTCCTTGGCCATGTGCATGGCGGCCTCGGCATTGCCCAGCAGCATCTCGGGCGTGTCGCCGTTGCCGGGGAACATGGCAATGCCCATGCTCAGCGACACCACGAACTGGGTGCCGTCGATGTCGCAGGGCGCTTCGATGGCCTGGCACAGACGGGTGGCCATGGCTTCGGCCTCCTGCGGGGTCGGGTCGCCGGTCAGCACCGCCACGAAATCGTCGCCGCCCATGCGGGCGACGATATCCTGGGCGCGGACCGTGGCGCTCAGGCGCCGTGC
Source organism: Comamonas sp. w2-DMI (assembly GCF_040187735.1). NCBI lineage: Bacteria > Pseudomonadati > Pseudomonadota > Betaproteobacteria > Burkholderiales > Comamonadaceae > Comamonas > Comamonas sp. w2-DMI. The sequence goes on along the minus strand of NZ_JBANEL010000004.1, from coordinate 187,190 downwards.
CACTTCGCACAGCAGCAGGTCGCCCGCATGGTGGCTCAGCGAGTCGTTGACGGCCTTGAAATGGTCGATGTCGATTGACAGAATGGCCAGCCTTTCCTGCCGGACCGTGGCCTGCGCAAGCGCATTCTTCATGAGCTGGTTCAGGCGGGCCCGGTTGGGCAGCCGGGTCAGCAGGTCGTGCTGCGCCAAGAAGTCCATGTGCTCCTGCACCTGCCGGCTGGCGGTCAGGTCGCGCAGCAGCACGATGCGCGAATCGCGCTCCGCACCCGGCATGGATTTGCCCTCCACCTCCACCGGAATATGGCGCCCGCTCTTGTGCACGATCATGGACTCATAGCAGTCCTCGCCGCCGCTGCGGCCGTGCTCCAGGGCCTGGGCGCGGTATTCGGGGGCGATGTATTCCAGCACGTGGCGTCCGCGCAGCGCGTCCAGCGGATAGCCGGTCAGCCGGGCCAGGGCATCGTTGCCGTCCATGATGATGCCGCCCTGGTGCACCACGATGGCCTCGGTGGTGATCTCGGCGAACTTGCGCATGCGCTCTTCGCTGGCCCGCATCTGCTGGGCCATGCGGTAGTGGTGGCTGACGTCCGTGACCAAGGCCACCAGGCCCTTGAATTCGCCGTTGTCGATGTGGGGGCGCAGCACGGTTTCCAGGTATTGCGTCTCTCCCGTGTCGCGCTCCACCTTGCGCGTGTAGCGCACGGACTGCCGGTCCACGAGCACGCGCGGGAAATAGGCCTGCACTTCCTGCCAGACGGCATCGCCGGCGATTTCCTGCACGGTCCGGCCCACGATGCTCTGTATCGTGAAGCCGAAGTAACTGGCATAGCTGGCGTTGGCGAAGCGGCAGCGCAGCGTCCTGGCATCGAAATAGGCCAGCAGGGCGGGCGTGGTGTCCGCGATCAGTTGCAATATGGAGTCGCTGTCTTTCATGGGCTGCGCCTCCTCAGCCGATTGAATTTATTGCGAGATCATGGCTTTTTATCAGAACGGCATGCCGCTGATACAAATGTTTACCCAACTGCGTTCTTTGCACCAGCATTTTTTCGCATGCGGGCAGGCGCGCCAGCATGCGAGTTGCCCGGGTTCTTGCCATGAAAAATATCCGATGATGTCTCATATGACGCTTTCATCATTCTCCTCCCCGGATCCTGACGACTGGATGCAGCCCCACAAGCTGCTGCGCCTGTCTGTGGTGGTGGCCGTGGTCACCATTGTGCTCAAGACGCTGGCCTGGTGGCTGACAGGCTCGGTCGGGCTGCTGTCCGATGCGCTGGAATCCTTCGTGAACCTCGCCGGCGCCATGTTCGCATTGACCATGGTCACCGTGGCCAAGCGGCCTGCCGATACCGAGCATCCCTACGGGCACCACAAGGCCGAATACTTTTCGGCCGGCTTCGAGGGGGTGCTGGTCATAGGCGCGAGCCTGGCCATTGCCTGGGCGGCGCTGTCGCGCCTGTGGAATCCGCAGCCGCTGGAGCAGCTGAGCTGGGGCCTGGTGCTGTCGCTGGTCAGCACGGGGTTCAACGGCCTGCTGGCCTGGGTCATGCTGCGCTCGGCGCGCAAATACCGCTCCATGGCGCTGATCGGCGATGCCAAGCACCTGTTCGCCGATGTCTGGACTTCGGTGGGCGTTGTCGGAGGGCTGCTGGCCGCGGCCTGGACCGGCTGGCTGTGGCTGGATGCGCTGGTGGCCCTGGGCGTGGCGGCCCACATCTGCGTGCAGGGCGCGCAGCTGGTCTGGCAGTCCTCGCAGGGGTTGATGGACCAGGCGCTGGGCGCGCCCCAGCGCCTGAAGATCGACACGCTGCTGGACGGCTATGCCCGGAGCGTCGATGGCGTGGTCTTCGACAATGTCTCGAGCCGCCAGGCCGGCGAGCGCAGCTTTGTCGACCTGCACATGCATGTGCCCGGCCAGTGGAGCGTGCAGCGCGCGGCACAATTGCGCACCGAGATCGAGGCGGCGCTGCTGCAGGCCGTGCCCGGCCTGTACGCGCGCATCGAGGTGTTGCCGCTGGGCATGGCCACGGCCAGCGAGACGGCGGCCGAACCCGCCGCGGCTGCGGCGGAACCGGATGCCCAGGCCGCGGCGCCAGGGCAGGTGTGAAAAGATTCCAACAGGTGGGGTGGCATGATCAGTGTGATACAGCGCGTGCGCAGCGCGCGGGTGGAAGTCGAAGGCCGGATCACCGGGCGGATAGAGCAGGGCTTGCTGGCCCTGGTCTGCGCCGAGCGCGGCGACAGCGAGCAGGAGGCCGACAGGCTGCTGGCCAAGCTGCTCAAGCTGCGCATCTTCCAGGACGAGGCCGGCAAGATGAACCGCAGCGTGCAGGATGTGGCGGGCGGCCTGCTGGTCGTGAGCCAGTTCACGCTGGCCGCGGACACGCGCGGCGGCAACCGGCCGAGCTTCACCGGCGCGGCGGTGCCCGAAGAGGGGCGTCGCCTGTATGAGTACTTCGTGGATCGGGCGCGGCAGATGCATCCGCTGGTGCAGACCGGCGAATTCGCGGCCGACATGCAGGTGCATCTGGTCAACGACGGTCCTGTGACCATTCCATTGCGCATCGAGCCCTCCGCCCTGGCATGACAGGCTCTTTCACTTGCCGAATCCATCCATGAACAACTTCCGCAACCGTTCCCTGCTTGCCATCGCATTGGCGGCTTCCCTGGCCTGCGGCCTGCCGGCCCATGCACAGACGCTGAAGAAGCCCGCGCTCGAGGCGCTGCTGGCCAAGCCTGCCCCGGCCAGCTTCGCTGCCTTTGCGCAGCAGGCCGCCCAGGCCCAGCCCTCGGTGGCCGCCGCCGTCAAGCGCTATACCGGCGGCGAGGCGCTGGCAGGCGACGAGCTGGCCGACATCGCCCGCCTGCTGGGCGCCTACGCCCGGCTCACGCAGGAAGCTGCGGTGCTTGCCAGCCTGCAGCGCATGGTGGCCCTGCCCACGGTGCGCGACGCCAAGGTGCCGCCGCACGAGAGCCCGGCCATCCTCGACTTCGGCAAGCTGGTCGAGTCCATGGCCCGCGACTTCGGCTTGCGCTACCGCAACGTGGACAACCGCATTTTCGAAGTGACCTTGCCCGCGACCGTGGCAGGAAAGGGCGGCGAGGAGTTCGGCATCCTCACCCATGCCGACGTGGTGCCGGTGGTGCCCGCCGAATGGGTGCTGGACGGCAGGCAGATCAACCCCTTCGAGGTCACGCGCGTGGGCGACCGGCTCTACGGCCGCGGCACCATCGACGACAAGGGCTCGATCGCCACCGTGCTGCACGCGATGAAGGCCGTCAAGGACAGCGGCCTGCCGCTGGCGCGCGGCATCCGCCTGATGATCGAGACCACCGAGGAGACCGGCGGCGACGCGATGAAGTACTACCAGGCCAGGACCCGGCTGCCCGAGTACAACATCGTGCTCGACAGCAAGTACCCGGCCGTGGTCGCCGAGAAGGGCTCGGGCGCGCTCAAGGCGGTGTTCGCCGCTGTACCCGTGGATACGTCTGCCGATGCCGCCAGACCCGCCATCATCGCCATGGCGGGCGCGGCCTCGGCCAATGCCATCGCGCAGACGGCCACCGCCACCATCTCGGCCGGCGATGCGGCGGCGCTCGCCGCCGTGGCGCAGCGCCTGAACGAGGCGAAGGACGCATTCATCGCCGAGCACCAGGCCCAAGGCAAGTTCGCCATCGAGGTGCAGCCGGGCAGCGGCGCCGTCACCGTCAAGGTCACCGGCACCTCGGCCCATGGCTCGCGCCCCGAAGAGGGCGTGAACCCCGTGCCGCGCCTGGCGCTGTTCCTGCAGCAGACGCTGATGCCCGCGCAGGAAGCGGCGCTGGTGCAGACCAACCAGTACAGCCAAGCCGTGCGCTACATCAACGGCGTGTTCGGCCTCGACTACTTCGGCAGGCAGCTGGGCGTCGCCTATGCCGACGACTTCATGGGCCCGCTCACGCTGTCGCCCAATCTCATCCAGGCCGTGGATGGCAAGCTCGAAGTCACCGCCAACGTGCGCATGCCGCGCGGCAAGACGCCCGAGCAGCTGCGCGCCGAGGTCGAGCAGGGCATCGCCCGCTGGAGCGAGGCCGCCAAGGTGCCGGTGGCGGTGCAGTACACCCAGGGCAACTGGATGGCGCGCGACCCGAAGGGCGCCTGGCTGGCCACGCTGCTCAACATCTTCGGCGATACCACCGGCCTCGATGCCAAGCCCGTGCCCACGGCCGGCAGCACCACCGCCAAGCTCATGCCCAACGCCATCAACTTCGGCCCCGCCATGCCCGGCAAGAAGTACACGGCCCACAACGCGCTCGAATACCAGGAACTGCCCGACCTGCGCACCGACATGCAGATGTTCACCGAGATGCTGGTGCGCATCGGGAATCTGCAGCAGATGCAGTGAAGGTCTTGTGTGAGGTGCATGGCCAGGCGAACCCAGTCCCGGGATAATTCAGCCCCATGAATACCTCCTCCGGCGCCGCCAAGGCCACTGACCCCGCCGCTTTTTCGGCGCTGACCCTGTCTGCCGAAATGCTGGCCAATCTGCAGCAGCTCGGCTATGCGCAGATGACGCCCATCCAGGCCGCCAGCCTGCCGCTCACGCTGCAGGGCAAGGACCTGATCGCCCAGGCCAGCACGGGCAGCGGCAAGACCGCGGCCTTCGGCCTGCCCATGGTCGAGCGCCTGAACCCGCGCTGGTTTGCCGTGCAGGGCCTGGTGCTGTGCCCCACGCGCGAGCTGGCCGACCAGGTGGCCACCGAAATCCGCCGCCTGGCGCGCGCGCAGGACAACATCAAGGTCGTCACCGTCTATGGCGGCGTGCCTTCGCGCAACCAGATCGCTTCACTGGAAAATGGCGCCCACATCGTGGTCGGCACGCCGGGCCGCGTGATGGACCTGATGGAGCGCGGCAAGCTCGATATCGGCCATCTCAAGACCCTGGTGCTGGACGAAGCCGACCGCATGCTGGACATGGGTTTCCTGGGCGACATCGAGACCGTGGTGCGCCAGTGCCCGGCCGAGCGCCAGACCTTGCTGTTCTCCGCCACCTATCCCGAAGGCATTGCCGGCCTGGCCCAGCGCTTCATGCGTGATCCGCAGACGGTCAAGGTCGCGGCGCAGCACAGCGCGGGCAAGATCGCGCAGCGCTGGTACGAGGTGGAAGCGCGCGAGAAGGTCGACGTGGTGGCGCGCCTGCTGGCGCATTTCCGCCCCGAGTCGACGATCGCTTTCTGCAACACCAAGCAGCAATGCCGCGATGTGGTGGCCGCATTGCAGGCCCAGGGCTTCAGCGCGCTGGCGCTGTTCGGGGAGCTGGAGCAGCGCGAGCGCGACGAAGTGCTGGTGCAGTTCGCCAACAAAAGCTGCAGCGTGCTGGTCGCCACCGACGTGGCGGCACGCGGCCTCGACATTGCCGACCTGTCGGCCGTCATCAACGTGGATGTCACGCCCGACCCCGAAGTCCATATCCACCGCATCGGCCGAACGGGCCGCGGCGATGCCGAGGGCCTGGCGCTGAATCTGGTCAGCATGGACGAGATGGGCAGCGTGGGCAAGATCGAGCAGCTGCAGGGCCGCGCTTCCGAGTTCCATCCCGTGGCCGAACTCACGCCCACCGCCGGCGGCGAGCTGCTGCCGCCCATGATGACCATCCAGATCATCGGCGGACGCAAGGAAAAGATCCGCGCGGGCGACGTGATGGGAGCCATGTGCGCCGACTTCGGCTATGCGCGCGAGCAGATCGGCAAGATCAGCGTCAACGATTTCTCCACCTATGTGGCCGTGGACCGCAGGATCGCTTCGGCAGCCTGCGCCAAGCTCAATGCGGGTCGCGTCAAGGGCAAGAGCGTGAAGGCGCGCCTGCTGTAAAAAGGACCCCGTCAGCCTCCCCGATGCAGCCAAGCGCGGGCTGCCCATCAAAAAGCCTTCTTCCATGCGAGAAGGCTTTTTTGTTGCGGCAATCCTGGACAGCAGCGGAAGCCGGAAAAAAGTACCACTAATTCTTTTTTGATATTAAAAAATTAGAAAACGATATTTTGAAGAATAAGCAGTTGTTTTGACAATCGCTCCTTCGCCAAGGAGTTTGCCGTGAACCTGCCCCGTTTTCTGAATCGCACCGCTTGGGTCCTGCTGGCCGCAACCTGCGTGCAGGGCGCGGCCATGGCCCAGCAGCCGGAATTTCCGGCGCGCCCCGTCAAGCTGGTGGTGGCCAACGGCGCGGGCAGCGTGCCCGACCTGCTGGCACGCCAGGTGGGCAGCCTGGTTTCCAGGGAGTGGAAGCAGGCCGTGGTGGTGGAGAACAAGGGCGCGGCCGGCGGTGTCGCGGCCGTGGATGCCGTGGTCAGGGCGCCTGCCGACGGCCATACCCTGCTGGTCGGCGGCGACAGCGCCATCACCATCATGCCCAATGTGCAGCGCAACCTGCCCTATGACGTCAGGAACGATCTGGTGCCGGTGACCAAGCTGGGCCAGTCCGATTTCGTGCTGGTGGCCAACCCGCGCAAGGGCTACAGGACGCTCAAGGAATTCGTGGCCTTTGCCAAGGCGCATCCGGGCCAGGTCAACTATGCCTCGTCGGGCACCGGCGGCGCGCAGCACCTGGCCATGGAACAGTTCAAGCAGCGCGCCGGATTCTTTGCCACGCATATTCCCTATCGCGGCGGCCCCCAGGGCCTGCAGGACGTGCTGGCCGGCCAGGTCGATGTGATGCTGGTGGCCGTGGCGCCCGCACTGGCGCAGATCCAGAGCGGCAAGCTCACGGCGCTGGCGGTCTCGGGGCTGCAGCGCCACCCCTTGCTGCCCCAGGTGCAGACCCTGGCCGAGACCTACAAGGGCTTCGAGGCCGGTGCCTGGTTCGGCCTGTTCGCGCCCAAGGGCACGCCGGCTGCCGTGGTCCAGGCCGTGGCCCGCGATACCGACCGTGCCCTGAAGGACCCGGAACTGCGCCAGGCCTTGCTGCAGCAGGGCATCACGCCCGTGGGCGAAGGCCAGCAGGTCTTTGCCCGGCAGATCCGCAGCGACGATGTGCGCGTGGCGCAGCTGGTACGCGCCATCGGCCTGAGTGTGGAGTAGGCGCCGTTTCGCACCGCCAAAAAAGCGGCCTTGAGGCCGCTTTTTCTTTGCTCGCGCCGGAGGGGATCAGAAGCTGTAGCGCAGGCCGACCGAGATTTCGCTGGAAGTCAGCCTGGCGCGCATCTGCTCGTCCTGCAGGCGGCGCACGTTGGCGAAGTTGTTGGCGCCGCTTTGGGTCTTGCCCATGTCGACATAGCGCCATCCCAGGTCGATGCTGACTTTCCGGGCAGGCGAATAGGTGACGCCAAAGCCCACCGCGTACGCCAGATTGTTCTGGGAGTCGCCGAAGTACTGGCGGCCCGGATTGCCCTGCCAGCCGCTGGACTGCAGATGGGCCAGGCCCAGGCCGGCCGTGCCGTACAGCGAGAACCGGGCGTTCAAGGGGAAGTCCTTGTACGCATTGACCATCAGGCGCTGCGAGCGGATCTTGTGGTGGTTGAAGCTGGTCGGGAAGTTGGTGGAGCCGCTGGTGAACTCGTTGTTCCTGGGCAGGGTGTACTCGGCTTCCACGCGCCAGTTCGACGGCAGCCGATAGCCCAGGGCCAGAGAGGCGCCCGTGGCGGTATGCGAGTCGTCGCCGGGCACGAACCGGCCCAGGCCGGGGCGGGCACTGGAATCCATGTCGTGGGCCTTGTAGCGTGCGGAATTGATCCGCAGGGCGCCGTAGTAGCTGTCGTCGGCACAGGCGCCGCCGGCGGCGGCCAGGATCAGCAGGGGGGCGATGTGTTGAAATTTCACGAAAAAATCCTCTATCTCTTTGGAGCCGCTAACACAACCCTTGATACGTCGTTACTTCGCCTTGCCGTACTTTTGAACTGTCTGCGGCTTCGTGCCTCGTCTCAACCGCAAACCTGCGGTTTGCTGGGTCGTGTTAGCAGCTTTTGCTAAGACTTGCGCAAAAAAGGTCGCCCCAAGGCTGTTGCCTTGAGGCGAAGCTCTTGCTTGGACCCAATTTGCGCAGGTCGTTTTACTTCAGCAGGTCCTGCACCTTGGCCAGGGCGGCCTGGCCGCACTGGTCGTCCAGGTGGCCGCCGGGTGCACCGGCCACGCCCACGGCGCCGATCACTTCGTTGCCCGCCTTCACGGGCACGCCGCCGCCCAGCAGCAGGAAGCCGGGGATGTCGGTCAGGTTGGCCGCGCCGGCGTTCTTCTGGGCGTTTTCCATGATGGCAAGCGTTGGCGCCTTGGCCGATGCCGAGGTGAAGGCCTTCCGGAAGCTGGCTTCCACGGTATGGGGGCCGGCGTTGTCGGCACGCTGCACGGCGCGCACGCCACCTGCGCGGTCCACCACGGTGGCGGTCACGGCATAGCCGTTGGCGGTGCAGGCGGCCACGGTCTGGGCGGCGATCTGGTTGGCCAGCTCCAGCGACATGTTCTTTTCCGTGCGCACGGCCTGGGCGTTGGCGGTGCCTGCGGCCAGGGCGGCCAGGGTCAGTGCGGCGAGAGTCAGGGTGCGTTTCATGCGTTTTCTCCGGGTGGATGGGTATGAACGCAACTGTAGAAAAGCGCCGCGCCGGCGCCAATGCGGCCGGCTACGCGCACCGCTCCGTAGAACTACGGAGCGGTGTCCTCGACCAGGGCCGCGTAGCGCCGGATGAGTTGGGCCAGCGAGTCGGCCTCCAGCTTGGCGAACAGGTTGGCGCGGTGGGTCTCCACCGTGCGCGGCGAAAGCGCCAGCGCGCGGCCGATCTCCTTGTTGGTGAGCCCTTCCACGATCAGGCCCAGCACCTCGCGCTCGCGGCCCGAGAGCTGGGCATAGCGCTCGCGCGCCTGCCGGTCGGCCTGGTGGCGCTCGCGCGAGCGCACATGCTGGCGCACGGCGGCCTGCAGCGCTTCGATGAGCAGCTCGTCATCCACGGGTTTTTCGAGGAATTCCGCTGCGCCGGCCTTGAAGGCGCGGCGGCACATCTCCACCGTGCCGTGGCCCGTGAGCATGATCACGGGCTGGTCCACCCCTTGCGCGGCCAGCATGTCCAGCACCGCCAGCCCGCTGGTGCCGGGCATACGCACGTCCAGCACGATGGCGCCCACGTCGCTGCGCTCGAATTGCGCGAGAAAGTCCTGTGGATCGGCCCAGGCCTGCACGCGCAGGCCCACCGTGCCTATGAGCAGCGCCAGGCTGTCGCGCACGGCGGCATCGTCGTCCACGAGGTGGATCAGGGGCGAGAGGGAAGAGGTCATGGTGCGTTCATGGCTGGTGGGCCAGCGGCAGCAGCAGGTGGAATTCGGCGCCCGCCCCGTCTGCGGCAGCGGGCGGCGCCAGCGAAAGTTCGCCGCCCATGGCCTGGGCCAGGCTTTCCGACAGCGACAGGCCCAGCCCCAGGCCGCCCGGGCGCGTGGTGTAGAACGGGGTGAACAGGCGCGCGCGCGCCTCGGGCGCCACGCCGGGGCCGGTGTCGCGCACGCTCAGCAGCACCCGGCTGCCCTGCTGGACCAGGGCCAGCCGCAGGCGGCGCTGGCCCGCCTCGGACTGTTCCATGGCCTGCAGCGCGTTCATCACCAGGTTGTGGATGATCTGCTGCAGCGCCACGGGTTCGGCGCGCACGGCCGGAAGGTCGGCGGGCGCATCCACCTGCACGGCAATGCCGCGGCGGCGCAGCTCGGGCTCCAGCAGGTGCAGGGCATCGTGCACGGCGGCGGGCAGGGCCAGGGACTGGGCCTGTCCCGAGAGATCGGGCCGCTCCACCACGCGGCGCAGCCGCCCCACGACGGCGCTGGCGCGCCGTGCCTGGGCCACGGCCTGGCCCATGGCATGGCGCGCGGTGTCCAGGTCCGGCTCCTCCTCGTCCAGCAGGCGCTGTGCGGCCTGGGTACTGGCCAGCAGTGCGGTCAGCGGCTGGTTGAGTTCGTGCGCCATGCCGGCGGCCAGCTCGCCCAGCTGGTTGAGCCGGGCCACCTGGCCCAGCCGCAGCAGCTCCTCGGCACGGCGCGCGGCCACGCGCTGGCGCAGCAGGGTGCGCAGCGCGGCCAGTGCCGTGGCGCTGGCCGCTGCCCAGGCCAGCATGGGTCCCCAGGGCAGCTCGCTCCAGCCCACGTCGCGTTCGAGCACCACGTCGAACGGCTGGCTCTGCGAAGCCAGCAGCTTGTGGAAGTCGTAGTGCCAGCCATGCGCGAGGCGCCGTCCCGCCTGCACGCCAAAGGCATGGCCCTGGTATTGGAGCCGTACGCGTACCGGACTGGTCTGCGCGTCCATGGGCCATTCGTCCCAGGGGATGGTGGCATGCAGGTCCAGCAGCAGGGCGTGGTCGGCCGCCTGGTCCGCCAGGCCTGCGAGCGCCAGCCACGCCCGGCCCCGGGGCAGGTCGGCCTGGGCCAGTTCGGCATGGCCGCTGTGGCGTGAGCGTGCCTCGGCCGCATCCAGCGCGGAGCCCAGGGCCGCGGGCAGGTCTGCAGGCCAGGCACTGCCCGGCAGGCGGCGCAGCACCTGGGCGATCTGAGGATAGGCCGCGGGCAGTCGCGGCAGCGGCATGGCAATGCTGCTGCCCTGGCCTTCGGCGGGTGGCTGCAGCAGCGGCAGCATGGCCATCACCGCATCGTGCTGCACCGCGCGCTGGCTCAGCAGCCTGTGCACGATGCGTGCATCCGTGACGAACGCATCCTCCAGTGCCAGCAGCCGCGCATGGACAAGCCAGCCGGCGCCCACGGCAGCCACCAGGGCCCAGGCCAGCAGCCAGGCCAGGGCGCGACGCCAGTGGGACAGGGTCATGGCCGGAATCCGCCGCCTATTTGGCGTAGGGGTCCTGGAAGCCGAGCTCCTGCATGATTTCGGTCTCGTAGGCTTCCATTTCCTCGGCATCCTCCTCGCTGGTCTCGTGGTCCCAGCCCTGGGCGTGCAGGGTGCCGTGCACCAGCAGGTGGGCGTAGTGCTCTTCGAGCGATTTGTTCTGCTCCCTGGCCTCGCGCTCGACCACGGGTGCGCACAGCACCAGGTCGGCCATCACGGTGGGGTCCTGCTGGTAGTCGAAGGTCAGCACATTGGTCGCGTAGTCCTTGTGGCGGTACTCGCGGTTCAGGCTCCGGCCTTCCTCGGCATCGACGATGCGCACCGTGATTTCGGCATCCACGGCCAGCGCGTGGCGGATCCAGCGCGTGACCTTGCTGCGGGACAGCACGGCGCGGTGGGCGCCCGCTTCGGGGAAGCGGGCAAATTGCAGGGACAGTTGCAGCTGGTTCAGGGTCATTTTGGCTTGTGGCGCTTGTCCGGCAAGCGCAGTAAGCTATGAAATTGGGAGTGAAGGCCTGCGTCGGCAGTGTGCTCCAGGGCGCCGCCAGGAAGCGAGCTTCCCGCTTCGGCCCGATTTGCGCAAGCCGTGCGCAGGGCTCAGAGTTCTTCCGCGGAAGGCAGGGGCCGGGCCGTGCGCGTGCGGTGCCTGGGCGCCGAGGTGCCTTCGGAGACGCGGCCACGCGCATCGTAGGCGTCCACGATGCGGGCCACCAGCGGGTGGCGCACCACATCGGCGCTGGTGAAGTGGTTGATGGCGATGCCCTTGACGCGACGCAGCACGCGCTCGGCGTCGATGAGGCCGCTGGGCATTCCCTTGGGCAGGTCGATCTGGCTCACGTCGCCCGTGACCACGGCCCGGGAGCCGAAGCCTATGCGCGTGAGGAACATCTTCATCTGCTCGGGCGTGGTGTTCTGGGCTTCGTCGAGGATCACGAAGGCATTGTTGAGCGTGCGTCCGCGCATGAAGGCCAGCGGCGCGATCTCCAGCACATTGCGCTCGAAGGCCTTCTGCACGCGGTCGTAGCCCATGAGGTCGTAGAGCGCGTCGTACAGCGGCCGCAGATAGGGGTCCACCTTCTGCGTCAGGTCGCCCGGCAGAAAGCCCAGGCGCTCGCCGGCCTCCACGGCCGGGCGGGTGAGCACGATGCGCTGCACATTGCTGCGCTCCAGCGCATCCACGGCGCAGGCCACGGCCAGATAGGTCTTGCCCGTGCCTGCGGGGCCGATGCCGAAGGTGATGTCGTGGACGGCAATGCTTTCCAGGTACTGCACCTGGTTGGGCGTGCGCGCGCGCAGGTCGGCGCGGCGCGTGGACAGCTGGGGCGTGTCCAGGGGGGCCTCGATCAGGTCGGTGTCGCCGGCCAGCATCAGCTGCAGCGTATCCTCGGCGATCGCATCGTCGGCCATCTCGTACAGGGCCTGCAGCAGCTCCAGCGCATCATTGGCTTTGGCCTTGGGGCCGTCGATCTTGAACTGCTCGTGGCGGTGGGCGATCTTGACGCCCATGGCGATCTCGATGGTGCGCAGGTGCGCATCCGCCGGGCCGCACAGATGGGACAGGCGCGTATTGTTGTGGGGTGTGAATGTGTGGCGCAGGATCACGCGGATAATTCCAATGAAGATTGGCCCCCGCCTGGCTTGCTGTGCGCAGCCGCCGCCTCCGTATCCAAGCATGCGGGGGCGCTTCTCGTCTTGGGGTGGCCCGGCGATGAAAAAGCCGCCGAAGAATTCGCCAATTGGCGGCAAAGGATTTCAATGATAGGCAAATTGACAGGGACCTTGCTGGAAAAAAACCCGCCTGAGGTGCTGGTGGACTGCGGCGGCGTGGGCTACGAGGTGCAGGTGCCCATGAGCACCTTCTACAACCTGCCCGCCATGGGAAGCAAGGTGGCCCTGCTGACGCACTTCGTGGTGCGCGAGGACGCGCAGCTGCTGTTCGGCTTCGGCACGGCGCGTGAGCGCCAGACTTTCCGCGAGCTCATCAAGATCACCGGCATCGGCCCGCGCATGGCGCTGGCCGTGCTCAGCGGCATGAGCGTGGACGATCTGGCCGATGCCGTGTCCCAGCAGGAGGCCGGCCGCCTGGTCAAGGTGCCGGGCATCGGCAAGAAGACCGCCGAGCGCCTGCTGCTGGAGCTCAAGGGCAAGATCGGCGCCGATACGGGTGCGCAGTCGCTGTTTGCCCACAACAACGACCAGAATGACATCCTGCAGGCGCTGATGGCGCTGGGCTATTCGGACAAGGAAGCCTCGGCCGCGCTCAAGAAGCTGCCGCCCGACGTGGGCGTGAGCGAAGGCATCAAGCTGGCGCTGAAGGCGCTGACGAAGTAGCGCCTGGCGAGCGGGCTTATTTGCCGGTCAGCTGCTTGACTGCTGCCTGGGTGCGCTCCACATGCTCCAGCGGGTCGGAGCCCACGTGCACGAACTTGATCTTGCCGTCCTGGCCGATCACATAGGAAATGCGGTCGGCCCGCTCGGGATTGGCCGCGGCGGCCGCGTCATAGGCCTTGATGGTGGCGGCCCCGGGGTCCGACGCCACGGCGAACTGGTCGCGGCAGGCTTCGGTTGAAAAGTGCTTGAGCGTGGCGATGTCGTCGTGCGACATGCCCACCACGGTGGCGCCCATGGCCGCAAAGCGCGGCGTGGCCTCGGCAAACGCATGGGCTTCGAGCGTGCAGCCCTGGGTGAAGGCCTTGGGGAAGAAGTACAGCACCACCGGTCCCTTCTTCAGGGCTGCGGCCATGTCGAACGCGAAGGCCTTGCCGGCCACGGCGGCCTCGGTATGGAGCAGGGGGGCGCTTTCTCCCGGCTTGAGCGTGGCCTGGGCCGACAGCGAGAGCAGGGCGGCCAGCAGCAGGGCAGCGGGCCGGAGTGGAACGTGTGCAGGCATGGCGGATTCTGGCAGTGCGAAGGGCTTCCATTGTGCGCTTGCCGCATGTCCGGCGGCGATGGCAATTTGAGCCCCGTGGGGGATATGGTGGCCGGCCCCGGGGCATGGCCGTGCGGCACGGCACAATCTGGGACATGACGATTCATGTGGACGACTTCGCCGCCAGCCCTTCCCCTGCCAAGCCCCTGCGCGAGCCTCCGGGCGGCGCCGCAGGCGCCGCGCCGCGCATGGTGTCGGCCGGGCCGGCCTCGACGGGCGAGGAGGCGCTGGAGCGTGCCCTGCGCCCCAAGCTGCTCGACGAATACGTGGGCCAGGCCAAGGCCCGCGAACAGCTGGAAATCTTCATCGGCGCGGCCCGCAAGCGCAGCGAGGCGCTGGACCATGTGCTGCTGTTCGGCCCGCCGGGCCTGGGCAAGACCACATTGAGCCACATCATTGCGGCCGAACTGGGCGTGAACTTGCGCCAGACCAGCGGCCCGGTGCTGGAAAAGCCCAAGGACCTGGCGGCGCTGCTGACCAACCTCGAGCCCAACGACGTGCTCTTCATCGACGAGATCCACCGCCTCTCGCCCGTGGTCGAGGAAATCCTCTATCCGGCGCTGGAGGACTACCAGATCGACATCATGATCGGCGAGGGGCCGGCCGCGCGCTCCATCAAGCTCGACCTGCAGCCCTTCACGCTGGTGGGCGCCACCACGCGCGCCGGCATGCTGACCAATCCGCTGCGCGACCGCTTCGGCATCGTGGCGCGGCTGGAGTTCTATACCTCGGAGGAGCTGGCCCGCATCGTGCGCCGCAGCGCCGGCCTGCTGGGTGCGCCGATTGACGACGAAGGCTGCTTCGAGATCGCGCGCCGCTCGCGCGGCACGCCGCGCATCGCCAACCGCCTGCTGCGCCGCGTGCGCGACTATGCCGATGTCAAGGGCGACGGCCGCATCACGCGCGAACTGGCCGACAAGGCCCTGGCCATGCTGGATGTGGACCCGCAGGGCTTCGACATCATGGACCGCAAGCTGCTCGAAGCCGTGGTGCACCGCTTCGACGGCGGCCCCGTGGGCCTGGACAACATCGCGGCCAGCATCGGCGAGGAGTCGGGCACCATCGAGGACGTGATCGAGCCCTATCTGATCCAGCAGGGATTTCTGCAGCGCACGCCGCGCGGCCGCATGGCCACCCAGGCCGCCTACCGCCACCTGGGCCTGCCCGTCCCCGGGGACGATCCGGCCGTGTAAGCAGGGCAGCGACGCAAAAAAACCGGCACGCCCCAAGCGAGAGACGGCGAGCAAGGGCTAGGCGGCCCCGCCGCCGCGAGCAAAGGCCGTCGTCCCCCTGGGGGAAGCCGCGCAGCGGCTCAGGAGGTCAATTGCTCTGCGGCCCGGCGCTCCAGAACGCCTGCAGCACGCCGGGCAGCGCCTCGATCTGCGTGACCACCTGGTCCAGTTCCTCGGCATGCACGGCCGTGGCGAAGAGCTCGGCCTCGATTTCGGTGTTGTGCGGGTGGATTTCGTGCTTTTCCACCGTGCGCACCGGGTAGTTGGCCGCTTCCAGCAGCTCCTGCATGCCCTCGCGCACATCGGCCTGGGCGGCCTGCTGGCAGATCACGTACACATAGTAGGTGGCCTCGCTGGCATGCTCGGCCACCGGATGGCGGTTGATGTAGTTGACCACGGGGCGCAGCAAGGTGTTGCTGGCCAGCACGAACAGCGTGGCGATGCCGGCCTCGGGCAGCAGGCCCGCGCCCGCGCAGGCGCCCACGGCCGCCGAGCCCCACAGCGTGGCCGCGGTGTTCAGCCCCGTGATGTTGGCGCCTTCCTTCATGATGGCGCCGGCGCCGAGAAAGCCCACGCCGGAGACCACATAGGAGATCACGCGCGTGGCGCCATCCGCGCCCGAGACACGCATGGCCAGGTCCACGAACACGGCCGCGCCCACGGCCACCAGGGTGTTGGTGCGCAGGCCTGCCGTACGCTGGCGTATCTGGCGCTCCAGGCCGATGATGCTGCCGCAGACAAAGGCCACGAGGAGGCACAGCACCGTGTTCAGCGTGGCCAGCAGATGGAAGTTCTGTAGGGATTGCATGCAGTTCTGGTTGTTTTTGTCGGTAGGTCTGTGAAGCCGGGGACGGTCGGCAAAGAGCCGTCCCCGGCTCGGGAAGACGTGGTTCGGCCCGAAGGGTCACCACCCATATTTTCGGATGTACAAGCGCTTGAGCAGCGTGGTCAGCACAGCATAGGCCAGCAATATGACGATCAGCCAGGGAAAGTAGCTGGCCGGCAATGCCTGCAGCTTGAAGTGTCCGGCCAGCGGGCCCATGGGCAGGAAGATGCCGATGGCCATGATGGCTGCCGTGGTGGCCAGCAGGGGCCATGAGGCGCGGCTTTGCAGGAAGGGAATCCTGGGCGTGCGGATCATGTGCACGATCAGCGTCTGCGTGAGCAGTCCCACCACGAACCAGCCCGACTGGAACAGCGTCTGCCGCCCCGCCGCATCGGCTTGGAACACAAACCACATCAGCGCGAAGGTGAGCACGTCGAACAGCGAGCTGATGGGGCCGAAGAAGACCATGAAGCGGCCCAGGTCCTGCGGATTCCAGCGCAGCGGCCGCGCCACCTGCTCTTCGTCCACGTTGTCGAACGGAATGGCGATCTGCGAAATGTCGTACAGCAGGTTCTGCACCAGCAGCTGCATGGGCAGCATGGGCAGAAACGGGATGAAGGCCGAGGCGATCAGCACCGAGAACACGTTGCCGAAGTTGGAGCTGGCCGTCATGCGGATGTACTTGAGCATGTTGCTGAAGGTGCGGCGTCCTTCGACCACGCCCTGCTCCAGCACCATGAGGCTTTTCTCGAGCAGGATGATGTCGGCCGCCTCGCGCGCGATGTCCACGGCGCTGTCCACGCTGATGCCGATGTCGGCGGCGCGCAGCGCGGGCGCGTCGTTGATGCCGTCGCCCATGAAGCCCGTGATGTGGCCATTGGCGCGCAGCGCGTGCACGATGCGCTCCTTGTGCAGCGGCGTCAGGCGCGCGAACAGCACATGCGTTTGCACGGTGCGGCGCAGCTGCTGCTCGTCCATGGCCTCGATGTCGCTGCCGACCACGGCCTGGTCCACCTGCAGCCCCACGTCGCGGCAGACCTTGCGCGCCACCCGCTCGTTGTCGCCCGTGAGCACCTTGACCGCCACGCCGTGCTGCAGCAGCGCGGCAATCGCGGCATGGGTGGATTCCTTGGGCGGATCGAGAAAGGCCACGTAGCCGATCAAGGTCAGCTCGGCCTCGTCGGCAATGCCGTAGGTGTTCTTGTCGGGCGGCACTTCCTTCATGGCCACGGCCACCACGCGCAGGCCTTCGCTGTTCAGGCCTTCGGTGACGGCGCGCACCTGCTCGCGGCGCTGCGGCGTGAGCGGCAGCACCGCGTCGCCATCGCGCCCGCTGTCCCGGATATGCGTGCAGACCTGCAGGATTTCCTCGACCGCGCCCTTGCAGATCAGCTCGTGGTGGTGGTTGCGTTCGGCCACCACCACGGACATGCGCCGGCGCTGGAAGTCGAACGGAATCTCGTCGACCTTGCGGTAGTCCTCGTTGATGTGCAGCCGCGTGCGCAGCTCCACATGCTCGAGCACGGCGCGGTCCAGCAGGTTCTTGAGCCCGGTCTGGTAGTAGCTGTTGAGGTAGGCGAACTGCAGCACCTCGTCGCTGGGGCGACCCTGCACGTCGGTATGGCGCTCCAGCGCGATGCGGTCCTGCGTCAGCGTGCCGGTCTTGTCGGTGCACAGCACGTCCATGGCGCCGAAGTTCTGGATGGCATCCAGGCGCTTGACCACCACCTTCTGGCGCGCGAGCACCACGGCGCCCTTGGCCAGCGTGGAGGTCACGATCATGGGCAGCATCTCGGGCGTCAGTCCCACGGCCACCGACAGCGCGAACAGAAAGGCCTCGCCCCAGTCGCCCTTGGTGTAGCCGTTGATGAACAGCACCACGGGCACCATCACGGCCGCGAAGCGGATCAGCAGCCAGCTGACGCTGTTCACGCCTTTCTCGAAGGCCGTGGCCGTGCGGTCCTGGTGGGTGATGCGGGCGGCCAGCGTGCCGAAATAGGTCTGGTTGCCCGTGGCGACCACCACGGCCATGGCCGTACCCGAAACCACGTTGGTGCCCATGAACAGCAGATTGCCGGCTTCCAGCAGCTGGCCCGGCGCCAGGGCGGCGCGCGTGCGGCCATCCTTTTCCACGGGCAGCGACTCGCCGGTCATGGCCGCCTGGCTCACGAACAGGTCCTTGGCGGACAGCACGCGGCAGTCGGCCGGGATCATGTCGCCGGCCGACAGGGCCACGAGGTCCCCCGGCACGAGTTCGCGCATGGGCAGCTCGGACAGCGAGGCGTCATGGCCGTAGCCGCTGTCGCGGAAACCGGGAGGCGGCGCAGCGGCATCGTCCCCGGCCTTGCGGCGCACGGTGACGCGGTTGCCGACCAGGGCCTGCAGGCGCGCGGCCGCATGCCGGGACCTGCCCTCCTGCACGAAGCGCAGCAGCGTGGACAGCAGCACCATGCTGGCGATGACGATGGTGGCCTTCTCGTCCTCGGTGACGTAGGAGACCACGGCCAGCAGCGTCAGCAGCAGATTGAAGGGGTTGCGGTAGCAATGCCACAGGTGCAGCCAGGCAGGCAGCGGCTTTTCATGCGCCACCTCGTTGGGGCCGTGGCGGTCCAGGCGCTCGCGGGCCTGCCCGGGGCCCAGGCCCTGGGCCGACGTCTCCAACTGCTGCAGCAGCGCCTGTGCCGGACTGCAGGCCGCGGACTGCAGTGCCTGCACCAGCGCCGGCGGCACGGCGAGGGCCGTGGACGGGCCGGCAGCCGGCATGGGGCGGCGGCCGAACAGGCCCGCCAGGCGGTGGCTGCGCAGAAACGCCCGGAACAGGTTCTTGAGGATTTGCATGGCCGCCTCCCTTAGTGCAAGGCCTTGGCGGAGGTGCCGGAACGTGCCCACGGCAGCCGTGCCAGCCAGGGGCGCTGCGCCTCGGCGCGCAGCTGTTCGCAGATGCGGCTGCGCTGCTCGCGGGTCAGCAGGGACAGTGCATCGGCGCGCTGGCGCGTGCTGAGTTGGGCCATGGCGCCGGCCATCAGCTGCGTGGCGTGGCGGTCGGCCAGGTGGCGCAGCACATCGGCGCGGCGCTCGGCCAGCGCCGAACTCACGGCATGCGTGAGGCCATGGTGGCGGGAGTCGACAGAGATGAAAGATGCGGGGCGGCTGCGCTTGAGCACGCGCAGCCAGGCGAGGCGTTGCATGGGCATACTCCTTCGGGGATGGCCCGGGGAGCTGCCCGCCGCTGCTACGGCATCAGGCGCGCAACCCCGGGGCGGGGTTCCAGTCTGTGCGCGCTGCCTTCAGGCCAACACGCACGCCAACAGGCTTGCGGTTGCGCGCCGCCGGGGGCGCGCCGCAAGATCGACTCGGGTCGGGATCCATACGTGTTCCTTGCAAGAAAAGTGGATGAAGCGCGGGACGGCGGTGAAGCCGTTCAGCGAACGAAGCGGCCCTGCGTGCTCAGAAAGCTGCGGATGCGGTGCGTGGGCCAGCTGGTGCGGGCATCGAGTTCGCGCGTCTGCTCCAGGGCCTGCGGAACCGTTGCCGCGGCCTCTGGCGGGTGGGATGTGCCGCCCGCGCGGCCCGCATGGCCGGATGGGGCACACAGCAGCAGGCGCAGGGGACGCAGCTGGCGCAGAGAATGGGTCAGGCGGTGGCTCATGGCGTTCTCCTCGGCGGCTAATGCCTGTTGAAGGGAGCGGGCCAGGCGGCAGCGCTGCACAAGCGTTCTCGCGCGGTCACGGCCCGGCTCGCTGGAAGCGGGAACGGACTGCGGCGCGAAAAATCTCAGTGACGGGCAGAGCTTGCGGGTTTTCAGGTGCTACCTGTGCTGCGCACGGCAGGACAGCTCGGGCGCAGACAAGGAAAACAGCAAGATGCGAAGGTCGCGGGGCAAGGGATGCGGGGCGGTCGACGACGGCTCCCGATCCAGGGGGAGTCTGTCAGTCGGCCAGCAGCGCAGCCATTGCGGCCTGCGTTGAATCACTGGTTGAACTGGCACTGTCCACGTGGGGACTCCTGAAATTGCGAAGCCTTGATTATCGCCGTTTCGCCATCCTAGGGTCAACCCTGAATTGTGTCAGCCCGTCTCAGAAAGCCGTGCAGGATCAGCGCCTGCGCCGCGTAATAGGTGGCCAGCACGCCGACCGCAGCCCAGGGCAGGGGCTGGACGAAGCGGTTGATGGCCAGCAGCGAGTCGCTGAGCATGAACAGGCTGGCGCCCGCCGCCACCAGCAGCGAGGCCGGGTTGCGCAGCACGCGGTGCCGGCCCCAGGCCTGGGCGGCCATGGTGGCGATCACGCCCACATAGGCCAGCACGGGCAGGCGCAGGGCCGCGGGCAGGCCGCCCAGCCACAGCAGCGCATACATGGCCGCGGCAACCAGCGATATGCAGGCAACGGCCCTGCGGCTGGCCAGCCAGGGCGCATCGCTGCGCAGCAGGGCGATGTAGCAGACGTGGGCCAGCAGAAAGCTGACCAGGCCGGGGATGAAAAAGCCCTCGAACATGAGAAACGCATCGCCGGCCAGTGAAAAAAACAGAGCGCCTGCCGCAATCCATACCTGGTTTTTGGCGTGATTTCCATTGGATTCCAAGAAGGAGCGAGCGCTGGCTGCTAGGCAAAAAAGAGCAAACACCATGGCCAGCGGCTTGAAGAGCTGGTGCCATCCGGTCAGGCCCAGGGCCGCGGTGGCCGTGGCCAGTGCGCCGCTTTGCAGCATCAGCGCCAGCCAGGGGCTGATGCGCCCCTGCATGGCGGCGCACAGCGTCCACTGGCCGGCGAGCAGCACGCCGAACCAGAGCAGGTTGTGGGCCAGCGGCGCCTGGTCGGCCTGCCAGAGGAAGGCGGCCGTGCCGGCGACCAGCACGGCGAACTGCAGCGCAGAGAACCAGCGCAGGCCGCCCGGCATGGCCGGCGCATAGCGCACGCGGTGCTCGTCGAGGTCGAAGGCCGGCCTGGGAAAGCGGCTGGCCACGTCGGGCGGCCGCCAGCCCGGCGGCTTGAACCAGACCCGCAGCTTGTCGCCCAGGCGGCGCGCATGCCAGCTGTCGTGCGCGAGCTGGCGGTAGACCGCCACATTGGCCCACAGCGGGTCCCAGCTCCTGAGCAGGCCGCGCGTGCCGTAGACGCAGGGTTCCTCGTCGTCCTCGGTCTTGTAGGTGCCGAAGAGACGGTCCCAGACGATGAGAATGCCGCCGTAGTTCTTGTCGAGATAGCGGTCGTTGACGGCGTGGTGCACGCGGTGGTTGCTGGGCGCGCAGAACCAGCGGTCGAACCAGCCCAGGCGGCCCACCTGCTCGGTATGCACCCAGAACTGGTAGAGCAGGTCGATCAGCCCGACCACGGCAAACACCAGCGGCGGCACGCCGGCCAGCGCCATGGGCAGGTAGAAGATCCAGCCCAGCAGCGCGCCCGAGCTGGTCTGGCGCAGCGCGGTGGAGAGGTTGTAGTCCTGGCTCTGGTGGTGCACGGCATGGGCCGCCCACAGCACGCCCACCTCGTGGCCCATGCGGTGCAGCCAGTAGTAGCAGAAATCGTAGAACACCAGGGCCAGCAGCCAGCCGGGCAGGCTGAGCCAGAAGGCGTCGGCCTGCACCAGTGCCAGGTGCCCGGCGACAAAGGTGTAGAGGCCCAGCGTCAGCAGCTTGGTGAAGACCGCGCTGGTCTGGCTCAGCACGCCCAGGTTCAGCGAGGCGATGGCATCGTCCAGCCGGTAGGCGCTGCGCCCGCGCCGCATGCCGACGGCCCACTCGACGGCCATGAGGATGAAGAACACCGGCGTGGCCAGGACGATGACTTGGCTGGGGGAGAGCATGGGCACCGATTGTGGACAGCGCGGCGGCGGCAGCCATCCTAGGGTGAACACGCTTGCTAAGTAATTTCTGTTATGGCTGCCGAGTAACGGGCGTGAAATAATCGAAAGCTTGCCCCCTCGCCGATCCTTTTCCATGCCCACATCCCGCCGCTTCCTCGTGGCGGCAGCCGCCATGGTGGCTGCCGCCGGCCTGACCGCTCCCGCCGCGTTCGCCGCCGGCGATGCCTGGCCCGCCGCCAAGCCCATCACCCTGATCGTGCCCTTCAGCCCGGGCGGCAATGTGGACACCACGGCCCGCCTGATCGGCCAGAAGCTCGGCGAGCGCCTGAACCAGTCCATCGTGGTGGACAACGTGCCCGGCGCCGGCGGCGTGCTGGGCGTGAGCAAGGCCGTGAAGTCGCCGGCCGACGGCTATACGCTGCTCATGGGCTTCGACGGCCCGATCAGCATTGCCCAGCTCATCAATTCGGCCGTCCGGTACGACGCCGAGCGCGACCTGACGCCCGTGGGCCTGGTCACGATCGCGCCCGTGGTGGCCGTGGCCCGCCCGGGCCTGGCCGCGCACAACATCACCGAGCTGATCGCGCTGGCGCGCGCCCATCCCGGCGGCCTGACCTATGCGACCTCGGGCGTGGGCACCATGCTGCACCTGGCCATGGAGATGCTGCAGGAGCGCGCCAAGGTCAAGCTGGTGCACGTGCCCTACCGCGGCGGCGCGCAGATCACCAGCGACGTGATGGGCGGCCAGGTGGACGTGGGCATGCTGGTGACCACCAGCGCCACGCCGCTGGTCCAGCAGAAGAAACTCGTGGGCCTGGGCGTGACCTCGGCCAGGCGCATCGATTCCATCCCCGGCGTGATGACCTTCGCCGAATCGCCCGAGCTCAAGGGCTTCGACCTCAACACCTGGACCGGCCTGTTCGTGCCGGCCAAAACGCCGCAGGCCGTGGTGGCCCGCCTGTCCACCGAGCTGGCCGAGGTGCTCAAGCTGCCCGATGTGAGAAAGCGCCTGGAAGAGGGCGGCGCCACGCCGGGCACGGGCACGCCGGCAACCTTCGCCAGCTTTCTCAAGAAGGAAAAAGCCGGCTACGCGCAGATCGTGAAGTCGGCCAACATCCAGCAGGAATAAGCCGCCATGCCGCTCAACCCCGTCCACCCCGAAATCCACCCGCCCGTGCTGCCCGAGGTGGCAGCCGTGGCGCAGGAAATGCTGGCGCTGCGCCACGACCTGCATGCGCATCCCGAGCTGGCCTACGAAGAGCACCGCACGGGCGATATCGTGGCCGCCAGGCTGGCCGAATGGGGCTACGAGGTGCACCGCGGGCTGGGCGACACGGGCGTGGTGGGCACGCTGCGCTGCGGCGGCCCTGCAGGCGGCAGGCGCCTGGGCCTGCGCGCCGACATGGACGCGCTGCCCATCCGCGAGGCCACGGGCCTGCCCTATGCGAGCCGCCACGACGGCAAGATGCACGCCTGCGGCCACGACGGCCACACGGCCACGCTGCTGGCCGCGGCCCGGGTTCTGGCGCAGCGCCGGGACCGGCTCGATGGCACGCTGCACCTGATCTTCCAGCCGGCCGAGGAAGGCCATGGCGGCGCCAGGAAGATGGTGGAGCAGGGTCTGTTCGAGCGATTTCCCTGCGATGCGCTCTACGCCTTCCACAACGAGCCCGGCTATCCTGCCGGGCATTTCGGCTTCCGCGCGGGCGTGATGTATTCCAGCTCGGACACGGCCGTCATCACCATCCGCGGCAAGGGCGGCCATGGCGCCATGCCGCATGTGGCCGTGGACCCCATCGTCGTGGCCTCGCACCTGGTGCTGGCGCTGCAGACCATACGCTCGCGCGAGATCGACCCCAACGACATGGCCGTGGTCACCGTGGGCGCCATCCATGCGGGCGACGCGCCCAACGTGATCCCCGAGACCTGCGAGCTGCGCGTGACCATCCGCGCGCGCTGCCCCGAGGTGCGCGCCCTGCTGCGCGAGCGCATCACGGCCATGGCCCATGCGCAGGCCGCCGTGCACCGCGCCACGGCCGAGGTGGACTACAAGTGGCGCTACCCGCCCGTCATCAATGACGCGGCCGCCACGGATTTCGCCGTCGGCGTGGCGCGCGACTTCCTCGGCCAGGAGTGGCTGATCCCCGACCTGCAGCCGCTGCAGGCCAGCGACGACTTCGCCATCATGCTGAACGAGGTGCCGGGCAACTACTTCATCGTGGGCAACGGCATGGGCGAGGGCGGCTGCATGGTGCACAACCCCGGCTACGACTTCAACGACAACCTGCTGCCCGTGACGGCCTCGTACTGGGTGAAACTGGCCGAAGCCTACCTGAGCCGCGACCGCGCATGAACCCCATCGATCTCTCCGGCCAGAGCCTGCCGGGCTTTGACGCCACCACCGGTTACTGGCAGTCCATCGTCGGCGAGGCCGAGCTGGCCCAGCCACCCCATCCGCCCTATGCCAGAAGCTATCCCGCGCGCCTGCCCGACGGCCGCTACCTGGTGCTGCCGCTGCGCGGCATGCCCACGGCGTCCGGCGCCGCGCCGGACCGCTGCGTGGCCTCGCTGATCGCCAACCAGGCCAGTCTGGACGTGGTGGAGCAGCTGGCCCTGCACATGGCCGAAGGCGCCCGCGGCCATGCCTTCGACGTGATCGTGGGCCTGCCCACCCTGGGCCTGGCCTTTGCGCCGCTGGTGGCCCGCGCGCTGGGCCATGGCCGCTTCGTGCCGCTGGGCTATTCGCGCAAGTACTGGTACCGCGAGGAGCTGTCCGAGCCCGTGAGCTCCATCACCACGCCGGGCAAGGGCAAGCTGCTCTACGTGGACCCCAACCAGCTGGCGCTGATCGCCGGCCGGCGCGTGCTGGTGGTGGACGATGCCGTGAGCTCCGGCACCACCATGGCGGCCGGCCTGACGCTGCTGCAGCGCTGCGGCGCCGAGGTGGCCGCGATTGCCGTGGCCATGCGCCAGGGCACGCAGTGGCAGGAAAAGCTGCGCCGTGCCGACGGCTCCGCGATTCCCGTGGTCGGCGCCTACGACTGCCCGCGCATGGTGCGCCGCGCCGACGGCTGGTGGCCCGAGGACGCTGCGCCTTGATCGCTTCGCGGCCGCGTCAGGCTGCGGCCAGCGCGATCTGTACGGCCTGCATGCAGGCAAACGGCATGGCCCCGCCATGGTCGGCACCGGGCCAGACGGTATAGCGGGTACGCAGGCCGTTCACCGCTTTCAGCATTTCCGGCAGGTCGGCCGTGCTGCCCAGGGCCCGGGCCTGCAGCGCGGCAGCCTCGCGCCCGGGATCGGACGTGGCGCCGGGGACGCGGGGTTCCAGCTCCTTGCCGCCCTGGCTCAGATGCAGGCTCAGCGGCATGGCTGGCGATCCAGGCAGAGGCGTGCCGCCCGCGCCGTGGCGCGCGATGAAAGCCCGGCATTCCCTGAGCACCGCGCCGCCGCCCCACCACAGCGAGGGGCTGGCCGCCACGTGGTGGCGGAACATGCCGGGGCGGGTGAACAGCGCATGCAGCGTGCACAGGCCGCCGTAGGAATGGCCCAGCAGCGTCTGCTGCCGGGCATCGACCGGCAGCTCGGACTGCAGCAGCGGCTGCAGCGTGCCGGCGAAGAAATCCAGGAACCGGTCGGCGCCGCCCTGGGCGCGGCCCCGGGCATCGGGGCCCACGCCTTCGCCGGGCGGGGTGTAGTCATAGGTACGGGCCGCCAAGTCGTGGACGGCGCCGCCTGCGGGCATGGCATGGCCCAGGCCGACGACGATGGCGCTGCCGCCGCGCAGCGCCTGGCTGCGTGCGCCGCGGTTGTGCACCAGCTGCGCGACCAGTGGGAACATCAGATTGCCGTCCAGCACATAAATCACCGGATGGCCGCCGGCCGGCACCGCGCCTTCGGGCTCATAGACCATCACGCGGTGCTGGCGCGCGGCGGACGAGCCGGGCAGCGGCGCGGCCGGCAGGTCCAGCTGGCGCACGCCCGGCATGGTCCATGGCTGCCAGGGCGGCCTGGATCCCCCCTGGGCCCGGGCGCGGCTGTTTGCGGCCAGCGCCGGCAGGGCCAGGGCAGCGGCCAGCCATTGGCGGCGGGAGGGGCATGAAGCGTCGGGACGCGCCGGAGAAGAGGCGGCGGAAGTCGGCATGCGGCGGATCCGGGGAGAAAAAGAGGAGCGCAGGCCTTGGGCTGCACCGGTCTTTTTCATTCTAGATGATATTGATTCTCATTATTCTGAATGGTGGACGGCAATCCCGTCCGGTGCTGGCTGCGGCGCAGTGCGCGCGGCATACTCCAGGGATTGCAAAGGAGCCTAGACAAGCATGAGTACCTTCACCCTTTCCAGCCCCGATATTCCCGCAGGCGGCAGCGTGCCCGCGCACTTCGAGGCCGATGTGTTCGGCTGCGGCGGCCGCAACGAGTCGCCCGTGCTGCAGTGGAGCGGCGCCCCTGCAGACACCAGGAGCTTTGCCGTGACCGTGTACGACCCCGATGCGCCCACGGGCAGCGGCTGGTGGCACTGGATCGTGGTGGACCTGCCGGCCGGCACTTCGGAACTCCAGGCCAATGCCGGCGCCAAGGGCAGCAGCACGCTGCCGGCCGGGGCGCGCCAGATGCGCAACGACTACGGCGCCTTTGCCTGGGGCGGCATGTGCCCGCCGCCCGGCGACAAGCCCCACCGCTACATCTTCACCGTGCATGCGCTGTCGGTGGAGCGGCTGGACATTCCCGACGATGCCACGGCGGCCATTTGCGGCTTCATGATCAACGCCAACACCATCGCCAAGGCCACATTCACCTCGACCTACGGCCGTCCGGCCTGAGCGCCGCCCTGCGGGGATATCGAAAAGAGAAGCGCCTTGCGCTTGTCAGCGATGGTTTTCAACCTTTAAGAAGGCTGAAGCCATGGACTGGCAGGCGCAAGGCGCTCCTTTTTGGTGAGTGGCGCGTGCAGCCTGAATGCGGATCAGGTCAGCGCGCCGCGGCCGTCCACGGTGAAGATGCGCTCGACCACGCCCTTGAGCCGTCCGCCGCGCACGCCGATCAGATGGTCGTGCAGGTTGACCGTGGGATCGCAATGGCCGGGAATCAGCCACAGCGTCTCGCCCAGCGCGGGCAGCCAGCCGCTGGTGTTGCCGGCCTCTTCGGCCGGATAGAGCACGCCGTGCTCGTCGCCGCCGTTCGCAAAGCGCAGCGCCTGCCCGGGCGGCAGTGCGTGCAGCCGGGGCAGGCCCGAGTCCACGGCATGGGACTTGTGGCCCGCATCGCAGACGGCACGGCCTTCGCCGACCGACATGACCTGGGTCTTGACGTACAGCGCATGCTCGAACACAGGCTGGGCCGGATCGTGCTCGTTGGCCGCGTAGTCGGCGTCCATGAACAGGAAGGAGCCGGGCTGGATCTCGCCGTACACGCCGCTGGCGGCTTCGTTGACCATGGTGCCGGTGCCGGCGCCCGTGATCAGCGGCAGTTCGATGCCCGCGGCATCGAACGCATGGCGGGTGCGGTTGACATGCCCGAGCACCTGGGCAATGGCCTCGCGGCGCTCCCGGGCCGAGCGCAGGTGCTGGGCACCGCCGTGGTAGGCCTGCAGGCCCGCAAAGCGCAGCGTGGGCTGGGCCAGAATGGCGCGCGCCAGCTCCACCGCGGCCGCGCCGGGCGCCACGCCGCAGCGGTTCTGGCCCACGTTGATTTCCACCAGCACGTCGATGGCGCCGTTGGCCGCCTTTGCCTCCTGCATGGCCCTGGCCAGGCGCGCCACGCCTTCCGCGTTGTCGACGGCAATGGCCAGCCGGCCGCTGCGCGCATACAGCGTCTTGGCCAGGCGCGCCACGCGCTCGAGCTTGGCCGGCGAGACGACTTCGTTGCTGATGAAGATGTTGTTCACGCCGCCTTCGGCCAGGGCCTCGGCTTCCGAGACCTTCTGCACGCAGTGGCCGCAGGCGCCGGCCTGCTCCAGCAGCAGCGCGATGTGCGCGCTCTTGTGCAGCTTGGCATGGGGGCGCCACAGCACGCCGTGCTGCCGGGCAAAGCGGGCCATGCGCTCGATGTTGCGGTCCATGGCGTCGAGGTCGATGACCAGGGCGGGGGTGTCGATGCGGCGGGCGGCCTGGCCGACCAGGGCTTGCAGAGTCTCAGGAATGGATTTCATCGCGGCTGTCCGGGGAAAGATGGGCGGTATCGGCCCAGCCTACCAGAGACAGGCCTTCGGGTGTCCACAGCAGGCGGTTGATGGCCGCATTGGTCAGCTCCCAGGTGCGCGGCGCCTGCAGATCCTGGCGCGTGGCCAGGCGGTACAGGGTGTCCATCACGCCGCCGTGGGCCACCAGCACGATCTGCTCGCCCTCGTGGCGGCTGGCGATGCGGTCCACCGTGCGCGCAATGCGCTCGCGCAGCATGGCGAGCGACTCGCCGCCGCCGGGCAGCACGTATTGCGGGTCGCGCCTGCGCCAGCGCTGCGCGGCCTCGGGATGGGCGGCCTCGATTTCCTTGAAGGTATGGCCCTGGAACTGGCCGAAGCAGCGCTCGCGCAGGTCGGGCTCGGCATGCAGCGCGGCCCCGGCAGCGCGGGCCACGGCCTGGGCCGTGGCATAGGCGCGCTGCAGATCGCTGCTGTAGATGGCGGCAATGGGCTCGTGGACCAGGGCGCGGGCGGCCTGCTCGGCCTGCCACAGGCCGGTATCGTTGAGCGGAACATCCAGATGGCCCTGGATGCGGCCGTCCACGTTCCAGGTGGTTTCTCCGTGCCGGATGGCAATGATGCGCGTGACATGCATGGCGATGGTGCAGACCTGTGCTCTTGGTAACCGGACCATTGTCATGCAAACCGCCGCCGCGGGCTGCGACATGCGCGCGGTACTGTGCTGACGCCAAAGCAGCCAAGCCGGCCTGTAGGCGCAAAAAAGCCGATGCCCGCCCAGGTGCATCGGCGTGTGTCGAACCTTGTACGGATCAGATCAGCGACTTGGCATGGTCGAGCACGAAGTCGCAGGCCTTTTCCCTGAGGTTGCTCTTGACCTTGTCGAGGCTGAAGCTCTGGCCGTTTCCGCCCTTGACCAGGCCCATGAGCCCGTTCTGGTAGCCCTCGTCTCGGGGTTCTTCCTGCTGGCCCAGGCCCAGCTTGCCCAGCAGCTGGTTCTTGACCTGGGCGGCCTTGTCGGCGTTCAGGTAGTTGTTCTTCATGCAGTAGGTGATGACGCCGGCCGCATTGCTGGCCGTGCCCGAGCCCGTGAGGCCGCCCAGGCCCAGGGCCGACAGCGCCGGGGCTCCGCCCGCACCGCCGCCGGCATTGCCCAGCATGCCGCCCAGGCCCGCCGCGCCGGAGCCGCTTTCGGTTGCGCCACCGCCCAGCTGTCCACCCAGCTGGCCGCGCAGGGCATCGGTCAGGCCGCCGGCCTGCACGCTGAAGGCGCTGGCGGCCAGGGTGGCGCAGGCCAGCGCAGAGAGGGCAAATCGCTTCATGCTGTATTCCTTTCCGTGGTCGGCGGCGGCGCCCGCCGCAGGCGCCTGGCCGCGTAACCGAGAGGCCTGCACGTTAGCACGCGCCGGCTGCGCGCATGCATGGGCAAGTGTGGAAGATTGCAAAAACGCCGGGCAGCGGTCCGGCTGCTCCACCGGCGCCCTCAGCGCACGGGGGGGGCCGGCCGGCGCGGCCGCCGGAGCGGGTGCCGGTGTGGCTGCGGCGGCCGGGGCAGCGGCCTGGGCCGGCTGGATCACCGTGCGCACATTGCGCGATCCCTGCGGCGGACGCGGAAAGCCGGTCAGCGCCGCATCGAACAGAACGCCGAAGATGGCCGGGTCGTCGGTCCAGACATCCTGGCGCTGGGCCGAGGTCTCGTAGACGATCTGCTGGGTCTTGATGTCGCGCATCACCAGGCTCACGGCGCGGTAGTACTCCAGCGGCGGCTCGTTGAACATGCCGCCCCCGAAGCCCCAGCCCCAGCCTCGGCCGTAGCTCATGCCCCAGCCCCAGCGCGGGCCCCAGTACGGGTCGTAATAGGGCCAGCTCGCGTAGTCGCGCGCATAGCGGGCCACGGCGCTGATCTGCACCACCAGGCTGGCGCGCGCATCGTCGCGCGTCAGCCCCACGCGGGCCAGCGCCTGCTGGGCCTGGGCCTCGATGGCGGGAAAGCTCAGCTGGCCCTGCTGCGAGGGCAGGGTTTCCAGCCGGTAGGTCGGCGGCGCGGGAATGGCGCCCAGCGAGGAATAGCTCTGCACCGTGCTGTTGACTTCGCGCACCGTGCTGCAGCCCGCGAGCAGGGCGGTGGCCGTGAGCGCGATGGCGTAGATCCAGCGCTTGTTCATGCTTGCTCTCCTGTTCGTGAAAAAGGCCCGCGGGTGACGGGCCTTTGTTGGACCTTGGGCGGCCGCTTTGGTTCAACAGCCGCGCTTCAGGACAGTTGTATCACCTGCATGCCGGGCAGGCCGGCGGCAACCGGAAGCTCTTCATGGTCAAACGCCATGTCGCCGTTGGGATCGGCGATGCCCGTGGCCCGGGCGTTCTTGAAGTCGTGCAGCTCGGGGTCCATCATGTGCGTGGTCACGATGTTGCCCATGGCGCGGAACATGCTCTCGATGCGGCCCGGGAACTTCCGGTCCCATTCGCGCAGCATCTCGCCCACGGCCACGCGCTGCAGGCCGTCCTGGCTGCCGCAGAGGTTGCAGGGGATGATGGGGAAGTTCTGGTACTGGGCCCAGCGCGTCGTGTCCTTCTCGGGCACGTAGCACAGGGGCCGGATCACCACATGCCTGCCGTCGTCGGAGACCAGCTTGGGCGGCATGCCCTTCATGCGGCCGCCATAGAACATGTTGAGCATCAGCGTCTGCACGATGTCGTCGCGGTGGTGGCCCAGCGCCACCTTGGTGCAGCCCAGCTCGTCGGCCACCTTGTACAGGATGGCGCGGCGCAGGCGCGAGCACAGGCCGCAGGTGGTCTTGCCCTCGGGCACCACGCGCTTGACGACGCTGTAGGTGTCCTGGTTCTCGATGTGGTAGTCCACGCCGATGCTCTGGAAATACTCGGGCAGGATGTGCTCGGGAAAGCCGGGCTGCTTCTGGTCCAGGTTCACGGCCACGATGTCGAACTTCACGGGCGCGCGCTTTTGCAGCTTGCGCAGGATGTCCAGCAGCGTGTAGCTGTCCTTGCCGCCCGACATGCAGACCATGACCTTGTCGCCTTCCTCGATCATGTTGAAGTCGAGGATGGCGCGGCCCACTTCGCGGCACAGGCGCTTTTCGAGCTTGATCTGCTCGCGCTCGATCTTGATCTTGTTGGGCTTGGCTTCGCCTTCGGGCGCCGCGCCTTCGGGCGTCGCAGCAGTTTCGGCCGCGTCCAGGGCGGCAGCCTCTTCGGCAATCCAGGGGTTGTCGTTCACAGCATTCATGGGGTTCACCATTGTCCGGTTTCGATGCGAATGGCCACTTCGCAGTCATCAAAAATTTCCAGCTTCGCGATCTTCACGCGCACGCCGCGCACGCCCGGCAGCTGCAGCAGGCGCTGGGCCAGCTTGCCGATCAGGCTCTCGAGCAGGTTCACATGCTCGGAGGTGCACTCGTCGATGATGATCTGCCGCACCTTGCGGTAGTCCAGCACATGCAGGATGTCATCGTCACGCGGCGCCAGGGGCTGGGGCCCCAGGTGGAGCTCGGCATCGACCTGGATGGGCTGGGGCGCATTCTTCTCGTGCGCAAGAATCCCCAGGCTGGCGTCGAAGCGCAGGCCCGTGAGGGTGAGTATCTGTTGTCCGGAGGCGGAAGTCATTGCAGTTGTCGTGCGGTGCCGTAGCAGGCGCTCACATCATCGAAAAATCGCGCTCGAAGCGCTGTAAGTGCTGGCCGCCATCGACCAGCAGGGTGGTTCCTGTCATCGCCCGGTTCTCCAGCGCGAAGCACACGGCCGAGGCAATGTCCTCGGCGCTGGAGGAGCGGCCCAGCGGGCTCATGGCGTGCAGCTGCTCGAAGCGCTCCTGGCTCAGCATGTGGCTGGTCAGCGTGAGGCCCGGCGCCACGCCGACCACGCGCACGCGCGGCGCTAGCGCCAGCGCCAGCATGGTGTTGGCAGCCTCCAGCGCCGCCTTGGAAAGCGTGTAGCTCAGAAAGTCCGGATTCTGGTTCCAGAGCTTCTGGTCCAGCACGTTGACCACGGCGCCCTGGATGGGTTCAGCCTGCCCGCCTTCGGCCGCGGCCCGCTCCTCGAGGTGGGCATGCAGTGCCTGGGCCAGCAGGATGGGTGCGCCGGTATTGCTGCGCAGGTGCGCCTCCAGCGCCGCATAGCTGAAGTCGTGCACATCGTCGTGCTCGAACAGCGAGGCGTTGTTGACCACGGCGTCGAGGCGGCCGAAATGCTGCACGACGCGCGGCACCAGGGCGCGCACCGCGCTCTCGCCAAAGAAATCTGCATCAAAAGCCGCGCTGTTGCCCGACAGCTCTGCGCAGGCAGCTACGGTTTCAAGAGCTTCCTGCCGGGAGCCGCGGTAATGCACGGCCACCTGCCAGCCTGCACGGGCCAGCGCCAGGGCCATGTCGCGTCCCAGGCGACGGGCAGCGCCGGTCACCAAAACAGTGCGTGTTCGGGCAAGGGAGGACATTCGTGGAAAAATGCGGGTTGTGACGACAGAACCCTCAAGTTTAACGAGCGCCTTGCAATCGCGTATTGCACAGGAGATTGCCGCAGCCGGCGGCTGGCTGCCTTTCGACCGGTTCATGGCGCTGGCGCTGTATGCGCCGGGCCTGGGCTACTACGCCAACGAGACGGCCAAGTTCGGGGCCCTGCCCGAATCGGGCAGCGATTTCGTGACGGCGCCGGAGATCTCGCCGATCTTCGGCCAGCTGGTGGCCGCGCAGCTGGCCGAGGCGCTGGACAGGACAGACACCCGGGAAATCTGGGAGTTTGGCGCCGGCACGGGGGCGCTGGCCCTGCAGATCCTGGACGAACTGGCTGCCCGGGGCCGCCTGCCCGCGCGCTACACCATCGTCGACCTCTCGGGCACGCTGCGCGCCCGCCAGCAGCTCAAGCTGGCCCGGTACGAGCATCTGCTGCGCTGGGTGGACGCGCTGCCCGACGCCATGGAAGGCGTGATCGTGGGCAACGAGGTGCTGGATGCCATGCCGGTGCAGCTGCTGCAGCGCACGAAGGGCCAGTGGTTCGAGCGCGGCGTGGCGGTGAGGCAGGCCGAGGGCGGCGAGGCCTTTGCCTGGGAGGACCGGCCGACCGGGCTGCGCCCTCCCGTGGAGATCGACGGCCCGCACGACTACCTGACCGAGATCCACCGCCAGGGCGAGGCCTTCATCCGCACCCTGGGCGAGAAGCTCCAGCGCGGCGCGGCCTTCTTCATCGACTACGGCTTCGGCGAAAGCGAGTACTACCATGTGCAGCGCCACATGGGCACGCTGGTCTGCCACTACCAGCACCAGGTGGACAGCGATCCGCTGGTGCAGGTGGGCCTCAAGGACATCACGGCCCATGTCAACTTCACGGGCACGGCCGTGGCCGCGCAGGATGCGGGCTTCGAGGTGCTGGGCTATACCAATCAGGCCCACTTCCTGATCAACTGCGGCCTGGCGCCCAGGATGGATGCGGCCAACCTCAAGGCGCGCTCCATGGCCGCCAAGCTGGTGATGGAGCACGAGATGGGCGAGCTTTTCAAGGTCATCGCCCTGTCCAAGGGCGTGCAGCCCTGGGCGCCGCTGGGCTTTGTGCGCGGCGACCGCACCCACCGGTTGTAACGCCTTATTGTTTCTCCAGCCCCGCGGCCTGGATGATGCCGGCCCAGTGCCTGAACTCGGTGCGCGTGAAATCGCGGAACGCAGCCGAGCCCAGCAGGCGCGGCTCGCCGCCCAGGGCCGCGACCCGGGCCTTGAATTCGGGGCTGCTGGCCACCTTGAGCGTGGCCGCCTCCAGCCGCTGGACGACGGAGCGCGGCGTTCCCTTGGGCGCCAGCACGCCGTTCCAGGTGGCGGTGACGAAGGACGGGAAGCCGCTTTCCTTCATGGTCGGCACCTGGGGCAGCTGCGGCAGGCGCTCGGCGGAGGTCACGGCCAGCGCCTTGAGCTTGCCGCTCTGGATGAAGGGCAATGCCGGCGTGATGTTCTCGAAGATGAAGTCGATCTGGCCGCCGATCAGGTCGCTCAGGGCCGGAGCGCTGCCCTTGTAGGGTGCATGGACCAGGTCCAGCCGGGCGGCGCTCTTGAGCAGCTCGCCCGACAGGTGCACGGTCGAGCCCACGCCCGGCGAGCCATAGCTCATGCCGCTGCGGCGCTCGCGCGCATGGCTCACCAGTTCGGCCACCGACCTGACCGGCGTCCTGGCCTCGTTGACCACCAGCACATTGGGAATGGAGGTCACCAGCGCGATGTATTCGAAGTCGTCCAGGCTTTTTTCGCTGAGGTTGCGGTACAGGCTGGGGTTGATGGCCTGCGTGCCCGCCGTGCCGAACAGCAGCGTGTAGCCGTCATTGGCGGCCGCCGCGACGCGGCTGGCGCCGATGGCGCCGTTGGCTCCGGGCACGTTCTCCACCACCACCGGCTGGCCCAGCGCCTCGGCCAGGCCCTGGCCGACCAGGCGCGCCACCACGTCGGTGTTGCCGCCGGGCGCGAAAGGCACGACCAGCTTGATGGCGCGGCTGGGGTAGGTGTCGGCGGCGGCAAAGGCCGGGGCGGCAAGGCCGGCGGCCAGCAGCGCGGCGGCCCGGAGGAATTGTTGGCGGGAGAAGGTCTGGGGCACGGAATGTCTCGCTGTCTCGTTGTTGTCCACGGGCGTGGGGTCCGGCCCTGCAGGGCGCATGGCCTGGCCGATCATGGGCAGGGAGCGCAATTGACGTCAATCAATCTTTGGGAAGCACTTCATTCACAAACGGAATGGCAGGCTGCGCCATCCCGGCCCTGCGCCGGCAGTGGTGCCCGGGTTCCGGCGGCCGCCTATACTGACGGCCTCATGATCCGCTGGCTGCTCATCATCTTCCTGGCCCTGCTGCTCATCAACGGCCTGCATGCCTGGCTGGAGCGCATCGGCCTGGGCCGCCTGCCGGGCGACTTGCGCTTCAGGCTTTTCGGCCGCGAATTCTTCCTGCCCGTGGCCAGCACCGTGGTGCTGAGCCTGATTGCGGCGCTGGTCGCACGGTTTGTGAAGCTGTGAGAACGTGTTTCCCGGCCATCCGCCCGGCTTGAATCCCGGGGCGCCGGCTGCACATGCAGGGAGTGCGGCAAGGCCATGCGAAGGGCTGCCGCGTCCGAACGAGAAAGGCTTCTCATGTCCGATTCCCTGCACTATGTCTGCCCTCATTGCCACACGACCAACCGCATCGCGCGCGCGCAACTGGGCAACCAGCCCAACTGCGGCAGCTGCCACCAGCCGCTGGTGACCGGCGAGCCCGTGGCGCTGGATGCCGACAGCTTTGCCAGGCACACGGGCCGCAGCCAGCTGCCCGTGGTGGTGGATTTCTGGGCGCCCTGGTGCGGCCCCTGCCGCATGATGGCGCCAGGCTTTGCCCAGGCCGCTAAGACGCTGGCCGGCCAGGCCCAGTTCGCCAAGCTCGATACCGAGGCCCATCCGCAGACTTCGGCCCCATTCGGCATCCGCAGCATTCCGACCATGGTGGTGTTCAAGGAAGGCAAGGAGCTGGCGCGCATCTCGGGCGCCTGCCGCCCGGCGAGATCGTGCGCTGGGTGCAGTCGGTGATCTGAGAGATTGCAAATAGCGCGGGGTTTGTCGCCTCTTTAACGGTGTTTTGGCGGCGCAGCCATCAATCTGTACGGGTTTGAGCGCTTTCAAACCCATGACACAAGGAGACAGATGATGAATGCCCCTCTCGGCGCGGCGCTGGCCGCTTCCCTGGCCTTGCTGGCCGCCTGCACCACCACCGTTTCTCCGCCCGAATCGCAGCCGCCCGCGTCGGCCGCGCAGGTCGGCGAATCCCGGCCCGGCTCGGGCTATCTCAAGGGTTATCTGGCGCGCAGCGATCTGCCCGACAGCCTGGCCCTGCTGCCGCCACCGCCGGCGGCGGATTCGGCCGCGCTGGCGGCCGATGGCCAGGCCTACCGCGCGCTGACCGCCTTGCGCGCCGGGCCGCGCGGCGCCCAGGCCGCCCGGGACGCGCAGCTGCGCTTTCCGCAGGCCGCAGACGCGTTTGCCTGCGCGCTGGGCGTGGAGGTCTCCGAGCAGGCCACGCCGCACCTGAACATGCTGCTGCGGCGCACGCTGTCGGACGCGGGGCTGGCCACCTACAAGGCCAAGGACCATTACCAGCGCACACGGCCCTTCGTCGCTTTCAAGGAGCCCAGCTGCACGCCTGCCGACGAGCCGGCCCTGGCCCGGGACGGCTCCTATCCGTCGGGCCATTCGGCCATAGGCTGGGCCTGGGCGCTGGTGCTGACCGAAGTGGCGCCCGAGCGCGCCGATGCGCTGCTGCAGCGCGGGCGTTCGTTCGCGCAGAGCCGGGGCGTGTGCGGAGCCCACTGGGCAAGCGACATCGAGGCGGGCCGCCTCATGGGTTCGGCCGTGGTGGCGCGGCTGCATGACAACGCGGTGTTCCGGGCGCAGCTGGCCCTGGCGCGGCAGGAGGTCGCCGCCGCCCGCGGCAAGGGCAAGGTGCCCGATGCCGCCGCCTGTGCCGCGCAGCAGCAGGTTCTGGACACCTCGGCCCGGCTCGCGCCCTGAGCCGCGGCGGCTAGAGAGGCTGCTGCTGCAGCCAGTGCGCGATCGCCCGTTCGCGGGCTTGGCTTACCGCGTCGCCCACGGCCTTGCCCTTGAGGCCGCGCTCTGCCGCCGCCTGGGCGATGGGCGCGGTCTCCACCGCACGGGCCGCCTGCAGCGCCGCGCCCAGCCGCTGGCGCTGCGGATAGGGCGCCTCCTCGAAGCCCAGGCGGCCGTGCGCATCGCATTCGCAGGCGAGCAGGGCCTGCTCGAAGCGCTCGGGCTTGCGCAGTGCATCGCAGCGCTCCAGCAGGCGCAGCAGGGCCGCGGCCTGGAGTTCGCCGCTGCGGTGGATGTTGCCGTGCTCGCGCGCGACGAGGTCGGCGAGTTCGCGGCATTCATTGGGCACGCGCCAGCGCTCGCAGACATGCTTGAGCAGGCGGGCACTGCGCTGCTCGTGGCCGATGTGGCGCGGCAGCACGTCGGCGGGCGTGGTGCCCTTGCCGAAGTCGTGGCACAGGCAGGCAAAGCGCACGGCCAGCGGCGCCTGCAGGCGGGCCGACATGTCCAGCACCATCATGGCGTGTACGCCGCTGTCCACCTCGGGGTGGTATTGGGCGCGCTGGGGCACGCCCCAGAGACGGTCCAGCTCGGGCAGCAGCACGGCCAGTGCGCCGCACTCGCGCAGGATGGTGAACATGCGCGAGGGCTGCGCCTCCATCAGGCCGCGCGCGACTTCCTGCCAGACACGCTCGGGCACCAGGGCATCGACCTCGCCAGCCGCCACCATCTCCCGCATGAGCTGCAGGGTTTCGGGCGCCACCGTGAATTCGGTGAAGCGCGCCGCAAAACGGGCCAGACGCAGTATGCGCACCGGGTCCTCGCGGAATGCATCCGTCACGTGGCGCAGCACCCTGGCCTGCAGATCGCGCTGCCCGTGATAGGGGTCGAAAAGCTCGCTGGTGCTCTCCCACTTTGCGGGAGCAGCTATGGCATTGATAGTGAGATCACGCCGGGCCAGGTCTTCTTCCAGTGTCACGTCGGCCGAGGTGTGCACGACAAAGCCGCGGTAGCCCACGCCGGACTTGCGCTCGGTGCGTGCCAGCGCATATTCCTCATGGGTTTCGGGGTGCAGGAAGACGGGGAAGTCGCGCCCCACCGGCACATAGCCGCGGGCAGCCATCTGCTCGGGCGTGGCGCCGACCACCACCCAGTCCGTATCGTTCACCGGCAGGCCGAGCAGGCGGTCACGTACCGCTCCGCCGACCTGGTAGACCTTGATTTCGCTCATGCCGCAATGGTAGGGCCTGCACAGGGCGCATGCGGCGAGCGCGGGCTCCGGGCGGTGTCGCCGCCATGCCATGGCGTATCGCCGTGGCGGGTTGAAAATCCCGTCGGCCGGTCTTGGCCTCCCCCGCTTTTTTCATCCTCATCCCCCATTCTTCAAGGAGACATATCCATGCCCTGGTCCTTCAGGCCGCATTCCATGAGCCTGGCCGTTGCCGGCCTGGTGGCGCTCGCCGCCCTGCCGGTTCTTGCCGGCCCGCCCTCCGATGCCACGCGGCAGGCCGCCCGCGCCAGCCTGCAGGAGTGGATCGATGTGCTGGCCCTGCCCAATGACGCCAACGTGCCGGCCGACATCCAGAAGAACGTGGCCTGGTTCGCAAGGGCTTTCGAGCGCCGCGGTTTTGCGGTCAGCCAGCTGGCCAACGGCGACAAGCCCATGCTGCTGGCCACGCAGGCGCCGGCGGCCGGCAACCGCAAGACGGTGCTTTTCTATGCCCACCTCGACGGCCAGGCCGTCAAGCCCGAGGAATGGCAGCAGTCCAGCCCGTGGAAGGCCACGCTCAAGCAGCGCACGGCCGACGGCCGCTGGGCCGAGCTGCCGATAGAGCGGCTGCAGGGCGAGAAAATCGATCCGGAATGGCGGGTATTCGCGCGCTCGTCGTCGGACGACAAGGCGCCCATCGTGATGCTGCTTGCGGCGCTGGACGCGCTCAAGGCCGAGGGGCGTGAAGCGGGCGTGGACATCAAGGTGCTGCTCGACTCGGAAGAGGAGAAGGGCTCGCCCACGCTGGGGCGCGTGATCGGCGAGAACCTGCAGGCGCTCCAGGCCGATGCCATGGTGGTGCTGGACGGACCCATGCATGCCAGCAACCGGCCCACCCTGGTTTTCGGCAACCGCGGCGTGGCCCAGGCCACGCTCACCGTCTACGGCCCCAGCCAGGAGCTGCACAGCGGCCACTACGGCAATTACGCGGCCAACCCCGCGCAAAGCCTGGCGCGGCTGCTGGCCAGCATGAAGGACGACGAAGGGCGGGTACTGGTCAAGGGCTACTACGACGGCATTGAGCTCGACAGCCAGGCCAGGGCCGTGATGCAGGCCGTGCCCGATGACGAGGCCGCGCTGCGCCGGCGCCTGGGCATCGCCCAGGCCGAATCCGTGGGCGGCAGCTACCAGGAGGCCATGCAATACCCGTCGCTGAACGTGCGCGGCCTGCAGAGCGCGGAAGTCGGCCCCAAGGCGCGGACCGTGATTCCTGCGACGGCCGTGGCCGAGATCGACATGCGCACCGTTCCCGAAACGCCGCCCGAGCGCCTGGAAAAGCTGCTGCGCGCCCATATCGAGGCCCAGGGTTTCCATCTGACCGAGGGTGCCCCGTCGGCAGATGAGCGCGCGCGCCATCCGCGGCTGGCCACGCTGAAGATGGGCGGCGTCTCGGCCTCGGGCTCGGCCGTGCGCACGCCGCTCGATGCGCCCGTGGGCCAGTGGCTGCGCCGCGGCATGGACCGGGCCTGGGGCAGCGCTCCGGTGCAGATCCGCATGATGGGGGGCACCGTGCCGACCGGCGCGGCCATCCAGGCGCTGGGGATTCCCTTCGTCATCGTGCCCCTGGTCAATGCCGACAACAACCAGCACAGCTTCAACGAGAACATGCGGCTGGGCAACTACTTCGACGGCGTGCACAGCCTGGTGAACATGCTGGCCGAGCCGTTCTAGGAGCTGTTCACATAACGCACGTGGATCGCGTTGTGCAGCCTTGGGATGGATGCCGGGCGCCGGGCCGCAGCAAGGTAGGCACCTTGCAAGGACCGGCAACGCCGCAGACGCCCAAGGCTGCACAACCCTCCGGGCAAGCCAGGGTATGTGAACAGGTCCTAGGCGCCGTCAGTTGGCAGGGGCGCTGCGGTACGGTTCCTCGAAGGGGCGGAAGTCGTGCTCGGCCAGCGCCGCCTGCACCCACTCCTGCACCGCAGGCAGATTGCGCACGCGCTGGACATAGGACTGCACCAGGGGCGGTATGGGCAGGGCGTAGGTGATCAGGCGCATGCAGACCGGGGCGAAGAAGGCATCCACGATGCTGAACTGCTCGAACAGCATGGGGCCTTTGCCCTGCGTCAGCAGCGGCGTCCACAGCACTTCCAGCCGCTGCACGTCTTCGCGCAGGCCCGGGTTGTCGGCCCACAGCCGGGCGCCCACCTCGGGCAGGCGGGCCTCGATATTCATGGGGCACAGGCTGCGCAGCGTGGTAAAGCCGCTGTGCATCTCGGCCACCATGCTGCGGGCCCGGGCACGCTGCGGGCCCTGTTGCGGCCACAGGTGCTTTTCGGGAAATTTCTCGGCCAGGTATTCGGCAATTGCCAGGCTGTCCCAGATGGACAGTCCCTCTTCGACCAGCACCGGCACCTTGCCGGCGGCCGATACGGCCTGCAGGCGCTGCTTGAAGTTGGAGTCGGGCGCAAAGCTGTCGAAGCGCAGCTGCACTTCCTCGAAGGGGATGCCGGCCTGGCGCATCAGCACCCAGGGGCGCATGGACCAGGAGGAGTAGTTCTTGTTGCCGATATAGAGCGTGAGCATGGAGGGCCCCTGTGCAAATGTGCGGATGGTGCGAAGGCAGCCAGCTTAGCAAGAACGGCGGGTATGCCCACGCAGGTGCGAGGCCTGCCCGGCAATGTTGTAATCCGGGGCATGTCTGCACCGTCTTCCCCAACGCCCCGTCCCGATACCCTTGCCGCCCCCGGCGCCGGCCGCCACAAGGCGGCGCTGGTGCTGTTTTCGGGCGGCCAGGACTCCACCACCTGCCTGGCGCAGGCTCTGTCGCAATTCGAGCGCGTGGAGACGCTGGGTTTCGACTATGGCCAGCGCCATGACGTGGAGATGCGGGTGCGCCTGGACGTGCGCCGGGCGCTGGCCCAGCGTTTTCCGCAGTGGGCGCCGCGCCTGGGCGAGGACCATGTGCTGTCGCTGGACGTGCTCAGGCAGATCGGCGGTTCGTCCCTCACCGAGGACGTGGCCTTTGCCATGCAGGCCGACGGCCTGCCCAATACCTTCGTGCCGGGGCGCAACCTGCTGTTCCTCACGCTGGCCGGCGCGCTGGCCTACCGGCGCGGCCTGTCGGTGATCGTCACCGGCGTGTGCGAGACCGATTACTCGGGCTACCCCGATTGCCGGGACGACACCATGAAGGCCCAGCAGCTGGCGCTGAACCTGGGGCTGGACCGGCGCCTGCGCATCGACACGCCGCTGATGTGGCTGGACAAGGCCCAGACCTGGCAGCTGGCCCGGGAGCTGGGCGGCGAGGCGCTGGTGGAGCTGATCCGCACCGAGACCCACACCTGCTACCAGGGCGTGCGCGACGTGCTGCACGACTGGGGCTACGGCTGCGGCCGCTGCCCGGCCTGCGAGCTGCGGGCCCACGGCTGGGCGCAGTGGCGCGCCCAGCACGCCGCCTGAAGCCGCTTCCGCGGCCTATTTCCCGGGCAGGCCCGGCACGGGCCAGACCACGCCGTTGTCGTTGAGGATGGCGTCCAGGGGCTGGTCGTGGGGCTCGGGCTCGAAGTCGTCCACATAACCTTCGGCGTAGCCCAGGCCCACGGTGAACGGGCGCGGCTGCAGCTGGGCCAGCGTGCGGTCGTAGAAGCCCCCGCCATAGCCCAGGCGGAAGCCGCCGCCGCCGTAGCCCACGCAGGGCACGAAGAGCAGGGTGGGGGCCAGGATTTCCGTGTCCTTGGGCTTGGGGATGCCGTAGGCATCCTCCTCCATGGGGCAGCCCGGATACCAGGCATGAAAGCTGAGCGTCTTACGCTGCTTATCGATCACCGGGAGGCCGATCTTGCGCCGTTGTGGGGTACCCTGTAGCTCGCCATCTTCCTTCCAGCGATGCAGTGCGGGCAGCGGGTCGAACTCACCCTTGATGGGCCAGTAGGCTCCGATCACGGTGTCGGGGCGGTCTATCAGCCAGAAGCGCATCACCTGCTGCAGGGCGTCAGCGCGCTGCAGGCGGTCGGGAAGGTTGAGGCGCTGGTCAATCAACGTGCGGCGCAGAGCTGCTTTGTCCATCAGATAATTTCCTCCATGCACTGGCTGAAGATTTTGACACCGCTTTTGACGGCTTCTTTCCTGACCGCGGCCACGCCGCTGGCCCAGGCGCAAAACTCGGGCGATGCCATCCTGCTGGAAATGCAGAAAGCGTTTCGCAAGCGCGACCAGGCTACGCTGACCCAGCTGCTGCCGCAGGCCGCCGGCCACCCGCTGGAGCCCTGGGCCGCCTACTGGGAGCTCAAGAACCGCCTGGAGACCGCCGCGCCCGACGAGGTGCTGGCCTTCATGGCACGCTATGCGGGCACCTACCAGGAAGACCGCATGCGCAACGACTGGCTGCTGCAGCTGGGCAAGCTGCGCGACTGGGGCACCTTTGCCCAGGTCTATCCGCAGTTTCGCATGCGCGACGACCGCTCGGTCACCTGCTATGCACTGCTGGTGGACAGCCTGCAGGGCCGCGGCGCGCCCGACATGGGCCGGCAGGTGCGCGACCTGTGGCTGGCGCAAAAGGATGCCGACGACGGCTGCACGCTGGCCGCCGCCCAGGCGTATGCGCAAAAGCAGCTGACCGATGCCGACGTCTGGCGCCGCGCGCGCGTGGCGGCCGAGGCCAACCGCCAGAAGGCCGTGCGCGATGCCGTGGCCATCGTCGCGCCCGATGCGGCCGACCAGGTGGCGCAGGTATTCGCCTCGCCGGCCAAGTACCTGTCCGGCCAGAGCAAGGCGCGCGGGCGCGAGCGCAAGGAGCTGGCATTGCTGGCACTGATCCGCATGGCGGCCGGCGATCCCGATGCGGCGGCCACGCAGATCGAGGGCGGCTGGGGTGTCCAGCTGGCCGGCGAGGAGCGCAACTGGGCCTGGGCCGTGGCCGGCAAGCAGGCGGCGCTCAAGCTCTCGCCCATGGCGGTCGGCTACTTTGCCAAGGTGCGCCGCGACCAGGACCTGAACGACGACCTGCTGGGCTGGAAGGCCCGTGCCGCGCTGCGCGCCGGCGACTGGAAGACCGTGCGCCGCGCCATCGACGCCATGGGCCCCGAGCGCACCGACGCGACCTGGGCCTACTGGAAAGCCAAGGCCATGCTGGCCGACCGCCCGAACGCCGAGGAGCGCGCCGAGGCCCGCCAGTTGCTGGAGGACACGGCCGGCACCGGCAGCTTCTACGAGCAGCTGGCGCTGGAGGAGATCGGCCAGCGCGTGACCGTTCCGCCCGCCCCCGCGCCGCTCACGCGCGAGGAAAAGGCCGCGGCGCGCGCCAACCCGGGTCTGACGCGGGGCCTGTACGCCATCCAGATCGGGCTGCGCAGCGAGGGCGTGCGCGAGTGGAACTACACCACCAATCTGCACCAGGGCGGCGGCATGGGCGACCGCGAGCTTCTGGCCGCGGCCGACCTGGCCTGCGAGCGCCAGGTCTGGGACCGCTGCATCAACACCAGCGAGCGCACCAAGACCTTTGCCGACTGGAGCCAGCGCTACCCCATGCCCTACCACGACACGGTGCTGGCCAAGTCGCGTGCCATCGGGCTGGACCCGGCCTATGTCTACGGCCTGATCCGCCAGGAAAGCCGCTTCATCATGGACGCGCGCTCGGGCGTGGGCGCCTCGGGCCTGATGCAGGTCATGCCGGCCACGGCGCGCTGGACGGCCCGGAAGATCGGCATGGCGGGCTTCACTCCCGACATGATCAACGACCGCGACACCAACATCACCATCGGCACTTCGTACCTGAAGCTGGCGCTGGACGACTTCGAGGGTTCCATGGCCCTGGCCGCCGCGGGCTACAACGCGGGCCCGGGCCGCCCGCGCAGCTGGCGCAACGGGCCGGTGCTGGACGCGGCCATCTGGGCCGAGAACGTGCCCTTCACCGAGACGCGCGACTATGTGAAGAAGGTGCTGTCCAACACCACCAACTATGCGGCCCTGATCACGGGCCAGCCGCAGTCGCTCAAGAGCCGCCTGGGCACCGTGGGCCCGCGCCCGGCCAACGATCCGGAAACCATGAAGGACCTGCCCTGAGCGGGGCGCACGGCGCCTGAAACGCAGGCGCTTCGAAATCGGGAGCTGCCAGCGCTGCATGTGTCATGGTTTCATGGTGAAAAGCCCGTGAAATCGTGATGATGCAGGCGCTGGCAGCTCCTTTTTTATTCAGGCGTCGGCCGGCTCGCCGTCATGCGCCCGGCCGTTGCGCCGGGCGCTGTCGCGCGCCTGCTGCAGCAGCTCCAGCAGCCGTGCCTGCAGTTCGGCCGGGCAGTCCTGCAGCAGCTCGGCCGCCAGCGCTTCGCGCGTGCTGCGCAGCCGGGCATAGAGCGCCTGGCCCTGCGCGCTCAGGTGCAGGCAGCGCACGCGCTTGTCCGCGGCGCTGGCCGTGCGCAGCAGCCAGCCCTTTTCCTGCAGCAGGGCCAGGGTGCGCGCCATCTGGGCCTTGTCGGCATGGCTGTGCTCGACCATGTCCTTCTGGGTGATGCCGGGCTGGCGGCCCGTGTGCACCAGCACGCGCACCTCGTTGAAGGTCAGCTCGGGATGCACGGATTCCATGGACTTGCGCATGCGCGCGCGAAACAGGTGCAGCAGATCGTGCAGGGTCTCGAACACGTCGATGGACAGGGAAGAGTTCATAAGGCGCGGGGATATTGTTGACAAAATCAACTTATTGATCGATATTTGGTGGACTTTATCAACTTATTGCGAAGCGATGTCCTCTTCCCAGAATTCTCAGACAAGTTCCGCCGCTGCGGGCGCTTCGGTGCTGCAGCGCGTGCGTCATCCGTTCCGCGCCCGCCATGTCCAGCTGCGGGCCCGCGAGCGGACCAGCCCCGGCTTCGTGCGCCTGACCGTGGGCGGCCCGGAGCTCGAAGGCTTTGCCAGCGCCGGCTTCGACGACCACACCAAGCTCATCCTGCCCCAGGCCGGACAGGACCG
Source organism: Comamonas sp. w2-DMI (assembly GCF_040187735.1). Taxonomy (NCBI): domain Bacteria; kingdom Pseudomonadati; phylum Pseudomonadota; class Betaproteobacteria; order Burkholderiales; family Comamonadaceae; genus Comamonas; species Comamonas sp. w2-DMI. The sequence continues at coordinate 142,758 of NZ_JBANEL010000004.1, read as the reverse complement.
GCCCAATCTGCCGCGGATCGTCGACGGCCGCCCGCATATCGAGGGCGAGCGCCCCATCATGCGCGACTACACGCCGCTCAACTTCGATGCCGCTGCCAACACGCTGCAGCTGGACTTTGCCCTGCACGACACTGGTCCGGCCGTGCAATGGGCGCTGCAGGCGCCCCTGGGCCAGTGGCTGGGCCTGGCCGGGCCGCGCGGCAGCCTGGTGATTCCGGCGGATCTTTCCTGGCACTGGCTGCTGGGCGACGAATCCGCCATGCCGGCCATCGAGCGCCGGCTGGCCGAGCTGCCGGCCGGTGCGCGCGCCATCGTGCGCGTGCAGCTGGCGAATCCCGCCGACCGGCGCCCGTGGACCAGCGCGGCCGCGCTGGACCTGCAGTGGGTGGATTCGCTGGCAGCGGCCGTGCAGGTGCTCGATATCCCCGAAGGCGAGGGCTTCATCTGGGCCGCCGGCGAGAACCGCGCCATGGCCGAGCTGCGCAAAGCCATTGTGGCCAAGCCCGGCGCCCATCCCAGGCGCATGCGCATTGCTTCCTACTGGAAGCATGGCGAGGCCGGCCACCATGAGGAACTCAGCGAATCCTGAGACCAAAGCGGCGGTAGCGCACGCGCAGCAAGCGCTTTCAGCTATCAAGATTGATAAGTTCGGGCGGCTTAGAGGTTCAGCAGCATGTCGGGATTGCCGGGGACAGGCTGCCTGAGCGCCGCGCCGCTGGCCACCAGGCCGTCGATCAGGCCGTCCAGCCATTGATGGAGCCCCTGGTCCGCAAAATAGCGCCGGTGCAGCAGGCCGAAATACGGCGTGCGCTGCACCCAGTCCTGCAGCGCCGGCAGCGCAATGCGCTGCCATTCCAGCAGCTTGTACTTGAGCAGCACCTTGGCCGCATAGCCGGCATGGCGCTCGGGCGAGCGCACGAAGCCGTCCAGCCGCCTGCGGGCCGTGGCCAGGGCCGGACCCGCGTCGGCGAACACGCTGCCATGGCCGGGCACCACGGCCAGCGGCTGCAGGCGCTCGATCACGTCCAGCGTGGCGGCCACCTCGTCGAAGGCGGCCAGGCCCTCGATCTCGGGAAAGACCACGCCGAAGCCGTTCTCCCACAAGGCATCGGCCGAGATCAGCGTGCGGCTGGCGGGCTCGAACAGGATGATGGAGTGCGGGTCGTGTCCGGGCGCAGCATGCACCTGCCAGTCCCGGCCGGAAAGCCGCACCGTGCCGCCCGGCTGGAGCACGCCGGTGACCGCAAAGCGCGGGCATTCCTGACCCGTGGCCCGGTAGCTGAGCGCGGCTTCGTCCCAGGCCCGGACCTGGTCCGCCTGGCCCGGCGCTATCCAGGTCTGTACCTGGGGATAAGCCGCCTGCAGGGCCGCATTGCCGCCGCAGTGGTCGCTGTGCAGATGCGTGTTGAGAATGCGCGCCAGCGGCGCGCCCTGCAGCGCCGCCTCGACCAGCGCCAGCGTCTGCGGCGCATGGGCGACGTAGCCCGTGTCCACCACGGCCGCGCCTTCCCCATCGCTGTCGCGATCGCCGGGCAGCGCGGCAAAGACGATGTTATTGGCGGAAAGCCAGCCGCGCTCCAGCACGGTCATGCCGGGCGGCAGGGAGGAGAGGCAGTCTGACATCGTGGGACGTGCTCGATGGAGCTGTAGGGTGGGGCGAGCTCGGCTGCACGCCGCCTGCGGCAGAGCGTAGCAGGAGTACCTGCCATGTGAAGGCATCGTACCGGACAGCGTGGGTGCCAGATATGCCAAAAAAATGGCTACGGCCCTTTAGCGGAAAGCACGGAAAGCCTGCACTCCGATGACCTGGAAAAGCCCGGAGCGGCAGGCACTCTCAGCCCGCATGACCCAGTTTGAATACGCTGACGGTTTGCGTCAGCTGGTTTGCCTGTTCCTGCATGGACTGGGCCGCGGCCGAGGCCTGTTCGACCAGGGCGGCATTTTGCTGTGTGGCCTGGTCGATGTGGACCACGGCCTGATTTACCTGTTCGATGCCCGCGCTTTGCTCGCTTGTGGCTGCCGTGATCTCGCCCATGATGTCCGTCACACGCCGAACACTGTCCACGATCTCCTTCATGGTGTTGCCTGCGAGGTGGACCAGTTCGCTGCCCTGGCTGATCTGGGTCACCGAGTCGCCGATCAGGGCCTTGATTTCCTTGGCGGCCTCGGCCGAGCGGCCAGCCAGCGCGCGCACCTCGCTGGCCACCACGGCAAAGCCACGCCCCTGTTCGCCCGCGCGGGCTGCTTCCACGGCGGCGTTGAGGGCCAGGATGTTGGTCTGGAAAGCGATGCCTTCGATGACGCTGATGATGTCCACGATCTTGCGCGACGAGGCGTTGATGGCCTCCATGGTGCTCACCACCTGGGATACCACGGTGCCGCCCTTGCCCGCTACGCTCGAGGCTGTGGCGGCGAGCTGGTTGGCCTGCTGCGCGTTGTCGGCGTTTTGCTTGACCGTAGCGGTGAGCTCTTCCATGGAGGCGGCGGTCTGCTCCAGCGAGCTGGCCTGCTGCTCCGTGCGAGACGACAGATCGAGGTTGCCCGCCGCGATCTGACGTGAGGCTCCGGCAATCGATTCGGCGCCGGCACGCACGTTGCCGACGATGCGCACCAGGCCTTCGTTCATGTCCCGCAGCGAGCGCAGCAACTGACCGGTTTCGTCCTTGCGCATCAGGCTTTCGTCGCGGGCCAGATCGCTGGCGAGGTCCCCCTGGGCCACGCGCGACGCGGCCGCCATGGCGCGGTGGATGGGGCGCGTAATGCCCTGGGTCAGCCACCAGGCCCACCAGATGCAAAACGCCGTCAGCAGAGCCGCCAGCAATATCAGCTGCTGGCGGCTTTGCCGGGCCATGTCGCTGACCTGGTCGGCCAACTCGTCGATGGTGCGGCGCTGCAGCTTCACGAGCTCATCGAGCGTGTTTTCGTAGAGCTTTGCGGTGGGCAGGAAGTGTTGCTCCAGCAGCCGTGCCGCTTCGGCCTTGTTGCCTGCCTCCTGCTCCTTGCCGATGGCATTGCGCGTGCTCAGGTAATCCTTGCGCACCTGGGCAAACTTCTGCTGTATGGCTTTTTCCTCGTCGGAGCTGGGCAGCGCTTCGATCTGCTTGGCCAGGTCCTGGGAATTCTTGGTGCTGGTCTCCGAATCCTTGGCGAACATTTCGGCCAGGGCGGCATCGCCGGTCTTGGCGATGGCGATCGTGCGGCGTATGCCGCCATAGACGTAGCGGCTCCAGTCCGCCAGCATGCGCTCCTTGGACAGGGGGACGTCCATCATCTGGCGCGTGGCGGTTTCAAGAGCGTGCAGGCGCAATACGCTGATCGCCGTGCTGGCGATCAAGGCCAGCAACACCAGGGCAAAGCCAATACCCAGCCGCTTGCCAATCGTCAAATCCTTCAGTTGCATCGTCCCTGCCTTCTACCTCTCCACGAAATGTGTGGATATGTAGCTATGTCGGCAAGTCCGTGCTTGTCATGAGGGCTGGGCAAAAAAAAGCCTCTTGAGCAATCAAGAGGCTTTCCGTTTGGTGCGCGATACATGGATCGAACATGTGACCCCTGCCGTGTGAAGGCAGTGCTCTACCGCTGAGCTAATCGCGCGAAACCTGGTGGGTGATACATGGATCGAACATGTGACCCCTGCCGTGTGAAGGCAGTGCTCTACCGCTGAGCTAATCACCCGAAGACCGCAATTCTAGCACCTTTTCGAGAGTCGATTGAGATGCTGCCGATTTTTTGAGATTCGAACGATCAACCGATGGAGGGTTGGCAATGCCCAAGGCCTGTAAAACTCGCGCATTCCAGACCAGGGACGCCGAGCAAGGGCCGCAACGCGGCTCAGGGGGTAGTCCTGAGTTCCCTGCGCAGGATCTTGCCCACATTGGTCTTGGGCAGCTCGTCGCGGAACTCGATGAAGCGCGGACGCTTGTAGCCGGTCAGCTGCTCCTGGCAGTAGCGCAGCACCTGCTCCTCGGTCAGCGAAGGGTCGCTGCGCACCACATAGACCTTGATGGCCTCGCCCTGCTTGTCGTCGGCCACGCCCACGGCCGCGCATTCGAGCACGCCGGGGCACAGCGAGATCACGTTCTCCAGCTCGTTCGGATAGACGTTGAATCCGCTGACCACCATCATGTCCTTCTTGCGGTCGATGATGCGGGTATAGCCTTCGGCGTCCATCACGCCGATGTCGCCGGTGCGCATGTAGCCGTCGTCCGTGAAGGCCTTGGCGGTTTCGGCGCTCTGGTTGTAGTAGCCGCGCATGACGTTGGGGCCCTTGATGCACAGCTCGCCGGCCTCGCCGATGGGCAGGTCCCGGCCCTCGTCGTCCTTGATGGCGATGGAAATGCCGGGCAGCGGCAGGCCGATGGTGCCGCTGAAGCGCCGGGCCGTGACGGGGTTGTTGGTGCCGATGGCGCAGGTCTCGCTCATGCCCCAGCCTTCGATCATCACGCTGCCCGTGACCTGCTGCCATTGGCGCGCCGTGCCTTCGGAGGCCGCCATGCCGCCGGCCTGCGAGACGCGCAGCTGGGAGAAGTCCAGCGCGCGGAACTCGGCGTTGTTGAGCAGGGCGTTGAACAGCGTGTTGACGGCCGGAAGAATGTGGAACGGGCGCTTTTGCAGCACCTTCACGAACTTGGGGATGTCGCGCGGATTGGGAATCAGGCTCTGGCTGGCGCCCAGCCGCATGGCGAACAGGCAGACCGTCAGCGCGAAGATGTGGTACAGCGGCAGTGCCGCGATGATGTGGGTCTCGTCGGCCTTGACCTTGCCGTCCAGCGCCGGCGTGAACCAGGCATGTGCCTGCAGCGTGGCGGCCACGATGTTGCGGTGGGTGAGCACCGCGCCCTTGGACAGGCCCGTGGTGCCGCCCGTGTACTGCAGGAAGGCGACCGAGTCCAGCGTGGCCGTGCTGGGAGCCAGCCTGCGCGCGGCGCCGGCCTCCAGCGCCTTGCGCAAAGGCGTGACCTGGCGGTCGCTGCCCAGCGGCAGGGTGTAGGCGGGCACCATCTTGGCCAGGTGGCGCACGGCAAAGGTGATCCAGCTGCCGTACATGCCGCCCAGCAGGTCGCCCATGGCCGTCAGGCACACATGGCGGATGGCGGTGCGCTCCAGCACCTCGCCCAGGGTATGGGCGAAGTTCTCCAGGATGATGATGGCCGTGGCGCCCGAGTCCCTGAGCTGGTGCTCGAGTTCGCGCGCGGTATACAGCGGGTTCACGTTCACGCAGATGAAGCCTGCGCGCAGCACGGCCGCCATGCTCACGGCGAACTGCGGCACATTGGGCAGCATGATGGCCACGCGCGCGTCGGGCTCCAGCCCCAGGCCCTGCAGCCAGGCACCCAGCTGTTCGGACAGCCGGCCCAGCTCGCCATAGCTCATCCAGCGGTCCATGCAGACCGAGAAGGGACGCTCGGCATGCTGGCTGAAGGCTTCCTCGAGCAGATGCACCAGCGAGCGGTATTGCTCGGGATGCACCTCGTGGGGCACGTTGGCGGGGTAGTTCTTGAGCCAGGGCGCTGCGTCCATATCCATATCTCGCTGAATCTCGCTGAAGCCGCGCAGGGCCGAAACCCGGCGCGGTGGGTTGCATGCAGGGAAGGAGGGAGAAACCGGCCCGCTGCCCGAGGCGGGCGCAGGCAGCCAGGCGGCTGCGGACGATTCTGAGGGCTGTACCGGCCGGGGACTACCAGTGCTTGTCCTAGCTGCCGCGGCTTTTTGAGGCCGGCTCCGGTTCTGCTACGGTGATGCTCATTTCACCGGGAGGAGCGGTCTTGTGAACGCACGCATATGGCGCATGGTGGTGCTGGGCAACGGGCTGGCCGCCGGGGCGTGGCTGGCCTACTGGTGGCGCAGCCATCCGGGCCTGGCCGTGGCCGGCGTGGCCGTGCTGGCCTGCGGCGCCGGCATGCAGCTGGGCGTGCAGATGCTGCTCATGCGCCATGCCTGCCGTGCGCGGGCCCTGGCGGTGCCGCCGGCGTGGACCCTGGTGCGGGCCTGGTGGGCCGAATGGCGGCTGAGCGTGTACCTGTTCGGCTGGCGCATTCCGTTCCGGGCGCCGGCGCAGCCGGACCGCCTGCATCCGGGAAAGGTGGCCCTGGTGCTGGTGCATGGCTATTTCTGCAACCGCGCGGTCTGGGCGTCGTGGATGCGCCAGCTGAAGGCGCTGGGCATAGGCTGCGCGGCCGTGACACTGGAGCCGGCCCAGGGCGACAGCATGGATGCGATGGTGAATGACCTGGACCGCTGCGCGCGCGAGGTGGTGCGGCACACGGGAAGGGCGCCGCTGATCGTGGCGCACAGCATGGGCGGGCTGGTGGTGCGCGCCTGGCTCAAGGCCTTGCCTGCCAGCGAGCGCGCGCAGCTGGCGGCCCATGTGGTCACGGTGGCCACGCCCCACCGGGGCGCCTGGCTGGCCCGGTTTGCGCACCGCCTGCCGGCGCGCGACATGCGCGAGCACAGCCCGTGGCTGCAGCGGCTGGGCCCGCCCGGCGCGGAAGTTGCCTTCAGCTGCTGGTGCAGCCGCAGCGACAACATCGTGTTCCCGCCCGATCTGGCCCAGCTGGCCGGCAGCGAGGTCCAAGTGGTGGACGATGCGGCCCATATGCAGCTGCTCTACGACGCGCGGGTCCTGGCGTATTGCCTGGCGCTGCGCGCGCGGCTGCAGAACGCTCAGGCAGGGTGTTCCGGGCCTTGAGCCGCGCTGGCGGCCGCCCCCGGCGGCGGGGCCTGGATGACGCGGATGTCCGTGGGCGAGACCAGCGCGATGCCTTGCGCGGCCGTGCGCTGCAGCAGGGCGAACAGCAGGTCGCTGCGCGTGCCGTACACATTGCGTGGGCTGGAGACATAGCCGAAGCTGGTGATGTTGATGGTGCTGCCGCCGAGCGAATCCACGTACATGCTGGGCGCCGGGTCCTTCAGCACGGCCTCGTGCTGCGCGTAGATGTCCAGCACCAGTTCTTTGAGCTGGACGATGTCGGTGGACAGCGGCACGGCGAACGGCATGGCGATGCGGCCCAGCGCGTTGTCCATGGTGATGTTGCGCACGGCCTTGGTGATCAGCTCCGAGTTGGGCACGATGAGCGTGGCCTTGTCGTCGGTCTGGATCTCGGTGGCGCGCACGCTGATGCGGTTGATATTGCCTTCCATGTCGCCGATGCGCACGCGGTCGCCGAGCTTGACGGGGCGCTCGGCCAGCAGGATCAGGCCCGAGACGAAGTTCTGCGTGATGGCCTGCAGGCCGAAGCCTATGCCCACGGACAGCGCGCTGGCCAGCAGGGCCAGCTTTTCGAAGCCCAGTCCCAGCGCGGCCAGCGTCCACAGCGCCGACAGGATGATGCCCACATAGCGGGCCACGGTGCTGATGGAGTTGCGCGCTCCGATGTCGAGCTCGGTCTTGGGCAGGTAGGTCTCCACCAGCCAGTGCTGCAGCGTGCGGAAAAGCGTCAGCCCCGCGACCAGCACAATGACGGCGCGCACCACGGCAATGGGCTTGAGCACGGCGCCGCCGATGGTCAGCCCGCCCGACAGCGTGTCGAACCAGCCCAGCAGGATGCTGGAATTGCCGAAGGTGGCGGTCACCCCGGCCGCGCCCAGCAGCAGCAGGCAAATGCGCACCAGGGCCGACAGCAGCACGCCGATCTGTTCCACGCGCGCCGTGCTCAGCCGCGTGGCCAGCTGAAAGCCGCGGCCCGTGCGGCTGTCGGGCGAGAAGAACCAGAGGAAGAAGTCGTCGGCGAACTTCATCAGCAGCGAGGTGGCCAGCACCACCACCGTCATCCACACCAATTGGGTGGTGACGAAGACCGAGAAGTTCAGGTAGCCGAGCAGGGTGGCGATCCAGGCCGTGAGCACGGTCAGGTGCCCGCCCAGCCAGGCCAGCGTCAGCCAGCCGCTGCGCTGCACCGGGTGGCCGGCTTCGGGCGGGTGGGCGCCGTCCCCGTCCTTTGGGATTCCCTGCGCCCGGTGGCGCTGCCGGTTGAGCGTGACCAGCGAGGCCATGATCAGGCCCACATAGGTCAGCGCGATCAGTCCGTCCAGCGCCACCGTGCTCACCGCGCTGGTGCGCGCCGCCACGTCGATGGCGTTGAGCAGCATGGCAGACCAGGCCAGCGCCGCGGCGCCCCAGGCATAGCGGACCAGGGCCGGGGCCGCGAGGTCGTCGATGCTCAAAAGCCGCCAGGACGGGCGCCGGGGCACCAGCAGGCAGGCACTGATCGAGAGGAAGAAGGCCGCCACGAAGGAGGCCTTGACGAACGCATCGGCCACCGACTGCAGGCGCGGGGCGATGGCGTCGACCGACCGCAAGGCCTCCACCAGCACCAGGCTGGCCAGGCCCGGCAGCAGGGTGCCGACCAGCAGCAGCCAGACGGCCAGGCCGGTGCGGCGCAGGCGGCCGTCGGGCGCGCGGTCGGAGGCCGCATAGCGGCGGCCCAGGTGGCGCAGCCCCATGCGCAGCGGAAACAGCAGGAACAAGGCCAGCGCCAGCCCCCACAGCGGCGTGCTCCAGCCGTTCTTGGCGATGGCCGCGTCCAGGCTGGCACGGCCCTGGCGTGCCAGCGCCTGGATGCGCAGCAGGTCTGCGGGCAACTGCCTGGCGAACTGCTGCCACAGCGCGGGCGACAGCGGCGAGGCGGCCTTGCTCGCGATCTGCTCGTTGAACTGCTGGGTGCGCATCTTCTCGATGGAATCCGAGGTCTGGGCCGCCTCCACCGACAGCAGCTTGCCGCGCTTGATGGCCGAATCCAGGTCGTTGTGCCGCTGGTCCAGCTCCTTGCGCTGCTGCTTGATGTCGCTGCCCTCGTCTCCGCCCGGCGCCACCGGGCCCAGCTGGGCGATGCGCGCATCGATCTGCTTGAGCAGGGGCTCCAGGGCCGCCACGGCGGCATCGGCATCGCGCTTGGCCTTGAGCGCGTTTTCGGACAGGGTCTGCAGGGTCTCGGGCGCGTCCGCATCGTCCAGTGACTGGTGGACCTGGTCGAGCGCAGCCGAGGCCGACTGGATCTGGTCCTGGAGGCCGGCCTGGGCGTCCCCCATGATGGCGGGGTCGGCCGCGAAGGCCAGGCCGATGCCAAAGTGAAGCGCCAGCAGCCAGCGCAGCAAGTGGGTGCAGCAAATACGCATGGAGGAATCTTAGGGACTTATGCACGCAGGAATGCACCAGAACGGCTTTCTTGAGGCCGAGGCCGGGCCTGAACCTGGTTTGCGCAAGTCGCGTGTAGTGCGCGCCAGCGCGCGGCGCCCCCACTATAGAGGCCTTCAAGCCCTGCCCGGTGACAGTCTGTTCCTGCAAAAAAGGAGCTGCTGGCGCAGGCTCTGCAAGGTGTTCAAGAGTAAATACCGCTGCATATGGCTGGCATCAAACGCAAGCAGCTATACGAACAGGAGCATCAAGCCAGCAGGGTTTCGCCGGGGAGGAGTTCCTTGGCGCCTATGGTCGGCTGCTGGCGCAGCTCCTCGTAGAGCGGCTTGAGGTCCACGGAGGCCAGGTCCAGCAGCTGCTGCATGCTGTCGATGACGAAATAGGTCTGCTGGTAGGTGTCGATCTTGTAGAGCGTGCGCATGGTGCGCGCCAGCTCCAGTGGGATGCGGTGCGGCTCGGGGCTGCGCACCGAGTATTCGAGCTCGCCGGCCGAACTCAGGATGCCGGCGCCGTAGGCGCGCAGGCCGCCGCCGTGCTTTTCGCCTTCGCGGATCAGGCCGAACTCGATGGTGTACCAGTACAGGCGCGACAGCATCTCGCAGGCGCCCAGCTCGGCGGCCTTGAGCCCCCCTTGGCCGTAGGCCTGGATGAAGTCGGCGATCACCGGGTTGAACAGCAGCGGCACATGGCCGAACAGGTCGTGGAAGATGTCGGGCTCGACGATGTACTCGAATTCCTCGGGCTTGCGTATCCAGTCCGTGACCGGGAACTTGCGCTGGGCCAGCAGCGAGAAGAACGGCACTTCGGGGATCAGCCCCGGCACGCCCACGATTTCCCAGCCCGTGGCCTTGAACAGGCGCTCGTTGACCTCTTCGAAGCGCGGAATGCGCTCCTTGGCGCCCAGCGAAGGCAGGGCGGCGATGAATTCCTGGCTGGCGCGGCCGGGCAGCAGCGCGCTCTGGCGCTCGTACAGGCGGTGGTAGGTGTCGTGGTCCTGTGCCGTGTAGGCGGCGTAATCCTGGGTGCAGGTGTAGTCGCTGTGGGCCCGGCTGTAGTCGCCGCGCGGCGGGCGGTCGGACTGGCCGTAGACCACGGGGGCAGCCCCCATGGAGCCGGCAAGAGGGGTGTTGGCTGCGTCGATCATGATGCACTCCCTGGATGCAGAAGTGAAACGGCCCGGGCTGGCGGGTGGCCTGCCGGGATATATGGAAGATGAGGCCTTGCAAGGCGCGATGCAAGGCCGGCGCGGCTCAGTCCGGCGGCAGCCGGCCCGACTGGATGAGCTGGCCGTAGTAGCGGTGCTCGTCCTGCACGAAGCGTGCGAATTCCTGCCGGCGCAGGTTCATGCGCAGCACGCCCATGGCGTCCAGGTACTGCTGCATCTCCGGCTGCTGCAGCGCCTGGGCCAGTGCGCCCGTCCAGCGCTGCGCCAGCGGATCGGCAATGCCCGCCGTGGCGAACAGGCCGAACCAGGTGGCCATGTGCATGCCGGGCACGCTGTCGTTGAGGCTGGGAACCCCCGGCAGCTGCGCCACGGGCTCGCGCCAGGTCACGCCGATGGCCTTGAGCCGTCCGGCCTGGTAGTGCGGCAGCGTGGAGCCCAGGTTGTCGAACATCAGGTCGGCCGAGCCTTCGAGCACGGCCGAGAGCGCCGGCCGCGCGCCACCGAACGGCAGATGCTGCAGCGGCACCTGGGTGAGGGACTGGAACAGCTTGCCGGCCAGATGGCCGACGCTGCCCTTGCCGCCCGAGGCATAGCGCAGGGGCTGGCGGTTTTTGGCCATGAAGCGCAGCAGATCGCCGGGCGTGCTGATGCGCCACTGCTGGGCCAGTTCGCTGCGCATGATGAGCACATGGGGCATGCGGCCCACCAGCACCAGCGGCACGAAGTCGCGCAGCGGGTCGTAGGGCAGCTGCGGATTGAGCTGGGGCAGGATGGCATGGGTGCCGACCGCGCCCATGAGCAGCATGGGATCGCGCCCACCGGCACGCGCCACCATGGCCGCCCCGGTGCCGCCGCCCTCTCCGGTCATGTTCAGCACACGGATGGTGCCCAGTCCCGCTGTCTCCTGGGCCAGCTTGCGTGCCGAACGGTCCAGCGGCCCGCCGGCTGCATAGGGCACGACCAGCGTGAGCTCGCGCGAATCCCGTGCTTCCCGGCGGCCGCGGGCCGTGTCGATGGAGGCATGGGCGCTTCGTGCAGCCATGGGCGCGGCCAGGGAGGCCGCCCACAGCAGCGCCCGGCGGCGCGATGCAGACAGAGGGGGACGGGGCGCATGGCTCGTCGCACTCCACGGGCCGCTGATCGTTGCCAGTGCGCCGGGTGGGAGTTTGCGGTGAGTCATGGGTGAAGCGAGGCAGCGGTACAAGGCCGGTCCCGCACAGCATCGTCCGTGGTGCACCGGTATGAGCTCGTCCGGGGCAGGGCGCGGCAGGCGCGGCGGACGACGGCTGAAAAGCCAGCGAACTGTGCATGGTAGGGCTCCGGGCGCTGGGCCAGGCGGCAGAATGCGTCGGTCTTACAAATGGATGCAAAACAGGGCCGGAAACAGCGGGTATGCGCGCCATTGCCGGCCGGCCGCGTCAGCCCTTGAGCACGCCGCGGCGCATCTGGTCCAGCTCCATGGTCTCGAACAGGGCCTTGAAGTTGCCTTCGCCGAAGCCGCTGTTGCCCTTGCGCTGGATGAACTCGAAGAAGATCGGGCCCAGCTGGTTCTCGCTGAAGATCTGCAGCAGCAGCTCGCCGGGCTTGCCGTCGACCAGGATGTTGCGCGCCAGCAGCTCGGGAATGGGCTCCTGCAGGTCGGGAATGCGCTTGGGCAGCAGCTCGTAATAGGTCTCGCTGGTATTGAGCAGCTTGATGCCGTTCATCTGCAGGCCGTCCACGGTGTCGTAGAGATTGGTCGAGCCCAGCGCGATGTGCTGGATGCCCTCGCCGTGGTACATGTCCAGGTATTCCTGGATCTGGCCGGCCTTGTCGTTGCCCTCTTCGTTGATCGGGATGCGGATCTTGCCGCAGGGGCTGGTCATGGCCTTGCTCTTGACGCCCGTGGCCTGGCCTTCGATGTCGAAGTAGCGGATCTCGCGGAAGTTGAAGATGCGCTCGTAGAAGCCGGCCAGCTCGGCCATGCGGCCGCGGTAGACGTTGTTGGTCAGGTGGTCGATGTAGGTCAGGCCCAGGCCCTGCGGATGCAGGTCGGCGCCGGGCAGGGGCTCGAAGTCCACGTCGAAGAAGCTGATGTTGCCCAGGTCGCCATCCTTGGCGCCGTTCTTGCCGCGCCACTTGTCGATGAAGTAGATCAGCGAGTCGCCGATGCCCTTGATGGCCGGAATGTTGAGCTCGCCGGGCGCGGCATGCTGGTCGTAGCCCCAGGCGCCCAGGGAGATGGCGCGCTCGTAGGCGAACTTGGCATCCTGCACGCGGATGGCGATCGCGCAGACGCTGGGGCCGTGCAGGCGGGCAAAGCGCTGGGCGAAGCTGTCGGGCTCGGCATTGATGATGAAGTTGATCTCGCCCTGGCGATACAGTGTGACGTTCTTGCGGCGGTGCTTGGCGATCGCCTGGAAGCCCATGCGCTCGAACAGCTGGCCCATGGCCACCGGATCGGGGGCCGCGTATTCGACGAATTCGAAGCCGTCGGTGCCCATGGGGTTGTCCCAGGTCTGGAAGTCGGTCGCAGAGGTTTGAGTCAGGGGGGCGTTCATAGAGGTCTCCATCCGGTGAATGCACGGCACGCTCGGCCATGGGGCCCGGTGGCATGCGGTTGCAGCTTGGCTTTCACTGTAGGCCAGGCCCGGGACAGCCTTTTTGCATTTGCAGCATGACTTCAAACCCCGAAATGCACGAAAATTGTGTTCAAAATTGATGTTGCACAATATTCGTGTTCATCAAGGGTTAACCCTGAAGAAAAACTGCTCTGTTTTTACAGTCTTTTGCCATGAGCGTGACGCATACCATCGACAAACTGGACAAGGCGATTTTGCGCCGTTTGCAGGCCAACGGCCGCGAAACCTATGACGTGATCGGGGAGCAGGTCGGCCTGTCGCCCAGTGCCGTGCTGCGCCGGGTCAAGCGCCTGGAGGAAAGCGGCGTGATCGACCGCTATGTGGCGCTGGTCCAGCCCGAGACCGTGGGTCTGGGCCTGACCGCCTATCTGAACGTGCGCCTGGAAAAATACACCGAGACCAGCAAGCGCAATCCCATGGACGTGTTCCGTGCCAGCGTGCAGACCTGGCCCGAGGTGGTGGAATGCGTCTCGCTGACCGGCGAGATGGACTATCTGCTGCGCGTGGTGGTGGCCGACATGCAGCACTACAGCCGCTTCATCATGGACACGCTGCTCAAGCACCCCAGCGTGCAGGACTGCAAGACCAGCTTCGTGATGGACCGTGTCAAGGTCACAACAGCCGTGCCGCTCTAGGCGGGGCGGCCTGCTATGGAAAAGCAAGCGCCTCGCCCAGGGGGCGCCTGCCTGCCCTGCTGCAGAGGTGGAGTGGGGCTAATACCAAAACCTTACAGGAATGTTGCAATGCAATATAAATCTTGCCGAGGTTCGGGTTTTTACTTATATTTCCGGCTATGAACCTCCCCAAAGACTGGATGAAATCGCCCTGGCAGGCCGGCTCGCGCTGGCTGCATGGCATGGGCATGTCCCATGACGCCGAGCGGCGCTCGCCGTCTTTGGTGCCCATCCGTACCCTGAGCCCGCGCCACCGCGACCGCGTCACCAAGCATCTGCTGAGCCTGGACGCCGGCGACCGCTATCTGCGCTTCGGCTATGCCGCCAGCGACGAGCAGGTGCGCCGCTACGCCGAGCATCTGGATTTCGAGCGCGACGACATCTTCGGCATCTTCAACCGCCGCCTGGAGCTGATCGCCATGGCGCATCTGGCCTTTGCCGGCCACCCCGAACACGAGAAGTGCGCCGAGTTCGGCGTCTCGGTGCTCAAGAAGGCGCGCGGCTGCGGCTACGGCTCCCGCCTGTTCGACCGGGCGGTTCTGCAGGCGCGCAGCAAGGGCGTGAGTCTGATGTTCATCCATGCGCTGTCGGAAAACACGGCCATGCTCAAGATCGCCCGCAATGCCGGCGCCACCGTCAAGCGCGACGGCTCGGAGTCCGAGGCGTATCTGGAGCTGCCGCCCGCGAACTTCGAAACCCATGTGAGCTCGCTGATGACAGAGCACATCGGCGAAGTCGATTACCAGCTCAAGAAGCAGGCCCGCAATTTCTGGTCCTTCCTTGCCGGCGTGCAGGAAGTGCGCAAGGGTGTCCAGGAAGGGCGCCACCAGTCGGGCGAGTAAATCGGCCGGAGGCGGCGAGCAAGCGCTTCGGCGGGTGTCCCGGCGCCGTCCCCGCCGGCCCGGTTCATGAGAACCGCCCATGGCTTTTGGCGGAATCCAAGCCGCGTGTCACCGCAATCCGCTATTCTTGTAACTCTGTTTGACTACCGCACGTCCTGCACTCCAAGACAGTGTCCGACCCCCATCCTGCGCGACTTCCCGAGAAGGAAGACAAGCGAAGCTTCCTGCAAAGGGTTGCTGAATTCATCCACCCGGCTCCGGAATCTCCCGCCGAGCTGATCGAGACCCTGGCCGAGGCCGAGGACAACCAGGTCATCGGCACCGAGTCCCGCGTCATGCTGGAGCGCGTCATCCGCATGGCCGACATGAGCGCCGGCGACGTCATGGTGGCGGCGCCGCGCATGGATCTCATCAACATCGATGCGCCATTCGACGAGATCCTGCATCAGGTCATCACCACGGCGCATTCGCGCTTTCCGGTCTATCAGGGCGAGCGCGAGAACATCATCGGCATCCTGCTGGCCAAGGACCTGCTCAAGCTGCAGCGCTCTCCCAGCCTCAACATCCGCGCGCTGGTGCGTTCGGCCACTTTTGTTCCCGAGAGCAAGGGACTCAACGACCTGCTGCGCGAATTCCGTGCCAACCGCAACCATCTGGCCGTCGTGATCGACGAGTTCGGCCGAGTGGCCGGCCTGGTCACCATCGAGGACGTGCTGGAAGAAATCGTGGGAGAGATCGAGGATGAGTTCGACATTCCCGAGGACGAGGGCGATATCTTTGCACTGGCCGACAACAGCTACCGCGTGGCCGGCGACGCCACAATCGACCATGTGAGCGAGGAGTTCGGGACCGTGCTGCAGCCCCCCGGTGACGGCGACATGCATTTCGACACCATAGGCGGGCTGATCGCCCACGAACTGGGCCATGTGCCCAAGCGCGGCGAGCAGATTCACCTGGGCGGTCTGGAGTTCACCGTGCTGCACACCAAGGGCGGCGCAGTGCGCTGGTTCAAGGTGGTGCGCGGACCCTCGCCCGACAGCCTGGTCAGGAACTGAGCCTTTCGCATGGCGCAAACGTCTGCCGAGGCTCAAGGGAGGAGCCCGACCCTGCCGGCGCATGACCGTGGCCCTGGCGGTCACGTCTGGGCATGGCGTCTGGGCCTGCTGCTGGCCGGGGGGCTGCAGGCCCTGTCCCTGGCCTGGCCTTGGGCACGCGGCCACGGCGCCGGCTGGCTCAGCCTGGAAGGCGGTTATGGCCGGCCTTTGTGGTGGCTGCAGCCGCTGTCCCTGGCCGTGCTGGTTTATGCTCTGCTGGGCGCGCGTACGCCGCGCCAGGCGGCGGGCCGGGCCCAGCTATATGCCACGGCATGGCTGGCGGCCACGTTCTGGTGGCTGTTCATCTCCATGCATACCTATGGCGGACTGGCGGCGCCCCTGGCGGTGGCCGCCGTGCTGGCCCTGGCTGCCTTTCTGGGCAGTTATTACGCACTGGTTTCCTGGTGTTTCAGGCGGCTGGCGCCCGCTCCATCTGCGCAGGCAGCTATTGTTTTTGCTTCCTTGTGGACGCTGGCCGAGCTGGCGCGCGGCTGGCTGTGGACCGGTTTTCCCTGGGGAGCCGGCGGTTATGCCCATGTGGAAGGGCCGCTGGCCGTGCTGCCGCGCTGGACCGGTGTCTACGGCACGGGCTGGGTGGCCGCCTGGCTGGCCGCCTGGCTGGCCATGGGCGCGTGGCGTGCCAGGAATGGTGCCCGCCCGCTGCGCAGGAAGGTCGTGCTGCTCTCCGCGTTGGTTTTGGCCGTGGTCTGGGGCGGCCTATGGCTCGGCCGTCAGCAGGCGACCGATGCGCCCAGTGCCCTGCCCGGCATGAGCGTGGAGCTGTTGCAGGGCAATATTCCGCAGGACGAGAAGTTCGAAATGGGCTCGGGCATTCCGCTGGCCCTCAACTGGTATGCGCAGCAGCTGCACGCGTCCACGGCCCAGCTGGTCGTGGCGCCCGAGACCGCGATTCCGCTGCTGCCGCAGCAACTGCCCCAGGGGTATCTGGATCTGGTGCGTGCGCCCTTCGTCAAGCCGCAGGGTGGCCAGGCGGCCCTGGTCGGCATTCCGCTGGGCAATTTCGAGCAGGGTTTCACCAATTCGGTCGAAGGCTGGAAGCCCGGCCAGATGCAGCCCTATCTGTACAGCAAGCACCACCTGGTGCCCTTCGGCGAATTCATTCCGCCGCTGTTTCGCTGGTTCACCGACCTGATGAACATACCGTTGGGAGACTTCAACCGCGGCAACCTGGGGCAGCCCTCCATGACCTGGGCGGGCGAGCGCTTGTCGCCCAATATCTGCTACGAGGATTTGTTCGGCGAGGAACTGGGTGCTCATTTCGGCAACGCGGCAGCCGCTCCGACCGTGCTGGTCAACTTCAGCAATATCGGCTGGTTCGGGGACTCGGTCGCCATCGACCAGCATCTGGCCATCAGCCGCATGCGCGCGCTGGAATTCGAGCGCCCCATGCTGCGCGCCACCAATACCGGGGCCACCGTGGTCATCGACCACCGGGCACGGGTGGTTCACGCGCTGGCGCCGTTCGACAGGGCGGTGCTGCAGGGGCGGGTGCAGGGCCGTGAGGGCCTGACGCCCTATGCGCACTGGGTGCATGCGCTGGGGCTGGCGCCGTTGACGCTGCTGTGCTTGGCCGCGCTGCTGGTTGCCTGGCTGCGCCGAGACCGCGGCCAGGCGAAAGCGTAGTGCCTCGCCGGGATAAGCTCCCAGGCGGCAGACCGCAGCGGTATTTGTGGCAGAGTTTCGTGGTTTGCTGCGGGGTTTTGTGGCTGCGGAACAACGATCAGCCTCGATAATGCCCGGTTGTATTGCCCGTTGCCCGCATGCAGGGGCACGCATCGATTCGAATTCAGAGATACAGGCAGCGACTGCTGCCGTGGAGCAATTTAGATAATGGCCGATTCTTTTTCCTATGAACAACTGATCGCTTCGGGCGAGGGCAAGCTGTTCTCCGCAGACAGCGGACGTCTGCCCCTGCCTCCCATGCTGATGTTCGACCGCATCACGCATATCGACAGCGAAGGTGGCGCCCACGGCCTGGGCAAGATTGTTGCGGAGCTGGATGTCAATCCCGACCTGTGGTTCTTCAAGTGCCATTTCCAGGGCGATCCCGTGATGCCCGGCTGCCTGGGCCTGGATGCCATGTGGCAGCTGATCGGCTTTTACCTGACCTGGCTGCGCCTGCCCGGCCGTGGCCGCGCGCTGGGCGCGGGCGAGGTCAAGTTCACCGGCGAAGTGGGACCGGACGTCAAACTCGTGACATATGAGATTGATATCAAGCGTGTGATCAAGCGCAAGCTCAATATGGCCATCGGCGATGCGCGCCTGCTGGCCGACGGCAAGGAAATCTACGTGGCCAATGATCTGCGCGTGGGCCTGTTCCTGCGCGAAGGTGATGGCCAGGGAACGGCAGCATGACCAAAAAGCGGGTAGTGATCACCGGCGCAGGCATTGTTTCCTGCATCGGCAATGACTTGGCGACAGTGGAGGCCTCTCTGCGCGAGAGCCGTCCGGGCATCAAGGCAATGCCCCAGTTCACCGAACTGGGCCTGCGCAGCCAGGTGGCCGGCGTGCCCGAGATCGACATCGAGGCACGCATCGACCGCAAGCAGCTGCGCTTCATGGGAGACGCTGCCGCCTATGCGCAGATCGCGCTCGAGGACGCGATCGCGCAGGCCGGCCTCACGCCCGAGCAGGTGAGCCATCCCCGCACCGGCCTGATCATGGGCTCGGGCGGCGGCTCGCCGGCCAACCAGATCGAAGCCGCCGATACGCTGCGTGAAAAAGGCATACGCCGCGTGGGCCCCTACCAGGTCACGCGCTGCATGAGCTCCACGGTGTCGGCCTGCCTGGCCACCAACTTCAAAGTCAAGGGCATCAACTACTCCATCACCTCGGCCTGCTCCACTTCGGCCCACTGCATCGGCGCCGCGGCCCAGCAGATCGCCTGGGGCATGCAGGACGTGATGTTTGCCGGTGGCGGCGAGGAGCTGTCCTGGGGCATGTCGCTGCTGTTCGACGGCATGGGCGCCATGTCCAGCAAGTACAACGAGACGCCCGAAAAGGCCTCGCGCGCCTATGACGCCAACCGCGACGGCTTCGTGATCGCCGGCGGCGGCGGTGCCGTGGTGCTGGAAAGCCTGGAGCACGCGCTGGCGCGCGGCGCCCACATTCTCGCCGAAGTGGTGGGCTTCGGCGCCACCAGCGACGGCGAGGATATGGTGGCTCCCTCGGGCGACGGGGCGATTGCCTGCATGAAGCAGGCCATGGAAACCGTTGAAGCGCCCATCGACTACATCAACACGCATGGCACGTCGACCCCGGTGGGCGACATGCAGGAAGTGCGTGCGATGAAGACGCTGTTCGGCGACCAGGTGCCGCCGTTCTCGTCGACAAAGTCGCTGACGGGCCATTCGCTGGGCGCCACGGGCGTGCAGGAAGCCATCTACTGCCTGATCATGCTCAACAAGGGCTTTATCGCCGGCTCCGCGAACGTGGAGACGCCGGATCCGGCACTGGGCGACATGCCGCTGGTGACCCGCACGCGCGATGCCGAGCTGAAAACCGTGCTGTCCAACAGCTTCGGCTTTGGCGGCACCAATGCATCGCTGGTGCTGCGCCGCTGGGACGGCCAGTAAGAAAAAGCGGGCTGCGCCGCAGATGCGGCGTCGCCGCTCGGCCCTGCATGGATAGGCAATGCACCAGATGCGCATCCGGTGGCCATGGCCTAACCTGCGTCCATCCACTGGTTTTCTCCCCGCATTGCCATGAAGCTAGCCATTCTCGATCGTGACGGTACCCTCAACCAATGGGGGGCGCAGGGCTTCATCGGCCATCCCGGCGACTGGGTGGCGGTACCCGGTGCGATGGAGGCCGTCTCGCGCCTGAACCGCGCGGGCTGGCATGTGGTGATTGCGACGAACCAGCCGGGATTGGGGCGCGGCCTGTTCGACGTGCTGGAGCTCAATGCCGTGCATGCCAAGATGCACCGAGAACTGGCGGCCGTGGGTGCCCGGGTGGAGGCGGTGTTCTATTGCCCCCATGCGCCCGATGAGGAATGCCGTTGCCGCAAGCCGGCTCCGGCACTGTTCGAGCAGATCGCCGAGCGTTACGGTGCGGAAGGGCAGGAAATCTGGGCCATAGGCAGCGGCGTGGAGCATCTTCAGGCCGGCCGCAGTCTGGGAGCGCATCTGGTATTCATCGGCCCTCCGGCGGACGGTGGTGCGCAAGAGGCATTGCCCGAAGGCACTGCGCAGTATCCCGATCTGAATGCCGTGGTCAACGACCTGCTGCCGCTGGGCGGCGAAAGCCTGCCTGCCGGGCAGTCGTGACGGGGTTTACGCTCTTTTGCCTATAAAGTGGCGTCAAACCCTTGCAGAATCAGCGTTTGCTGCTATTTTCCCGTTAGCGTTTGTACCGTTTCCGTTTTGAATTGAACAGGCATATGCCCGGCATATGCCTTTGCTGGACCCGATTGCCACCATGTTCCTGCTCCGTTCCGTGATCCACATGCTCTGGATGAGCATCACCGTGATTCCATACACCATGGTGCTGCTGGCCGCCCGTTGGCTGGGCGGATCGTCCGCCAAGGCCTACCGTGTGGCCAGGGCCTGGCTTGCGCTGTCGGTCAACAGCGCGCGCTCCATCATGGGCATCCAGTACCGTGTGCAGGGCATGGAAAATCTGCCCACGGATGCAGGGCAGGGCGTGGTGCTGCTGGTCAAGCATCAGTCCACCTACGAGACCTTTCTGATGCCGGCCATCATGCCGCGCCCGCTGGCCTATGTGTTCAAGAAGGAATTGCTCAAGGTGCCCTTCTTCGGCTGGTCCATCGGCGCGCTGGACATGGTGCATATCGACCGTGCCCAGGGGTCGCGTGCCTTCCACAAGGTGGTCGAGCAGGGCAAGCGCCTGCTGGAGCAAGGCATCTGGGTCATCATGTTCCCCGAAGGAACGCGTGTGGAGCGCGGCCAGCGCGGTGAGTACAAGACCGGAGCCACGCGCCTGGCGATCATGGCCGGAGTGCCCGTCGTCCCCATTGCCGTGACCTCGGCCAAGTGCTGGCCGCGCAAGGCCTTCATCAAGAGGCCCGGCATCGTGGATGTCTCCATCGGCAAGCCCATTTCTTCCCAGGGCCGCAAGCATGACGAACTCATGAGCGAAGTGGAGAACTGGATCGAGTCCGAAATGCAGAGGCTGGATCCCGAGGCATATCGCTGATCAGGCAGAAGCTGCACATCCGATGCCGGACCGCATGCAATCATCCTGGCAGTGGCTGGTGCCGCCGGCGGTTGGGGATGGCGCCGGCGGCCTGATTCCGCGCAAGCAGCTGCTGCTTTTTGCATCGGCACCGGATTCTGGTGAGACTTCGCTTGCTCATCAGGAGCAAGAGCTAGAGCTAGAGCAGGATTCCGTGCGGCCGCCGGAACCGGAAGTTTCCCCTGTATGGCCTTCCCATCCCGACGCCAATCAGATGGCCAGGCTGGATGGCGTGCCGGTGGCCTATCTGCTGCAGCGTTCGCGGCGCCGCAGCATCGGGTTTGCAGTGCGTGCCGAGGGACTGATCGTCACGGCGCCGCAATGGGTGGGCATGCGCGAAATCGAACAGGCGCTGCAGTCCAAGGCGGGATGGCTGACGCGCAAGCTCGGCGAAGCCGGACAGCGACAGCTGTCCAGACAGGCCGCGTGCATTGACTGGGCACATGGAGGCCGTCTCGATTTTCTGGGGCAGGCCATGACGCTGGAGCTGTCCGGAAATGAGGAAGGGATGCTCGGAGCCCGCCATGCCCGCCGCGAGCAGTCTGCCGACGGAAGCCAGAGCCTATGCCTGCCCTTGGGCAAGCAGGCGCCTGCCGTCCAGGTGCGGGCAGCCGTGCAGGCCTGGATGCTGCGTGAGGCGAGGAATCATTTCACAGCCCGATTGCAGCACCATGCACCCCTCATGGGCGTGCAATGGCGGGCCTTGCGCCTGACCAGTGCCCGCACGCGCTGGGGCAGCGCCAATACTGACGGTGTCATTCGCCTGAACTGGCGTCTCATGCAACACGGCACTGACGTGATCGACTATGTGGTGGTGCACGAACTGGCCCATCTGCGCCACATGGACCACAGTCCGCGCTTCTGGGCCGTGGTGGCGGACGTGCTGCCGCATTGGAAGCAGTTGCGTCAGGTGCTCAAGGACAAGCCTCTGCCTGCATGGGAGTAGAGTGCGGTCCATGTTTAAGGCACTTGTGCATCCAGGATGCGCAGGCCCTCATGCAGCAGGAGATGAACTATGACGGATCAGAAAGCGCTATGGGAAGTACGGCCGGCCCAGGGATATGCCGGCGATGTGTTTCCGGAGCTGGCCTGGCAATGGGTCCAGGCTGGAGAAGCCGTGCTGGTGGACGTGCGTACCGATGCCGAGCGCGAATGGGTGGGGCGGGTGCCGGGAGCCGTGGCCGCAGCCTGGAAGCAGTGGCCCGGCATGGCGTTGAATCCCGACTTCGACGCCCAGGTGCGCGCGGCGGCCGAGGGGGGCCGCAAGCTCGTGCTGCTGTGCCGCAGCGGCGTGCGTTCGGTGGCGGCGGCCCAGCGCGCCGCCAGCATGGGCATCGAGGCTTTCAACATCCTGGAGGGTTTCGAAGGCGACGTGGATGCCAACGGCCAGAGAGGCCGCCTCGGGGGCTGGCGCAAGCGCGGCCTGCCCTGGACGCAGTAGCGTTGGCACCCTTGAAAAAAGCCAGACCGCTTTGTCTGGCTTGTCTCAGCAGAGCACCGGCTTACAGCGCCGGAATGCGCAGCTTCTGCCCCGGATAGATCTTGTCGGGGCTGGTCAGCATGGGCTTGTTGGCCTCGAAGATGGCAGGATACTTGTTGGCATCGCCGTAGTATTTCTTGGCAATCGCCGACAGCGTGTCGCCGCGCACCACATCGTGGTACTGAGCCTCGGGTTCAGGATTGGTGACCGTCATCTGGTTGTCGACGGACTGTACATTGGCCACATTGCCGCAGCACAGGGTCACTTTTTCCTTGGCAGCCTGCGTGGGTGCGGTACCTTGCACGGTGACCTTGCCCTGCGAGCCATCGAACTGCACCTTCAGATCCGAAACACCCAGGTTCTGGGTATTGATGTAGGTGGCAATGGCCTGGGCGGCCTTGGCATTGAGATCGTCCTGCGATGCAGGAGTGGCGGCATGTGCATCGCTGCCGCCAAACAGCTTTTCACCGGCTTCCTTGATGAAACTGAACAGACCCATGGATTGATCTCCTTAAGGTGGTGGAAAGACGAGGGGAGAGTCCAATGTACCGACAAACAGGCATCCAGTCCTGCAGGACGGCTGCCTCTGGGGAATGTTTAACAATTTCCGGGCTCGGTGTCATGAATGTGAAAGCGCTGTGATGGGGCAGCGCAAAAATCTCGATAATCCGCCGCATGACATTTTTGGCCATAGACATTGGCAACACCCGTTTGAAGTGGGCCATATACGACGATCACCGTCCCGGTGCGGCGCTGCTGGCCCATGGTGCGGAATTCCTGGAGCATATCGAGCGCCTGGCGGAGGGTGCCTGGGCGGGTTTGCCGGCTCCGGATCGCATGCTGGGCTGTGTTGTTGCCGGCGATGCGGCCAAGCGGCGTGTGCACGATCAGATCGAGATGATGCTGGGCTGGGATGTCCAGCCGCAGTGGGTGGTGCCCTCGATCTCCGAGGCAGGTGTCAGCAATGGTTACGACCATCCGTCCCGTCTGGGCGCCGATCGCTGGGTTGCCATGATCGGCGCGCGCCACCATATGCTGGTGCAGGGCGCGCAGCGTCCTCTAATCGTGGTGATGGTGGGAACGGCCGTCACGGTGGATGCGCTGGATGCAGATGGCAACTTTCTCGGCGGCCTGATCCTTCCCGGTCATGGCATCATGCTGCGTGCCCTGGAGGGTGGTACGGCCGGCCTGCATGTGCCTACGGGCGAAGTGAAGCGCTTTCCCAAGAACACCAGCGATGCGCTGACCAGCGGAGGGACCTATGCGATCGCGGGAGCCGTCGAGCGCATGTACCAGCATCTGGCTGATCATTGCCGAGCCGAGCCCATGTGCATCATGGCTGGCGGTGCCGGCTGGAAAATGTCGCCCAGCATGACCCGTCCCTTCCAGCTTCTGAATAACCTGATTTTTGATGGTCTGCTGGTGATGGCTGGACAGCGCTGGAAAGCCTAGAGGAAGCGGCTTCATTCCACCGCCTATCCGGCATTTTGAGAAGAACTTATCTATGATTTTTGTTACTGGCGGCGCAGGCTTTATCGGCGCCAATTTCGTGCTGGACTGGGTGGAGCAGACGGGCGAGCCCGTCGTCAATATCGACAAGCTCACCTATGCCGGCAATCTGCAGAACCTCTCCAGCCTGCAGGGCGATGCGCGCCACCGCTTTGTGCAGGCCGACATCGGCGACAGTGCCGTCCTTGCCGCCCTGCTGGCCGAGCACCGGCCGCGTGCCGTGGTGAACTTCGCCGCAGAAAGCCATGTGGACCGCTCCATTCATGGCCCCGAGGATTTCATCCAGACCAATGTGGTCGGAACCTTCAGGCTTTTGGAG
Source organism: Comamonas sp. w2-DMI (assembly GCF_040187735.1). NCBI lineage: Bacteria > Pseudomonadati > Pseudomonadota > Betaproteobacteria > Burkholderiales > Comamonadaceae > Comamonas > Comamonas sp. w2-DMI. The sequence continues at coordinate 118,704 of NZ_JBANEL010000004.1, read as the reverse complement.
GCTGTACGGCAATACTGGCAAGCGCTGAATGCTCCTGAGAAGGAAGCATTTCGCTTTCTGCACGTTTCCACCGACGAGGTCTACGGCACGCTGGCACCCAGCGATCCGGCCTTTACCGAAGAGCACAACTACGAGCCCAACAGCCCGTATTCGGCCAGCAAGGCGGCCAGCGACCACCTGGTGCGCGCCTGGCACCATACCTACGGCCTGCCGGTGCTGACCACCAATTGCAGCAACAACTATGGTCCGCTGCATTTTCCCGAAAAGCTCATTCCGCTGATGATCGTCAACGCCCTGGCCGGCAAGCCGCTGCCCATCTATGGCGACGGCATGCAGGTGCGCGACTGGCTGTATGTGCGCGACCATTGCAGCGCCATCCGCCGCGTGCTGGAGGCCGGCAAACTCGGCGACACCTACAACGTGGGCGGCTGGAACGAAAAGGCCAATATCGACATCGTCCGGACCGTATGCGGGCTGCTCGACGAAATGCGGCCGCGCGAGGACGGCAAGTCCTATGTCGAGCAGATCACCTATGTGACCGATCGCCCCGGCCATGACCGCCGCTATGCCATCGATGCGCGCAAGCTCGAGCGCGAACTGGGCTGGAAGCCGGCCGAAACCTTCGAGACCGGCATCCGCAAGACCGTGCAGTGGTATCTCGACAATCCGCAATGGGTGGCCAATGTGCAGTCGGGTGCCTACCGCGAATGGGTGCAGAAGCAATATGCCCCGCAGAGCGGGCAGGCAGCGGCGGCATGAAGATCCTGCTGCTGGGCAAAGGCGGCCAGGTCGGCTGGGAACTGCAGCGCAGCCTGGCGCCGCTTGGCGAAGTGGTGGCGCTGGGCCGCGCGGGAGAAGGCAGCGGGCTGTGCGGCGACTTCACCAGGCCTGAAGGCGTGGTGGATGCCGTGCGCTCCGTGCGCCCCGATGTCATCGTCAATGCCGTGGCCCACACGGCTGTGGACAAGGCCGAGAGCGAGCCCGAGCTGGCGCGGCAGATCAATGCCACCGTGCCCGGCCTGCTGGCCCAGGAGGCTGCGCGACTGAGCGCGCTCTTCGTTCACTACAGCACCGACTACGTATTCGACGGCAGCGGCACCGTGCCCTGGCAGGAAGGCGATGCCACGGGACCGCTTTCTGTCTATGGCCGCACCAAGCTCGAAGGCGAGCAGCGCATCCGCCAGGCCGGCGGCACGCACCTGATCCTGCGCACCAGCTGGGTCTATGCGGCGCGCGGCGGCAACTTTGCCAAGACCATGCTGCGCCTGGCCCAGGAGCGCGACAGCCTGTCCGTCATCGACGACCAGTGGGGCGCACCCACCGGTGCCGATCTGCTGGCCGACGTGACGGCCCATGCCATCCGGCATCTGCGCCTGCATCCCGAAGACGGCGGCCTGTACCACTGCGTGGCTGAGGGCGAAACCACCTGGAACGCCTACGCCGCCTATGTGATCGAGCAGGCCCGCCAGATACAGCCTGCCTTGGCCATCAAGGCCGCGCAAATCCGGGCCGTCCCCACCAGCGCCTTTCCCACGCCGGCCCGCCGCCCGCACAACTCGCGCCTGGATACGCGCAAGCTGCAGTCCACCTTTGGCCTGAACCTGCCGCACTGGCAGCAGGGCGTGGCCCGCATGCTGCATGAAATCCTCTAATCCGAACCTCCTGAATTCCTGACTTCTCATGACCCAAGCACGCAAAGGCATCATCCTGGCTGGCGGTTCCGGCACGCGCCTGCATCCGGCCACGCTGGCCATCAGCAAGCAGTTGCTGCCCATCTACGACAAGCCCATGATCTATTACCCGCTCAGCACCCTGATGCTGGCGGGCATCCGCGACATCCTCATCATCAGCACGCCCCAGGACACGCCGCGCTTCGAGCAATTGCTGGGCGACGGCAGCCAGTGGGGCCTGAGTCTGCAATATGCCGTGCAGCCCAGCCCGGACGGGCTGGCCCAGGCTTTTCTGATCGGCGAACAGTTCCTCGATGGTGCTCCCAGCGCCCTGGTGCTGGGCGACAACATCTTCTACGGCCATGACTTCCAGCCGCTGCTCCAGAAGGCCAGCGCCCAGCAGGCGGGCGCCACTGTGTTCGCCTATCACGTACACGATCCCGAACGCTATGGCGTGGCCGAATTCGATGCTCAGGGCAAGGTACTGTCGCTGGAGGAAAAGCCCGCCCAGCCCAAATCCAACTATGCCGTCACGGGCCTGTACTTCTACGACAGCCAGGTCGTGGGTCTGGCCAAGTCGCTCCAGCCCTCGCCGCGCGGTGAACTGGAGATCACGGACCTCAACCGGCTGTACCTGGAGCAGGCCCAGCTGAACGTACAGCTCATGGGCCGCGGCTATGCCTGGCTGGATACGGGAACCCATGACAGTCTGCTGGAGGCGGGCCAGTTCATCGCCACGCTGGAGCAACGCCAGGGCCTGAAGGTTTCGTGCCCGGAAGAGATCGCCTATCGCAGCGGCTGGATCGATTCGGCGCGGCTGGAGAAGCTGGCCCAGCCTCTGCTCAAGAACGGCTATGGCAAGTATTTGATGCAGTGCCTGAAAGGCGGTGTGCGATGAAAGTGACTCCCACGGCCATTGCGGATGTGCTTGTCATCGAGCCCAGGGTGTTCGGCGATGCCCGCGGCTTTTTCATGGAAAGCTTCAATCAGCAGGCATTCAATGAAGCCACCGGCACCTGCCTGGACTTTGTCCAGGACAACCACAGCCGTTCAAGCCGCGGTGTTTTGCGCGGCCTGCATTATCAGCTGGACCCGCATGCACAGGGCAAGCTGGTGCGGGTGGCCAGCGGCGCTGTCTTCGATGTCGCCGTGGATATCCGCCAAGGCTCAGGCACTTTCGGCAAATGGGTGGGGGTCGAGCTGACGGCGGAAAACCACAAGCAGCTCTGGATTCCCCCGGGGTTTGCCCATGGCTTTGTGGTGCTCAGCGAAACGGCTGATTTCCTCTACAAGACGACGGCCTATTACGCCCCCCAGTCGGACCGGGGCATTCTGTGGAACGATCCGCAGATCGGCATCCAGTGGCCCGACCTGGGCATGGAATTCGTGCTCTCGGACAAAGACACCAGGCAGCCTTTGCTCAAGGATGCCGAGGTTTTCGCTGCGCGCTGACAAGGCGCAGGCCTGCTTCACTTCAGGCCTGCCGTTGCTGCGACAGCGTCAGAAAGCCCTCAATGAGCCCAGCTGCGCGGCGCTCGCGCAGGCAATAGAGATACTCGGGCAGCCTCGGCACGGCTCCCTCTAGGGGGAGAATGACCAGTTCCGGATGGGCGGAGGCCTCATGCCGGGCAAACACGCTGATGCCCATATTGCGTATCACGGCCTCGCGTATGGCTTCGCGGCTGGCGATCTCGAAAATGCGCTGCGGCACCACTTCGGCGGTGGCCAGCATCTGTTCGGTGAGCTGGCGCGTCATCGAGCCGCGCTCGCGCAGGATCAGGGTCTCGTGGGCAAGGGACTCGACCGGGACCGAAGGCCGGGATGCCAGCTTGTGGAGGCGATGGACCACCAGGGCCAGAGGGTCCTGTCCCAGTTCGATTCTGCTCAGGCGCGGGTCGGCGTCCAGGTGAGAGGATGTGGCGAGATCCACCTGGTATTCGAAGAGAGCCTGGATCATCTGCCGCGAATTGCCGTTCACGATGCTGATATCCACCCGGGGAAACCGCTGCTGATAGCGATGGATGATGTCCAGCACATAGAACGGCGCAGTGGCGCCGATGCGCAGGCAGCCCTGTCCTATGTCGCCGGACTGGCGCAGCGAAGCCTCCACCTGAGCCGTCTGCAACAGCAATTGCTCGATCTGCGGCAGCAGGCGCAGGCCCGCGTCCGTAATGGCAAGGCGTCCGCTTTGGCGCGCAAACAGCTCCACTTCGTAAAGTTCTTCCAGCGCCTTGATCTGCGCCGTGACCGTGGGCTGGCTCAGTCCCAGCTGCCTTGCCGCCTGGGTGATGCTGCCCAGACGCGCGGTCCAGAAAAATGATTTGAGCTGTGTGACAAACATGGGCGTCGTGACGGTGTTGCTGCATGGGTGGGACAGCCGTACGCCGATTGTGATTCGCCGCAGCAGGCCGAATGACATTTTGGTGCGGCAAAGCACCCAAATTTTCCAATGCCGCCCTTCGGAAATTTCAGTTCCGTGACACGGCAGTTTCACACCGGGTTCCTACAGTTCCAGCAACCCATGAAGGCTTGGCCTTTGTGGCTGATTCACTTTTGCCGTTGATTGGACTGTCTGCCATGCGCCACGCTGTTGTTTCCTGGTCTCGCCGCTTCACCCTGGCCGCTGCTGCGGCTTGCACCCTGCTGGGCCTGGCCTCTGCGGCCCATGCCGCCAAGACCGAGCTGCTGGTCTATTCGGCCCTGGAGGCCGACCAGATCAAGGCTTACAAGACTGCCTTCGAAAAAGCCCATCCCGAGATCGAGCTCAAGTTCGTGCGCGACAGCACCGGCATCATCACGGCCCGCCTGCTGGCCGAAAAGGCCAACCCGCAGGCCGACGTGATCTGGGGCGTGGCAGCCACCTCGCTGATGCTGCTGGACAAGCAGGGCATGCTCCAGCCCTATGCGCCGAGGAATCTGGGCAAGGTCCGCGCCAATATGCGCGATCCGCAGGCCACCCCCACCTGGGTGGGCATGGACCTGTGGTCCTCGGCCGTATGCTTCAACACCGTGGAGGCTGGCAAGCGCAAGCTGAGCACGCCAGCCAGCTGGGCCGATCTGACCCGGCCCGAATACAAGGGAAGCATCACCATGCCCCATCCGGCCTCCAGCGGCACAGGCTATCTGATGGTGGCTGCCTGGTTGCAGATCATGGGCGAGGAAAAAGGCTGGGCCTATATGGACGCGCTGCACCAGAACATCGGCGTCTACACCCACAGCGGCTCCAAGCCCTGCCGCCAGGCCGGCGCGGGCGAGTTTCCCGTAGGCCTGAGCTTCGAATACCGCGCCAGCAAGACCAAGAAGGACGGTGCGCCCATAGACATCATCTTTCCCAGGGAAGGCCTGGGCTGGGACGTGGAAGCCACGGCCATCATGAAGTCCAGCAAGAAGCAGGAGGCTGCCAAGGTGCTGGCCGACTGGTCCGTGACGCCCGAGGCCAACAGGCTCTACGCGGCCAACTTTGCCGTGCTGGCCCTGCCGGAGGCCCAGGAAAAGCTGGAGTTCATCCCCGCCAACCTTGAGTCCCTGCTGGCCAGGAACGATTTCAACTGGGCTGCCGCCCACCGCGAGCGCATCCTGGCCGAGTGGAGCCGACGCTACGAAGCGAAGGCTGAAAAAAAGTAAGCACCCCCTGAGGCGCTGCGCGCCTTCCCCCTCTCTCTATGCGCTTCGCGCTATGGGAGGGGGACGACAGCTTCGCTGCGGGGCGGCCCTTGCTCGCTGTCTCTGGCTTGGAGCGCGCCACCTATTTCTTGCCCGTTGAAAGATGCACATGCTGCGCATAGACCAAATCGCCAAGCAGTACAAGGAAACCCCCGTGCTGCGCGGCATTGCCCTGTCGGTGGAGGCGGGCGAGTTCGTGAGCCTGCTGGGGCCGTCCGGCTGCGGCAAGACCACGCTGCTGCGCATTCTGTGCGGCATCGAGCAGGCGGACGAAGGCCGCATCCTGTTCCTGGGGGATGACATCACCCGCTGGCCGGCCGCGCGACGCGGCTTTGGCGTGGTGTTCCAGAGCTATGCACTGTTTCCCAATCTGACGGCCGCGCAGAACGTGGCCTTCGGCCTCAAGGGCCTGCCTGCGGCCCGGGTTCGGGAGCGGGTGCAGGAAATGCTGGCCCTTGTGGGCCTCTCGGCCCAGGCCCAGCGCTATCCGACGCAGCTCTCGGGTGGCCAGCAGCAGCGCATTGCGCTGGCGCGCGCACTGGCGCCGCAGCCACGCCTGTTGCTGCTCGACGAGCCGCTGTCGGCCCTGGATGCCCAGGTGCGTACCGAGTTGCGCAGCGAAATCCGCCGGCTGCAGCGCCAGTTGGGCATTGCCTCCATCATGGTCACGCATGACCAGGAGGAGGCCCTGTCCATGGCCGACCGCGTGGTGCTCATGCACCAGGGGCGCATCGAGCAGCAGGGCTCGCCCGAACAGCTCTATGCCCAGCCGGCCAGCCGCTTTGCAGCCGGCTTTGTGGGCCGCATGAATCTTCTGCCCGCCGTGGCCGGCAGCGGCGACGTGGTGCACGTAGGCGAAACGAGGGTGGACTGCCGCACCCGGGGCTTTGCGCCCGGGGACGCCCTGCTGGTGGGCGTACGCCCCGAGAGCGTGGTACTGCACCCGGCTCAGCCCGCGGCGCTGCCCAATCTGTTCCGGGCGCGCGTGGTCGAGACCTCCTTCCTCGGCCCCATGGCCCTGGTGCGCGTCTTCTGCCCTGCTCTGCAGTGCCAGATCGATGCGCAATGGCCGTTGCGCCACGATGCCAGGCTGCCGGACTGGCTGCAGGGCGAGGTGCTGCTCGAGCTGCCAGCGGCTGCCTTGCAGCCGCTGGCAGCTCCGGAGCTTTCCCAGGCCAGCTTGCGGAGGGCTGCATGAATTCCTTGCCCATGACCGCCATCAACGCCGCAGTGGGCAGCCTGGCTGCGACCGCTGTGCCGGAGCGCGAAGAGCCGGCTCGCACCCGCCAGCCATCAGGGCCGGCCAGGCCGCGCCATCGCGCTCTCCATTGGGAGCATGTCTGGCTGGGCGCGCTGCTGCTGGGCATGCTGGGCGTGCTGCTGGCGGCCATTGCCTTGCCGGTGGGTGCGTTGCTCGGCCACAGCTTTCTGTCGGCGGACGGCAGCTTTTCGGGGGGGGCCCAATATCTGGCCTATGTGCGGATGCCCGGCGTGGGCCGGTCCCTGTTCAACAGCCTGTGGCTGTCGGCTGTCAGCAGCACGCTGTGCGTGACCCTGGCCTATGTCTATGCCTACGGCATCACGCGCAGCTGCATGCCGCTGGCGCGCCTGTTCCGCGCCGTGGCCCTGGTGCCGCTGCTGGCGCCGTCGCTGCTCATGGCCATCAGCCTGATCTACCTGTTCGGCGCCCAGGGCCTGCTCAAGAGCTGGCTGATGGGCGGCACGGCCTACGGCCCGTTCGGCATCATCGCGGGTTCGGTGCTGTGGACGTTTCCGCATGCGCTGATGATTCTGTGCACCACGCTGGCTTCGGGCGATGCACGCCTGTACGAGGCCGCGGCCACGCTGGGCGCGGGCCGCTGGCGCAGCTTCTGCCAGGTCACGCTGCCGGCCAGCCGCTACGGGCTGATGATCGCCTGGATCGTGGTCTTCGTGCTGGTGGTCACGGACTTCGGCGTGCCCAAGGTCATCGGCGGCAACACGCAGATGCTGGCCACCGACATCTACAAGCAGGTCATAGGCCAGCAGAACCTGTCCATGGGCGCCGTGGTGGCCATGCTGCTGCTGGTGCCCGCGGGCCTGGCCCTTGCGGCCGAGCGCCATCTGCGCGCACGCCAGGCGGCCTCCATGGCCGTGCGCGCGGTACCGCTTGCGCCCCAGCCCCATGCGCCGCTGGACCGCGCGCTGCTCGCCTATTGCAGCCTGGTTGCGCTGGCCATGCTGGCCGTGATGGGCACGGCCGTGCTGGCCTCGCTGGTCAGCTTCTGGCCCTATAACCTCGGCCTGAGCCTGAAGAACTACCGGTTCGACATGATGGACGGCGGCGGCTGGGCCAGCTACGGCAATTCGCTGCGCATGGCCACGGCCACCGCCGTGCTGGGCGCGCTGCTGAGCTTTGTCTCGGCCTATCTGGTGGCCAAGCCATCGGGCTGGCGGCGCACGCGCCAGTGGCTGCATGCCGTGGCCACGCTGCCCATGGCGGTGCCGGGCCTGGCCCTGGGCCTGGGCTACATCCTGTTCTTCAATGCCGGCGGCAATCCGCTGAACTTCCTGTACGGCAGCCTGTCCATCCTGGTGCTGTGCTCGGTGGCGCACTTCTTCTCGGTGGCCCACATCACGCAGCTGACGGCGTTGCAGCAGCTGGACGTCGAGTACGAGCGCGTGGCCGATTCCATGGGCGTGCCGTTCTGGTCGCTGCTGTGGCGCGTGCATCTGCCGGTGTGCCTGCCGGCAGTGATGCAGGTGGCCGGCTATTTCTTCGTCAACGCCATGACCACGGTCTCGGCCGTGGTGTTCCTGTACTCGCCAGAGACCACGCTGGCCTCGGTGGCCGTGCTGGCCATGGACGACGCGGGCGACATCGCTCCTGCCGCCGCCATGGCCACGCTGATCTTCGCCACGGCCGCTACCGGCCGGCTGCTGATCGCCTGGCTCGACGCCTGGATGCAAAAGCGCACCCAGCACTGGCGCCAGCGCTGACTCTGCATCGGACCGGGGACGCCCACACGGCCCCGGCTCCGCCTTCCTCTTTTCCCATTTCCAACGACATGAAGAACTACGACCTGATCGTGGTGGGGGCCGGTATTGTCGGCTTGGCCCACGCCTATACCGCGGCCCGCAATGGCAGATCCGTGCTGGTGATCGAGCGTGATGCCGCCTGCCTGGGCGCCTCCATCCGCAATTTCGGCTTTGTCACCGTCACCGGCCAGCGCTCCGGGGACCACTGGCGCCGCGCCATGCGCTCGCGCGAGGTCTGGGCGCAGATCGCACCCCAGGCCGGCATCGAGGTCGTGCACCAGGGCCTCTGGCTGACGGCACGCCGCCCGGCCGCCGCGGCCGTGGTCCAGGCCTTCATGCGCACCGAGATGGGCGAGGGCTGCGAGCTGCTGACCCCCGCCCAGGCCGCGCGGCGCCACCCGGCATTGCGCACGGAGGGCCTGCAATCCGTGCTCTACAGCCCGCATGAGCTGCGCGTGGAATCGCGCACGGCCATACCGCTGCTGGCGTGCTGGCTGCAGCAGGCGCTGGGCGTGGATTTCGCCTTCAGCGAAGCCGTGCTCGAAGTGGCCACGCCGCGCGTGGTCACCTCGCGCGCCACCTACCATGGCGAGCGCGTGGCGGTCTGCAACAACGCCGACCCGGGCGGCCTGTTCGCGGGCGAATGGAAAAACGACGGCGTGCGCCTTTGCCAGCTGCAGATGCTGCGCGTGCGGCCGCAGGCGGGCTTTGCGCTGCAGGGCTCGGTCATGGGCGACCTGAGCATGGTGCGCTATGAAGGCTACAGCGAACTGCCCGAAGCGGCGGCGCTGCGCGCCGAACTGCAGCGGGACGAGGCCGAGAGCCTGGCCCACGGCATTCATCTGATCGCCGTGCAGAGCGCCGACGGCTCGCTGGTAGTGGGCGATTCCCACCATTACGGCGCGGCCCCGCAGCCGTTTGCCAGCGACGAGGTCGACCAGTTGATGCTGCGCCACATGAACGAGGCGCTGCATGTGCAGGACGCCCGCGTGGTCGAGCGCTGGGTGGGCATCTATCCCTCATCGCCCGAGGTGCCCTGCATGGTCAAGGCCCCGGACGACGCCACGCGCGTGGTGGCCGTCACCGGCGGCTCGGGCGCCAGCACGGCCTTCGGCCTGGCCGAGGAAGTGTGGAAGGCCTGGTAGGGCTTACTACTGCTGTACGAACAGCGGTGCCAGCACCACGATGAGCAGGATCACGGCCAGCACGGCGAAGGCGATCTTCACCCAGCTGTAGGGCCGTTCGCCCGCGATCTGGCCTGTGTAGCCGTTGGCCACGATCTGGTAGGTTTTGCTGCCGTAGGTATAGCCCACCAGCCAGACCGGCACCAGGATGTGCTTGAAGGTGCGGCCCGTGTACTGGCGCTGCACCTGCAGATTGCGCATGGTGTCGCCCGGCACCTCGCGCGCGCACAGGCTGCGCAGCTGGCCGTCCATGTCCTCTTCGTTGAGCTGGGCGGCCCGGGACAGGTCCACCTGGTAGCGCTCCACCGTCCAGCCGCGCACGAACTCCGGCGTATAGGGCTTGAGGTCGGTGGTGGTGGGAAAGGGTTCCACCTGGCGCAGCAGCTGCGGCTGCACGCCCACGGTGCCGGGCACCAGTTCGTCGTCGAAGAAATGCTGCAGGCTGCCCGAGGCCGGCTCCCAGCGCACATGCTGCACCTGCCGCGTCTGGGTGTTGCCGTTGCTGTCGCGGTAGGTTTCCGTGGTGTAGTAGTAATACCCGGCCTCGGCCCACCATTGGGCGGCGGCGTGGGCATCGAAGGTCCAGTAGGGCAGGTAGACGCCGTGCAGCGTATCCGTCAGCGCGGCGCTCTTGAGCCGGTTGGGGGCGAACCAGCGGCTGCCGTACCACTGGCGGATGCGGTCGCGGATCTGCCCGTCGCTGATCTTGAACGGCAGAATGCTTTGCGGCGTGATGGCGTCGCTGCGCTCCTCGTGCGCGACAATGGCCGGCGAGCCGCAGAACTCGCAGCGCTGGGCCACCTTGCGGTCCAGGAAAACCGAGATGGCCCGGCAGTTCTGGCACTGCACTTCATAGCGCTCCTCGGCTCCCCAGCCGCGGCCGGTGGCAGGGTTGCGCAAGGCTTCGGCCAGATCCTGCTCCACCACCTCGCGGCCCAGCTCCTCGCGGGTCTCCTCGCTCCAGGGAACAACGGTGCCGCAATAAGGGCATTTGAGGGCTTGGGCCTTGGCATTCCACTCGAGGTTGGCGCCGCATTCAGGACAGGGGTGCTTGCGCACCATGGCGGGCGCGGCGACCGCATCCCAGGTGGAGCCGGCGGAAGAGTTGGAGGAAGAGGAGGGGGCGGGCGCGCTCACGGTATCGTCCAGTACAACGAGGCGCGGCGCCAGACCGGGGCCTGGCGCCGCAGGGGCTCAAACGGCGGGGAGGGTCAGCCGCGTAAAAACTCATCCAGCGCGCTCTGGGCGATGCGCCACTGGCTGCCGATCTGGCGCGCCTTGAGGTTGCCGGCCTGGATTTCGGCCAGCACGTCGGCCTCGCTCACGCCCAGCGCCTGGGCGGCCTGGGCGGGTGTCAATACCTGTATCGCAGCTGCCGCCGGTGCCGCCTGGGTTTGCGCGGCCTGTGCGGCTGCAGGCGAGAAGGGATCTGCGGCACCTGCTCCTGTGGAAGGAGCGCCTGCGGCACCGCCCTGCATGCTCTTCATCATCTCCTGGGCGATGCCGAAGCCCATGGCCATGGTGGCCGGCATGGCGGCCGCGGCCGCGCCTTCGCCGCCATTGGCCATGGCCTGGCCCATCTGGTACTTGACGTAGTCGTTGAGGTTGCCGATGGCGCCCATGCTGGAGCGCTTGTCGATGGCCTGCTCCACCTCGGGCGGCACGGAAACGTTTTCCAGGATGAAGCTGGTGATCTCCAGGCCGTACTTGTCGGTCATGGCCGGGTTGATCAGCTGCAGCAGCGCGTCGCCGAGCTCGCCATAGCGCTGGGCCACGTCCAGGGCCGGCACCTGGGCTTTGGCCAGGGCTTCGGAGAACACGCTGACGATGCGCGAGCGCATGGTGTCGGCGAATTCGTCGAGGCGGAAGTTCTGGTCCGTGCCGGCCACTTCCTTGAGGAACTTGGCCGGCTCCACGATGCGGAAGTCGTAGGTGCCGAAGGAGCGCAGGCGCACCACGCCGAAATCCTTGTCGCGCATCATGATGGGGTTGGACGTGCCCCATTTGTTGCCGGTGAACAGGCGCGTGTTGATGAAGTAGATGTCGCACTTGAACGGCGAGTTGAAGCCGTACTTCCAGCCCTGGATGGTGGACAGGATGGGAATGTTCTGCGTGGTCAGCGAATGCTTGCCGGGGCCGAACAGATCGGCGAACTGGCCGGTGGAGACGAACTGCGCCTGCTGCGACTCGCGCACGATGAGCTGGGCGCCGTTCTTGATTTCCTTGTCGTCATCGGGCCAGCGGTAGGACAGCGTGTCGCGCGAATCATCGGTCCATTCGATGATTTCGATCAGTTGCTTGGTGATGATGTTCATCAGGTTCATGACGGGCTCCGGATGTAGATGTCCACGCAAGGTGAATGGGGCATTCTAGGGGGCAACCATGGCGACACTTTATTGCGGTGAGCCGGCCGCGGCGCGCAATTGTAAAAAAGTGAGCGGCAGGCGCTTGGCAGTTATGGGATCCGGGTATCAACAGCCCCGAAAGCCAGTGCAGCCATGCGCAAGCAGCTTCCGTTTTCATTGCAAAACGCTGAAATCCCCGCCCCAAGCGGCTTCAAGGAAAAAAACCGGGCTGTGGGGCTGCACAGACGCTGTGCGTCGGCCCAGGGGCCTCAGACTTAGAATTGCCGTTTACGCGGCTTTGCGCCGCCGATATTCCAGATATTCAAATACCGAACAACGCGACAGGCCGGTGCCTGGGCCGCGAACGTACTTTAGTCATGCTGACCTTCCAACAAATCATTCTGAAACTGCAGTCCTACTGGGCCGATCAGGGCTGCGCGCTGCTCCAGCCCTACGATATGGAAGTGGGCGCCGGTACCTCGCACACCGCCACCTTTTTGCGTGCCATCGGCCCCGAGCCCTGGAAGGCCGCCTACGTGCAGCCCAGCCGCCGCCCCAAGGACGGCCGCTACGGCGAGAACCCCAACCGCCTGCAGCATTACTACCAGTTCCAGGTGGTCCTCAAGCCAGCGCCTGACAACATCCTGGAGCTGTACCTGGGCTCGCTCGAGGCCCTGGGCTTCGACCTCAAGAAGAACGACATCCGCTTCGTGGAAGACGACTGGGAGAACCCCACGCTGGGCGCCTGGGGCCTGGGCTGGGAAGTCTGGCTCAACGGCATGGAAGTGACCCAGTTCACCTACTTCCAGCAGGTCGCCGGCATCGACTGCAAGCCCGCCACCGGCGAGATCACTTACGGCCTGGAGCGTCTGGCCATGTACCTGCAGGGCGTGGACAACGTCTACAACCTGACCTGGACCGACGGCCTCTCCTACGGCGACGTCTACCACCAGAACGAGGTGGAGCAGTCCACCTACAACTTCGAGCACTCCAACGCCGACTTCCTGTTCAGCGCCTTCGGCGCCCACGAGGAAACGGCCAACAAGCTCATCGCCGCCGAGCTGGCGCTGCCTGCCTATGAGCAGGTGCTCAAGGCCGCCCACACCTTCAACCTGCTGGATGCACGCGGCGCCATCTCGGTGACCGAGCGCGCCGCCTACATCGCCCGCATCCGCAACCTGGCCCGTGCCGTGGGCAAGAGCTACCTGGACAGCCGCGCGCGCCTGGGCTTCCCCATGGCCTCCAGGGCGCATGCCGACGAAGTGCTGGCCGAACTGGCCAAGGCCGCCGAGCAGCAGGGCAAGAAGGCCGCCTGAAATCCGCCAAACAACCGATCTACAGTCATTTCAGCTGCTGGCCCCGTCACTCAAGCCCTGGCAGCTATCAAAATATCATGAACGCATCGAATCTCCTGGTTGAACTGTTTGTCGAAGAGCTGCCGCCCAAGGCGCTGCAAAAGCTGGGCGACGCCTTTGCCAGCGTGCTGTTTGATCAGCTCAAGGCCCAGGGCCTGCTGGCTTCCAGCGAAGCGCGCCTGACGGCCTATGCCTCGCCGCGCCGCCTGGCCGCCCACATCACCGAAGTGCTGCCGCAGGGTCAGGACAAGGCCGTTTCGCAAAAACTCATGCCCGTTTCCGTGGGCCTGGACGCCGAGGGCAAGCCCACGCCCGCGCTGCTCAAGAAGCTGGCTGCCATCGGCGCCGACGAATCGGCCGTGGCCCAGCTCAAGCGCCAGGGCGAGGGCAAGGCCGAAGCCCTGTTCTATGAATCCACTGTCAAGGGCGTGCAACTGACCGACGGCGTGCAGAAGGCGCTGGACGAAGCCATTGCCAGGCTGCCCATTCCCAAGGTCATGCGCTACCAGCTGGCCGACGGCTGGACCAGCGTCAACTTCGTGCGCCCCGCACACGGCCTCGTGGTGCTGCACGGCACCCAGGTGCTGATCGGAGTCAAGGCCTTGGGCCTGACGGCCGGCCCCGCCACGCACGGCCATCGCTTCGAGGCGGCCGTTGATCCCGTGGTCATCCATGATGCGGACAGCTATGCCGAACAGCTGCGCGAGGAGGGTGCCGTGATCGCCAGCTTTACCGAGCGCCGTGCCGAGATCGCGCGCCAGTTGCAGGCCGCGGCCGAACGCGTGGGTGGTGGCGTTCGTGCCATCGAGGACGAAGCGCTGCTGGACGAGGTGACGGCCCTGGTCGAGCGCCCCAACGTGCTGGTCTGCGAATTTGAGAAGGAGTTCCTGGACGTGCCGCAGGAATGCCTGATCCTGACCATGAAGGCCAACCAGAAGTACTTCCCGCTGCTGGACGCCAACGGCAAGCTCACCAACCGGTTCCTGGTGGTCAGCAACATCCAGCCGCAGGACGCCTCGGCCGTGGTTGGCGGCAACGAGCGCGTGGTGCGCCCGCGCCTGGCCGACGCCAAGTTCTTCTTCGACCAGGACCGCAAGAAGACCCTGGCCAGCCGCGTGGAGCTGCTGGACAAGGTGGTCTACCACAACAAGCTCGGCACCCAGGGTGAGCGCGTGCAGCGTGTGCGAGCCATTGCCAAGACGATTGCCCAGCAGCTGGGCAATCCGGAGCTGGGCCGTCTGGCCGATCAGGCCGCCATGCTGGCCAAGACCGACCTCGTGACCGACATGGTGGGCGAGTTCCCCGAGCTGCAAGGCATCATGGGCCGCTATTACGCCCAGAACGACCAGCTCGCCACGGCCGTGGCCGACGCCATCGAAGACCACTACAAGCCCCGCTTTGCCGGCGACGAACTGCCGCGCGGCGACGTGGGCGTGATCGTGGCCCTGGCCGACAAGCTCGAAACCCTGGTCGGCATGTTCGGCATCGGCAACCTGCCCACCGGCGACCGCGACCCCTTCGCGCTGCGCCGCCATGCGCTGGGCGTGATCCGCATGCTGGTCGAAAAAGATTTGCCGCTGGACCTGGAAACCCTGCTGGTCAGCACGCTGCCGGCATTTGGCGACAAGATCCAGGACGCCACGCCGCAGCTGGTCGAATTCATCTACGACCGCCTGGCCAACATGTTCCGCGAGCAAGGCTACAGCGCCCAGGAAGTGGAGGCTGTGCTGGCCCTGCAGCCCCAGCGCCTGTCCGACGTGCAAAAACGCCTGGAAGCCGTGCGCGCCTTCGCCGCGCTACCCGAGGCACCGGCCCTGGCCGCGGCCAACAAGCGCGTGGGCAATATCCTCAAGAAGGCCGAAGCCGCCGTGAGCGCGCAGGTCAACGAAGCGCTGCTGGCCGAGCAGGCCGAAAAAGACCTCTATACCGCCTTGCAGGCCGTGGCGCCCAAGGCGCAGCAACAATTTGCAGCAGGTGATTACACCGCCAGCCTGCAAACCCTGGCAGCATTGCGCGCCCCGGTCGATGCTTTCTTCGAGCATGTGATGGTCAATGCCGAAGATCCTGCGCTCAAGGCCAACCGCCTGGGCTTGCTGGCCACGTTGCATGAGGCCATGAACCGGGTCGCGGATTTGGCGAAGCTGGCTGTTTGATATTGGCACTGGCATGTGCAGTACGCCTGCACATGCCCTCTTTTTGTTTTTAAAGAAAAATGTGCAACGAAGGCTTTTGCGGCAAACGGCATAATTCAGTGGTGTAAATGGATTTTTACTATTTTCTAAAGAATTAGAAAAATCACTGATCAATGTGGAATAGTTTTAACTCATGATTGCATGATTACCATTTTTTTTTTAGGATTTGTCCTTTCCTCTTCATGCATGGCATGGCTTATATGGCATGCCAGAACACACGTACATCGCTATGGTAGCGATATGCCACAGCGCTTTCATAAAGGACATGTACCTAGACTCGGAGGGGTAGGTATGTTGGCTTCCTTACTGGTTTGCTGTTTAGTACTGTCAGCAATGGGAAGTCATTTAAATATATCGGCTCGTTATAGGGAGGTTTTTTTACCCTTGGTACTTTTATCTCCGGCAATTCTATGTGGGATTCTTGAAGATTTAACTCAGCGCATATCTGTACGTATTCGGCTGACAGTTACGCTGCTTTGTGCTTTAGCTGTTTGTTATGCGGCTGACCTGCGTATTGTTCGCTTGGACTTACCTTTTTTGGACGCAGGGTTGGCCGCATTCCCCGTGATTGGTATGGGGATTGCTGTTCTGGCGATTGGCGGATTGCCTCACGCTTTCAATATCATTGACGGATACAACGGGCTGGCTGGCATGGTTGCTGTGCTCATCAGTCTCGCTTTGGTGCACGTTGCGTTGCAATTGGGAGATAGGCAACTGGCAGCAGTTATGGTTGTACTGGTTGGCGTGACCGCTGGATTCCTTGTCTGGAATTACCCTCATGGAAAAATATTTGCCGGAGATGGCGGCGCTTATCTGTGGGGTTTGGTCATAGCATATGGGTGCGTGGCTCTAGTTGCACACCATCCATCGGTATCTCCGTGGTTTCCTATGCTGTTGCTGTGTTACCCGGTATCTGAAACTTTATTTTCCATCTACCGAAAAAAGGTTCGTGGACAATCTCCTGGAATGGCCGATGCTTTGCATTTGCATCAATTGATATATCGGCGTTTGGTGAGAGTGGTTCTTGATAGTGAAAATGAAGCCGAGGAAATGCTAATACGCAATAACCGAACTTCGCCCTATCTTTGGGGAGTTACTTTGTTGACCGTGGTGCCTGCCATTTTATTTTGGCGTACCAGCTGGCTGCTAATGTTGTGTTGCTTGATGTTTGTTTTGCTATATATAGTGGCTTATTTGGCTATCGTTCGTTTCAAACTTCCAAGTTGGAGAGATTAATTGATAAAGGGGCAAGATTGCCCCTTTGCAATTGAGATTATTTTAAATTCTCTGTAGAAATTGAACGATACGTTCGCAGGCTTTTCCATCTCCATAGGGATTGTGTGCTACAGCCATGGAATGATGCAGTACATCATCGGTTAGCAAGCTATGAACGTTCTCAAATATTGTATTTACCTCTGTACCAACCAACCTTACTGTACCGGCTTGTACGGCTTCAGGGCGCTCGGTAGTATCGCGCATTACCAAAACCGGTTTCCCTAACGACGGAGCTTCTTCTTGAATTCCGCCGGAATCCGTCAAGATAATATGACTGCGTCCCATTAAGTAAACAAATGGTAGATAGTCTTGAGGTTCGATAAGATGAATATTATTTTGCTTGCTGAGCAAACGATTGACTGGTTCGCGTACTTGTGGATTTAAATGGACAGGGTAGACAAAATCTACGTCGGGATGCTTTTGGGAAAGTAGTGAAATTGCTTCGCAAATGCGTTCGAAGCCACCGCCGAAATTCTCTCTTCGGTGTCCCGTAATCAATACCATGCGTGATTCGGGCCTTAAGAAGCCAAAATTATGCTGCTGCTTTTGCTGTAAGGAACTATTTTCTTGTAGTTTTTTTTCGGTCATCAAAAGAGCATCGATCACTGTATTGCCAGTCACCACAATCCGGGTATCGGGTACTCCTTCCTGCAACAGATTTTCTCGGGTCTGCTGGGTGGGGGCAAAGTGCCAGTGTGCAAGCTTTCCAGTGAGGCAGCGATTGGCTTCTTCGGGCCAAGGTGAATAAAGATCTCCAGTTCGTAAACCGGCCTCCACATGTCCTACTGGAATTTTCACATAAAAGGCGGATAGCGTGGCTGCGAATGTGGTTGCCGTGTCCCCGTGCACCAGAACCAGATCAGGGCGGAAATCCTCCAATACAGATTGCATGCCAAGCAATATTTGACTTGTCACCATGGTGAGTGTTTGTCGTGGCTGCATCACCTGCAAGTCGTATTCTGGAACGATTTCAAACAATTCCAATACCTGATCGAGCATTTGCCTGTGCTGCCCTGTCACGCAGGTACGTGCTTGTATGCCCTGTGCTGAAGCTAAAGCCTTGACTAGCGGAGCCATCTTGATAGCTTCGGGGCGCGTGCCAAAAACACACAAAACTTTCATTAAAGAATCCTTAAGAAATAGGGCTGGCTGCCATGCATTTTTATAAGAAAATATTCTTATAGGTGCAAATACAGTCAGGGATAAGTTTTTGCCAAGTCTTTTTGAAACTTCATGCCATGTCGTAAGCAATGAATTTTTCGATACCAATTTGCATTGGCAGTTCTGGTATATGTCTTTTATTCGCGATAACGATGTGGTTGCCAAGGGCCCCATTTGGATTCGTAATAAGCTTTGTTGCGTTCGAACAAAGCACGTCGTTCGCTGCTGTCCACTTTATCGAAACTGGCAGAAAGCCGATGATGCACAAGGACATCATCGGCGCAGGCGAGATGTAAACCTTGTTGTTCAATGCGACGGCAATAATCATCGTCTTCGAAAAATCCTCGCCCAAATGTTTCGTCCATAGGGCCAACGCGCTCATATACAGCACGGGGCATCATTACGCAAAAGAAAGCCAGCGTTCGCATTGGGTAAAGTTGCCCCATGTGCGCCAGCGTCCATACTCTTGAGGCGGCAGGCATTTGTGCCAGCATTTCATAATGCACAGGTACCTTGGACTCGTTGCCGATATGATTTGTCGCAGGGCCCAGCATTCCCAGCAACGGATCGGACTGAAAATGGCGCAATAGAGTCAGCAACCAACCACGTGTTACGACAGTATCGTTGTTTAGCATCACGAGGTAGTCGCCTGTAGCAGCTGCCAAGCCAGTATTGTTGCCGGCCGAGAACCCCAGATTGCTTTCGTTGAGAACCAGCTTCAGGCGAGGCTCTCGAGCTGCCCATTCCTGCAAACGTTCTACAGTTTCATCGCTGGATGCATTGTCTGCCACTACAACTTCCAAAGAACCTGGATAATCGGTCCGCGTGAAGAGGCTATTGAGGCAGGCTTCGGTGTAAGCCCAGTTGTTATACGTCAGGACCACCACGCTGATTGAAGGCAGTTGCAGTGTTTGCACGACTTCGCGCAGTCGTTGTGCCCGTTCAGCCCAAGTTTGGCTTTGGGCGAAGGCCTTGCGGCGCGCTCGCATCGTCTGATTTGCTGGTGCATGCAATGCCAGTTCCACAGATGCAATGAAGTCTTCATGCGTATCAGCCTTGTACACCAGCTCACCAAACTGGGTGATTTCAGGCAGATTCGTGCATACCACTTCAGAGCCTGCGCATAGGTACTCGTACACCTTTACAGGATTGGTGGCAAGAGTCAAAGGAATGCGCTGGAATGGCAGCAGGCATACGTCGAAACTATGTAGATACTGTGGCAATTCTGCGTAAGGCTTCTCTCCGACCAAGCGGACATTTTGCAGGTGCGCCAAGGCTCGCCCAGCTTGCACTGTATCGTTGCCGACAAGAACAATTTCGCAATCATCGAAGCGCTGTGCCAGCTTTTGCACTAACTCTACATCGAACCATTCAGCAATAGCTCCAAAATAGCCGATGACCTTGCGCCGTGCCTGTGGTTGGTGTTCCAACTTTGGTGATGCATGGAAATGTTGGTAATCGCAGCCATTACGCACAATGATCGCGTCTTGTCGCCCCTGGGAAGCCGCCCAGTCGTGCAGCCACTGTGATGTTACAGTGACGATGTCAGCACGGTCCATATAGGCATGTTCCTGTTCGACCAAAGCTGGGGGCATGCCGCCAAAGCCTTCATGGTGATCCATGCAGTCGTAGATCTGCAGAGAGTTGGGCATCGCCAGCGCCAGAGGGGCCCAGTATGGATGCTGCACGATCGCTACGGATGCCTGTATACCCCATTGAGCCCACAGATGTGCCATTGACAGACGCAGCTGTGCTGCCTGCACTGTGTCTGCCGGCTCAAAGTAGATCTGCGGTGCACCTTGAAGGTGCAACTGCACAGCGTATAGCGGCAGATCAGGGTCAAGCTGCCGCACCATGCAGCCTGGTTGGCTGTTTGCTACGAAGGTAGGCTCAATGTAAAAGACCGTATCACCGGCCTGTGCCAGTTCGCGAGCCAAGTGTTGTGGCCGCTGGATGCGGAAGTCCCAGCCAATAATTCCGAAGATAATCCAGTCTCTTCGGCCGGCTGCCGTGAATCGCCCGGGTTGCAAGCAAAGCTGTTCCAGCGAGTTCTGTGAGGCTGCGCTTAGCGGACTGCTCATTGCCGCTGGTGTAGCGGCGTTTGCCGAAGATTGCAGTCCAGGCCACGCACGCAACAGTGCCTGACGCAGACGGGCCTTGTGATGAGGTGCAAGCGGTAGCTTGCGCCATAGCGATTGCAGAAAAGCGTAGGTACTCATCCGTCCGATTGTCTCATTGCCGAGCCCAGTGCATCTTGGCCCACAAGGAATTTACACGTCATGACCCAATGGATATATGTTTACCGCCAGTGGCTGCTGCGCGAGCTGCAACTGCGCTTTCGCAGCTCTGCGGTAGGGGCCGGGTGGCTCGTATTGCAACCGTTGGTGCATATACTGCTGTTCACCCTGGTGTTCTATAAATTCTTTCAGATACGTTGGCCTGTGGGTGATGGATCTGCCGGTGAATATGGCTTGCAAGTTTTTATCGGCTTGTCGCTTTATACCTTTGTGGCCGATGTCATCAACCGCAGCCCTGGCAGCATCTGGTCTTACCCGTATCTGGTAACCAAGGTTCGCTTTCCCTTGGCATTGCTGCCCGCAGTCATTGTGGGGGCCTCGGGAGTGCAACTGATTTTGTCATTGTGCATTGCCGGCCTGTTTGCCGCCTGGCGCGACCTGCATCTCCAGGTCTGGGTCTTGCCGCTGGCGCTGCTGCCACTCTGTCTATATGCCCTGGCGCTGTCATGGCTGCTAGGCGCCCTGGGCGTCTACCTGCGCGATATCGGCCACCTGGCTCCGTCGATTAGCAGCCTGCTGCTGTTTCTCACCCCCATCTTTTACCCTGCATCCATGGTACCCAAGGCCATGCAATGGCTGGTGGCGCTCAACCCGCTGGCCTGGACTGCCGAAGCCGCGCGTGGCCTGCTCATGCAGGGTCACATGCTGCACTGGGGTGAATGGGGCATGCACATGCTGGCCGCTGCGGTGCTGTTGATTTTCTCGCGGTGGTTCTTTGCCCGTGTACAGCCGGGGTTTGCCGATGTCCTCTAATCCTATCCTACGCTTTGCCGAAGCCGGCAAAACCTATCCGCCCCAGCGCACCCCTTTGCGCCAGCTCTGGAGCCATCTGCGTGGCCATGGTCGCGACAGCATGGGCGGTTACACCGCCCTGCAAAATCTCAGCTTCGAGGTCTATCCTGGGCAGTCGCTAGGCATTGTCGGGCTTAACGGCGCTGGCAAGTCCACACTGCTGCAGCTTGCGGCGGGCACCCTAACTCCCAGCCATGGACAGGTTCACTCCAGTGGTCGTGTTGCCGCCTTGCTGGAGCTGGGCTCGGGCTTCAACCCGGAGGCGACTGGGCGCGAGAACATCTACCTCTATGCCGCTACGATGGGCTTGAGCCGTGAGCAAGTGGAGCAGCGCCTGGACTCCATCATTGAATTCAGCGGCCTGCACGACGCGCTGGACATGCCTGTGAAAACCTACTCAAGCGGCATGCAAGTGCGACTCGCCTTCTCGGTAGCGACCAGCGTGGACCCCGACATACTCATTGTCGACGAGGCTCTTTCGGTGGGCGATGGCGTCTTTGCCAAGCGCTCTTTTGATCGGGTCATGCAACTGCGCGAGAAAGGTACAGCCTTGCTGCTGTGTTCACATGCGCTATTCCATGTGGATCTGTTTTGTGAGCGCACGCTATGGCTGGATAGAGGCAATATTTGCGCTTTCGGGCCCACGACAGAAATTGTGCCGCGTTATCAGGAATTTCTGGATTCTCTCAACCAGGTGCCGGGGCCGGCAAGTCCGCAGGCGCAGACCGAGGCACACCCCGAAGTTGCAGAAGGCCTGCTCAGCGCAGCCCGACCGGAACTTGTCCGTTTGCTGCGCGCAGAAGTCTCGTTGGATGGCGTTGCCGGCAAGGAGCTGTATGGTCATAGCGGGCAAAGCCATCTGGCGGTCGACATCCACCTTCAGGTCAGCGAACAGGAGCCACACCCATGCGCGGCCGTGGTCATCTCCTCCGACAGCGGAAAGATCATTGGATCTTCCTTCTCAGAGAGCGGAACCATCGAGGCCTACAACGAGCAGGGACATGCCCATGTCCGCTTTGACTTGCCGAACATCCCCCTGAACAAGGGGCGCTACCGCGTGGGCGTCTATCTGCTATGCAAGAATATGCGCTATGTCTATGAATGGGTAGACCCTTTTGCCCATATCGAACTCAAGGCATCGGGTAGTCATCAAGGGGCATGGCTTATGCCTGGAGACTGGAGCGGTCAGGCATCGGATACCATGGACGCCTGAAAAGCTGCTGCGAGCCAACCGCAATCCCGGGCCCCCGACTCGAACCTGGCCGACCAGGTCGCACTCTGCAGATTGGCGGGGGCCAGCGGCAGACCTTGAGCATGTCGCTCGGCCAGTTTTCCATGCCAATGGCGCAAGCGCTTTTCCAGGCCCTCCAGCTCCGTGGTTTCCAATGGCCATACGCCTTCATCATCGGTCGCATGATGAGGCATCTCGCCAAACATCGTGCTCAGAACGGGCAGGCCGCAGGCTCGGTATTCGTAATATTTGACTGGATCGACCGACTCCGTCAGCTGGTTGTGCAGAAAAGGAATCAGCCCTGCATGCCAGCGGCTCATCAGCGTGAAAACCTGAGAGTGCGGAACCGCCCCCCGCAGTTGTACATTGGGAGGCAGGGCCTGAGGCATGGCGCCTTCCAGCGGCCCATAGATATGGAACTGTGCTTGCGGCAGCGCATTGGCCAGGTGGCGCAGCGCTTGCCAGTCGAACCAGGCGGCAAGCGTGCCCACATACCCCAGCACCAATGGAGCTTGGGCGTGGGCCGCAGTGCCCATGCCCAGGTTGCGCTCGAAAACAGCCTCCGATGGCAGAATCGTGCCATTGCGCACAAGCGTTGCAGGAGCCCGAGTCAGCCCCTGCAGTGATTGCACAATCCTCTCGGAAGACCCCCAGACCGCCTCGGCCTGTATCAGCAGGCATTGATGCGCATGCTCCATCCAGCGCTGCGAAATTCCGTGGCTGAACTGCGCCATATCGTCCATGACGTCATAGAGCACTCGGTGTCCGTTTTGTGCTTTGCACAAGGCCAGTGCCATTCCGCTGGGGCGGCCTACAACCAGCCAGGTGTCCGGGTCGTTCAGCAGAACCTGCAATTGTTGGCGCACGGAGCGCTGCAGTCGGCCAATCAAGGCCGCGCCACAAGGCAGAGGCTCAAGAGGCAGGCTGGGCGTCTGCAGCACCTGCAGCCAGGGCGCAGCTCGCCAGTCTGGGCCCAGGTTTGAGCGCTGAGTATGTGCATGCGACAGCACACGGCGAATATCAGAAAGGCGCGGTAGGCGCACGGGGTAAGGCTCAATCCAGTACACCGTGCAATTCAGGCGTGAGTGAGCCCACTCCACGAAATGGTGTGGCCGTTGCGACGGACTATTCAATGGAACAGGTGATAGATAGATAAGACGTTTCAACGCAATACAACTCCAGGACACCGAACCAGGGAACGAAATCCATAGTCGTCTCCCATGGATCTTACAATTCAGCATGCTCGACAGATACGCCAAAGATACGCCCGATTACGCTCTGGGGAGGCTGAACCTGCAGGCTGGGCAGAATATGCTATGCCTTGCTCCCCACCCCGACGACGAAGTGCTGGGCTGTGCCGGCCTGCTGTTGAAAGCCCAGAGCGAAGGACTACATGTAGAGTCGGTGATTGTCACCGCAGGTCAGGCGGGCGTGGAACTGGGCGAAGGGATGATGAATCCGCGCTTGGCGGAATCTCGCGCCGCAGCGCAAGTGCTGGGCTTGCCAGAACCCCGATGCTGGCAGTTGCCGGATCGCCAGCTGCGCTACGCCCTGCCTCTGATCGAACGCATTGCCCAAACCCTGCAGCAGCAATCCGTGCACTGGCTGCTGCTGCCGGCATTGACCGAGCCCCATCCCGACCATCAGGTCCTGGCCTTGGCTGGCATGGCCGCTGCTCGCGGCCTGGCCAGCCCCGTAGAAATTCTGTTCTACGAAGTCGGTGCGCCCAGCCAGCCCAACGTTTTGGTCGATATTTCCGAGCAAGCCGAGCGCAAGTGGCAGGCTCTGGCCTGCTTCGCCTCCCAGGAAGAACGCCATAGCTATCTGCGCCTGGCGCAAAACATGGCGCAACTGCGTGCTTTCGGTCAAGCCGACATGCAGGCTGCCGAAGCCTTTTGGCATCTGCCTTCCCAAGCCCTGCACCAGGCTAGCGTCATGGCTGAGCTGGCCTACTGGCCTTTGCAGCGCAACCGACTGGGGTTGGCCAGCGAGCCGGCCCAGCAGCCTCTGGTCAGCGTACTGATCCGTAGCATGAACCGCCCAAGCCTGTTCCAGGCGGTGGTCAGCATCGCGCAGCAAACCTACGCCAATATCGAGGTATTGGTCATCAATGCGAGCGGCGGGGATCATCCCATACCACCCTATCCGGCGCAGCGAATGGGCCTGCGCGTCATAGACCCCGGCCTCGGCGCTGACGGGGGACTGCAGCCTCTGGGCCGCTCGGCGGCTGCCAATCTGGGACTGCAATCGGTGCAAGGGGACTTCGCCCTGTTCCTGGATGACGACGACCTGCTGGAACCCGGCCATATCGACCGCCTGGTCAACGCCCTGCAATCCGACGGACAGGCTGTGGCCTCTTACACCGGCGTGCGTGTGGAAGGTGTGGACGGCCAGTGGCTGCGCGACTATGACCTCCCCTGGGATGCAAGGCGATTGCGCGGCATCAACTACCTGCCCATCCATGCAGTATTGTTCCGTCTGCGTGCGGTGGCCCAAACGCGGGCTCGATTCGATGAAGATCTGCCTGTGCTTGAGGATTGGGACTTCTGGTGCCAGCTCAGCCAGCAAGGACGCTTTGTACATGTCCCGGGTGTCAGTGCCATCTATCGTCAGGGCCTAGGTGATTCTCATCTGAGTGATCCCCAGCATGCTAACCACTGGGCACGCTGGCATCTGCGCATACTGAAGCAGCATGCGCTCAGGTGGGGCTCGGATCAGCAAAGTGAAGTATTGGCTTGGCATGCGCTGGCACTTAATCAAACCGAGCTGGCGCACGAACAGACATGCCGTGACCGAGCACAACTCAATGCGCAATTGAGTCAAGCGCAGTTGCAACTGCAGGAGACGCAGCAACGTTTGCAGCAAACCGAGCTGCAGTGCCTGCACATCCAGGCTGAATGGAATTTGGCCCAACGTAGCTTGGAGCTATTGCAGCAATCTCGTCCTGTACGCTTGGCCAGAGCACTGCGTCGCATGTTGGGCTTGCATCGCTAGATATTTCATTAAGACTATGATTGATCCCGACCTGCAGTTCGCTGTCGACCTCCGTGATTACAACAATGCGGTCGAACTCGATGGCATCAGATATCGCAGGCTCGATCCACGCACCGATGTCCCGGCGGTGTGCGAGCTTTTCGAGACAGTTTTCCATCAATCCATGGCACCCTCGTACTGGCAGTGGAAATACCTGCAAGGACCCGGTGCCTGCAGCTTTGGCGTAGTGGTGGAGCACATGGAAACGGAGCGCATGATCGGGCATATGGGCGTGCTGGTGCTGCCGGGTATGCGTGATGGTAAGGCGCTGCGTATGGGGCAGGTATGCGATGTCATGCTTCACCCGGAATATCGAGCAGGTATAGGGCCTCATAGTACATATTTACGAATGAATTATGCATTGAGGCAGTTGGCACATAGTCCATGTACGCAGCCGCCGCTGTATATGTATGGATTCCCTGGGGTACGACCAGCTAATTTGGGAGAGCGTATTGGAGTATATCGACGCTTACTGGTATGCAATGAATACCGGACTGTATCGGTGCAATCTGATGGTTTTTTGATAAAAAATTTCTTGCGTCATCTCAATCCTTGGAAACTGCATATGCAGCACATACAAGAAGCGGATTTTTTGCAAATGGATTCAGCATTGGCTGACGTTTGGCAACGGTATGATAAAAGTAATTCTCTAGTGCCGAAAATTATTAAAAATGCAGCCTACATTCGCTGGCGTTATTGGATGCATCCTCATCAAAATTTGGATGATAATCAATCCCTTTATACTCTTTGGGGGCTTAGAAAGGGGAGTAAGCTCGTGGGATGGTTGGTGACGCGTATGCAGCCACAACCTACGGTTGTGGATAGCTGTCTGTCATCTGAACAAATTAATGAGGCTTTACAGTTGCTGCCAATCTCCAGCCCGGAGTCGAAAAAAGGCTGGATTAGTTGGCTTGCGCAAAGCCAGGTTCCCGCGGTATCAACCCCCATCCATGCGGTGGAAGTTTTAGGGCAACCTTTTCATATAAACTGGCCATCTCCGGACTTCCAACCAGGTGATACAGACGTTTTTTGAACAACTGTGGTACCCCTCTTGCTGAAGTTTAGCGACCGATTATTCGGGGCACCCAGCATTTATATAGAATAGGTAAAGGAATGGAGGCGGCAACAATGATTCTAAAGCCCCTGTTTAAGAGTGGCTAACACCACTTGATCAGAGGCCTTAGCAAAGCAGTTATGCTCGCTGCCCTCATGGCACGACGACCCGTAAGCAAAGAACTGTGGCGACAGCTATAACCCCTGATCCCAGCCTTCTGCCAAAGACGGTGCGCGCAAGCTCGCAGTCAGCGATGAGGCAGCCCTTAACGGCATCCTGTTTGTGCTGCAAACAGGCATTCCATGGGAAGACCTTCTCCAATCCCTTGGGTACGGCAGCGGCATGACTTGCTGGCTGCGCCTGCGCAACTGGAATGCCGCTGGTGTCTGGGAGCAGTTGCACCAGGTCATGCTGACTCGCTTGCGTGAGCATGACCAGATCGATTGGAGCCGGGCCAGCATTGATGGCTCCTTGGTACCAAGCCCCCCGGGGGCAGGAAACGGGCCCTAACCCCACGGACAGAGGCAAGCTCGGCTCCAAGCGACACATCGTTGTAGATGCCAGAGGCATTCCTCTGGTGATCTTGGTCAGCGGCGCGAACAAGCATGATTCCAAGATGTTCGAAAAGTGCGTGGACGCGATTCCTGCGATTGCAGGTTTGCCAGGTCGTCCCCGTAAAAGACCCGCCAAGATGCACGCCGACAAAGGCTACGACTTCAAGCGATGCCGATCCCACCTGAGGCAGCGGGGCATCATTGGTCGGATTGCCAGACGAGGCATTGAGAGCAATGAGCGGCTGGGCAAGCACCGGTGGGTGGTGGAGCGGACGCACAGCTGGTTTGCAGGCTTTGGCAAGCTGAGAATCCGCTTTGAACGACGGCTGGATATTCACGAAGCACTGCTGAAATTGGCGGCAGCGATCATCTGTGCACGCTTCGTGGACAGGTGGTGTTAGCCACACTAAGAGGGCATGCCTGTTCTCAGATCAAAGGGGTCGCTCCATTTCCGTTGTTTTTGCCATTCATCCCAATGTAGGGCTGCTGTACTCATAAATTGTTATCTGATGTGGATTGAGTCCACTGACGCCTAGCTTGCATGCGATTGCCTAAGCGACGTCCCATTGTCCGTGCGGGTTCTTCCACCAGCATGTGCATCAACCAGCAACTTAATCCAAGTCCCGTGAGGGCCAAGGCTGAACCTGCGAGCATGCCCCAAGCATTGACTAAGGCCTGTGCGGGCTTCAGCCAAGCGATATGTAATAGATAAACAGCATAGCTTAACTTGCCGCTCCAAACGCCGTAGAGCCAAAGCTTGCTGCCGGGAGAAGGAGAAGGGAGGGCTACACTTCCCCAAAGTGCGAGAGCAAAAAATACTGCAGCAATCAATCCCAACTGCCCATTTTTCCAGTAGCTTCCCCCGGATAAGCGCTCCATTTTAATAAATATTGCTGCCAGCACTAACCAGCCAAGCAGGGATGTCAACCAAGATAGCCAAATATATCTGGTTGGGGCTGGTCGTTGGCTGCACTGCCACACGACGATACCGAGTAAAAATTCGATCAATAGCCCAGGGAGATGGTGGAGGAAAATATAGGCTAGGTTTTGAGTGGATCCATCTGCGGGATAGATTAAAATTAACCGTAAAATCAAGGCCAGTATAAATACCCAAGGCCAGCGTACACTACCGTTTTTACCCAGCCACCAAGCTAAAAATGGGATTGCGGCATAAAAAGCCACTTCCGATGGAAGGCTCCAGAATACCGGATTGTAATAAAATACCATTTCCCGCGACTGCATCTGTGCCATCAGTAAATGCTCGGGTAAATACAGCAACGGTTTGCCCGCATGCCAAGCAAGCCATGCATATAAGGCCAAGGCAATAAGATAGGCTGGATAGATCCGGGCAATCCGGCGTATAACATAAGCTTTAAGTGCAGGTGGATGGCCTGCCATCACTACTGGGGCAAACACAAAGCCGCTCAGTACAAAAAAGAGGTCGACTCCTGTAAAGGCAAATGTCATGGGGCCCATGGGCCAGTGAAGCGGCGGCCCCCAGTGCGCCCAAAGCACCATCAAGGCTGCAAGTCCTCGCCAAGCCTCCACAGCCCAAAAAGACGAGCGAGGAATGTCAGCGTTCACTGCCACGGGTTAAATCCTTTAATGTTTCTGGAGAGGTAATACGCCATGTATCTCCATCACGTTGCAGTACTTGATCTGTGAGAAGCTTTTGCAGAACGCGAGTCACAGATTCGCGTGTTGTATTGAGCCGCCATGCTAATTCGGCATGGGTTGGTAACTGCATTTCCATTTGCTGCCTGCCATGATGCAGCAGCCAGGCACATACACGGGCGCTGACCGGATGTATGGCTTGAATCTTTTGCCAGCTCAACAAATCACATACCTGCTGACTGGTGGAGCGGGCGAGTTGCAGAACCAGTTCAGGGAATTGCATCAATTGCAAAGCTCTGTCTTCAGGCATCAAGGCGACCGTTGTGGAAGTGCTTGTGGCGACCCAGGTCAGTGCCAGCGGTTGCTCTGCTAACAAGCCTATATGTCCAAATGTTTCGTAGGGCTGCACACTCAATAGTGCGACCTCCTTGCCGTCCATGGTCATATCCACGGCCTGCATGGAGCCTTGCAAAACTACACCGAACCCTGTAAATGGTAGTTGTATGTCTCCTAGCAATTCACGCTTACGCAAGTGACGCATTTCCATGTGCGCTGCAGCAAACTGCAAGGCGGCAGGGGGCGCTGAGGCAAAAAAACGACAGGGAGCCAGCGCCAGCTGTGAAATCGCCACGCTATATCCTTTTATTGTGCATAGGATCTATAGGCACACATTCATAAGCAGCGGGACTTCTAGAGGCAGCACCTGACGATGTGACGGCGTGTAGCAAGAAATTCTATGTTGGTGAAGCTCAACTACCAAGTTCGGTGAGCGCGTTCTCTCCTGTGTCATAGGGAGTAGGGCGCATGTCGGCACAGTAAGTAACGCAGTGAAGACTGGCATTATAGGGAGCATCGTAGAATGCCGTTATTAAGAGTAGAACTGCTACGACACGGAAGTGCCTAAGCCTTCGTGCAGTGCGTGTGATGTGCAAAGGAGTAGGTCCCATGAAAACTCAGGCTACCCTCGTTGTTTTAGCTGCGGCATGGGCCTTGGGCTCAGGCGCTGGCTTTGCAAAAGAAAGGCTGCCTGCGGTTGCGTATGTCAGCCTTGTGGTCGGGCAGGTGTCTCTTGTCCGCTCCAATGGAGAAGCTTTGCCAGTACAGCGGGGCTTGAA
Source organism: Comamonas sp. w2-DMI (assembly GCF_040187735.1). Lineage (NCBI taxonomy): Bacteria > Pseudomonadati > Pseudomonadota > Betaproteobacteria > Burkholderiales > Comamonadaceae > Comamonas > Comamonas sp. w2-DMI. The sequence continues at coordinate 89,151 of NZ_JBANEL010000004.1, read as the reverse complement.
CTTGCATGAAAGTGACCGCCTTGTGACCGGTGAGGATGGCATGGTCATGGTGGTCTTCGTCGATGAGGGGCGAGTGGCACTGCGTTCAGGATCCGAGCTTCTTATCCGCAAATACAAATACGATACGGTCGGCGCTGATTCCGATCTGCAGCTTGAGCTTCTCAAGGGGACGATGCGGCAGATCTCAGGCAAGGCTGCAAAGCGACAACCCGAGCGCTATCATCTCAACACGCCTGTTGCGGCGATTGGTGTGCGCGGCACTGATTTTCTGGCCAAGGCTGACAATACGGCAGTACGTACCTATGTACATGAGGGAGCTATCACAGTTCAATCCAGGTTGGCTCCACAAGAGCCGGTGCTGAGTAAGGCTGGTGAAGGGCGATATCTCATGGCCTATGGCGAAGGCCACTTAGAGCAACACGCTCTGAAGCTGGCCGAGCTGGAGCAATCCTTCAGTATTCAACTGGCTCCTTCCGCGGGGGGGGGGAGGGGCAGTTGCCAAGAATCAGACACGCACCTCAGCAGGTAACTCTGATGATGCAAGTGCATCCACATCAGTGCTTGTGACCCGAGCCTCGGCATCTGTGCAAACTGCTCAAAGCTCAGATTGGGCAGGGCTCACTTTGACGAAGCCTGAACTGCCTCCCGCGGGGAGCGGGAAGCCGGATGTTCCAGACCGTGTTGTGGAGCTGCCAGAAAAACAGTTCACCACTTTGGTTTGGGGTAAGTCATATGAAAACCCTAAATCACTGCCGTTGACGCTTCCTCTTTCCTACGCTAACGCGAGCGCTGGCCGTGCGGTGACTGTAGGTGAGCCCCTGGCCTATGCTTTGTGGCGTGAAGGTGCGGCGGGGACTCCTATGGCGGCAGGTCTCAATGGTACGGCCAACTTCGCGCTGACCGCTGGAGAGGGCTACTACACATCAACTGCAGGAAATGTGCAGACAGCGCTGCTTAGCGATGCTCGGCTGCAGGTGAATTTCGGCCGTTCTCAGTTCCAGACCAGCATGAATATCAGTACAGCTGGTCTGCCTGGCCAACGACTGCAAGTTGATGGAACCATTAATACGGATGGTATTTTTTTGGGGCGTACGCCTACTCAGCGAGTGGCGGGTGCACTTAGCCTAGACGGTGCTCAGGCAGGATACCTATTTCAGGTTGATGCTACAGGTGGCGCTTATAAAGGCATTACGCTGTGGAACAAAAAATAAGACGAGGATTGCGTGGAGCTTCATAGAGCGGTTGCGGCTCCCGCAGGAGGGGTGCAGCGCTGGGTGTGGCTGATGCTATTGCTTGCGGGGGGCATGGCCGCATGGCTCTCCACCTTGGGCTTGGCACAGCGCTCAGATGGGCAGATTCATGACTTGCTCAGTAGTTGGCAGCCGGTGCATGAGGCTCCAGCCGGCATCACTGTCATTGATATTGATGAGCGCAGCTTGCAGGAAATTGGCCCATGGCCTTGGTCGCGTGAAGTCATTGCAGAACTGGCGCATAACCTGAGGGAAAAGGGAGCACGGCTGCAAGTTTGGGACATGTTTTTTTCCCATGCCACCTCCTCCGATGCTCGGTTGACAGCAGAAATGGTGCGCCCTGATGCAGTGATTGGGGTGGTTCCAGTTCTTGATGCATTGGTCAACAACCCTCCACATGAGGGGCAGCTTGGTAACGATACGACTGCCCCTGGTCTGTGCTCCAAACATGCTCAGATACGTGGCTATCTAGGCATGGCTCCTGCACTTGCAAAAGCAAAGGCCGGACATTTGGCGGCTACACCGGATGTGGACGGCCGCCTGCGTCGTTTGCCTGCAGTGCTCTGCCTTCAGGCTGGTTCGGAGAACTTGCGCATTTCGCAGCTGGCTTTGGCTGCGGCGGAAGCTAGTGAACCGCTGCAGCCTTGGCAGATGCGAGAAGGTCAATGGCCTTGGGAGCCCGCCCATTGGTTGGAGCGAGGGGAGTGGCAGTTTGCGATTGACCAAGACGGCTACTTGAATATCCCTTACCGGCGGCCTCATACCCAATGGCCGGCCGTCAGTGCTAGCCGTGTGCTACTGGATGAGCCTAGCCTGCCATCGCTCAAAGGGCAGATCGTTCTTGTTGGCGGCACGGCCTTGGGGGCTCGCGACATTGTCAGTACCCCCTTTCATCCTGGGGCACCTGGTGTCAGCGTGCACGCAGAATTATTGGCTGCAGCTATTGGTCCCCGCAGTGGTTGGGGTGCCAATTTGCCGCGCGCACCAGCCTTAATGGCTGCCATCATAACCATGCTGGCCGGACTCTGGCTCATCCCGTTCTCTCGCACAGGCTACAAGCTGACGGCATTGGTGCCAGGGCTTGCGATTGGTTTGCTTGCACCTATTGGCTTGGCTTGGGCGGGACGAGCAGTGCTTGGCGCTGTGTTTCCAATTACTGCTCCTGTGTTGGCGCTGCTTGCCTACGCGATGGTGATTTTGGCGCTGTTAATGCTGTTGCTGCGCCGCCAGACGCAAGCATTGGCTCAGCATCTGCAGAGCTTTCTTCCTCCACGCTTGGCGCAGCAGATTGCGACCCAACTGCCGACAGGACAAAGCTTGGGCCAATCTCATACTGGTGTCTTGGCAGCAGCGCGTGTAGATGGATTGGCACGCTGGGTCGGGCGCGTTGACAGCCTGCAATCCTTGGCTTTGATCCATGCAGTACACACTACCGCACTGCGCACGGCCCTCCAATATGGTGGACAACTAGAACATGCGCAGGGCGATACTCTTTATATGAGCTGGCCTGATGCCAGTGCATGTGCCCAGGCCTTGGCCTGTATGCAAGAGTTGCATCGCCAGCTGGAGCCAATCCTCGAACACAACGCCTTGGAGGAAGCTCCTCTACTTTTCTATGCAGCCATGGAAAGCGGCTCTTATCTCCTGGGCGTTGTCGGAGCACAGGGAGGGCGGCGCAGTGTGTTGCTGGGGCCGGCGGCTAACGATGTGATTGGTATTTTAGACATCAGTGCCGAGCTCGATGGCCCCATTTTGCTGGGACCCAATGCGGCGCAGGCCTTGATAGCCAGTGGCAATACGGCTCTGCAATCTTTAGGGCAATTCTTGCTGTTCGAACAGGCTGGAGCTCGGCTCATATATCGCGCCGTCAATTGATCCATGGGCCTCAAGCAATTTACTTTCGCCACGGTTTGCGGCGTTTTTCTGCTGTGGGGCGATCATGGCATGGCACAAGAGTGGGAAATGGATCAATCCATGGTTTCGCCCTCCATTGCACCGCAGCAAGTGCCTGCTTCTTGTGACGATTTACCCGCGGGTAGCGACGAAGAACAGCAGGCGCGTGAGGTTTGCATACTCCATGCGCAAGTACAAAAAGCACTTGAGCAACAGCAATGGCTCGAAGTGGAGTTGTTGCTCGAACGCGTTCTCATGTATCAGCCCAACGACGCTGAAGCCATGCTGCAACTGGCTATGGTCTTGGCGGTGCGTGACCGCACCGCCAGCGCCAAGGCTTTGGTTGAGACGCTGCGCGACGATGAACGCACTTCAGAGGGGCATCGTCTGCGTTTGCAGGCCATGCTGGATAATGAGGATCTCCGGGCCTCCGCACAAGCGGTGAATGCTGCTGTGCACGGCAGCCAAGCAGTAACTCAGCTCATCTGGAGTGTGGGGCGCAGTAGCAATCCAATGGCGCGCTCCAGCGCCGACAGCATCACGCTGACATTGCCCGATGGTGATATGGCTCTTGCGCTCAGTGAAAAGCCTCGAAGTGCAACCACCTTCAATACCTTACTCTATCAACGCTGGGCCAATGGACTGGAAATGCTATTGGGCACCCAGAGCGCCAATCTATCAGGAACCCATACCGGTGCACGTATTGCATTGGCGGGGCCTCTGGGCTTGTCTGAGCTACTGTTCTGGAACCTCTCCAGCCAGCAGAGCCTGGATGGTGCACGCCGGGATGTGGCCAGCGTGCTTTGGTCACCTTCACGCGGAGTCGCCGCAACTTCGCAGGCGCTATACAGCCTGGGGGTTTTTTCCGAAAACCAGAGCCAGCGGCATGGCTTGCTGTTACGGGTCCAGGCGGGATTGGGTCAATGGCAGCAAGGCCAAGTCAGCCTTCAGCTGGATGGTTGGGCAGAGTATGAATACAGCCTCAATGCAACTCCTAGCGCCGTGCGCACGGGAATCCAGGGAAATTGGGGGGTCGGTCAGGGGTGGCAAGTCCAGAGCTATCTCTATGCTCAGCAAGACTTGAAAGGCTATAGCCCCTTGTTGCGCCACAATCAGGCGCGGCAATTGTTGACAGGCTACCTCGCGTTTGAGAAACAATGGCCTGAGGTATGGCTGGGGGGGCGTTTGAGCTCCAGCCTCTACCTCTCGCGTCGTTGGAGCAACCTTGCCCTATACCAATGGCAGGATCGTGGCATCAGCCTGAGTTGGAAGCGTAGTTGGTAACGCATTGGCAATGCGACGTCCCCCCGGATTTGAGTAGCGTCTGACTCTGGAGTCCAATCCCGAAGACAGGAGATTGGACGTGAAAAAGAGATTTACAGAAGGACAGATCATTGGCTTCCTGCGAGAAGCAGAGTCTGGACTGCCAGTGGCAGGGCTGTGCCGTCGGCACGGTTTCTCTGAGGCCAGCTACTACCTCTGGCGTAACAAGTTCGGCGGCATGAGCGTCTCGGACGCGAAACGGCTCAAGGAGCTGGAGCTTGGCAACGCCCGTCTCAAGCGGCTGCTGGCCGAGTCCATGCTGGAGAACGAGGTGACGAAAGAAGCCTTGAGAAAAAAGTGGTGAGCGCACCTGCACGGCGCGAGCTGGTGCGCCACATGATGGGCTGCGGACTCAGCGAACGCCGCTCACTGCTCGTCATCGGCATGAGCGCCAGCGCCTACCGTTACAAGCCCGCTGAAGACTGAAACGATGCCTTGAAGGACAAGATCATCGCTCTGGCGCAACGCCATCGCCGTTACGGCGCTGGCATGATCTATCTCAAGCTCAGGCAAGCTGGCGAGATCGTCAACCACAAACGGGTGGAGCGACTGTATGTCGAGGCTGGCTTACAAGTAAGGAAACGCAAGCGCAAGAAGATCCCGCTGGCCGATCGCCACCCGCTACAGCGTCCGATGACAGCCAACCAAGTGTGGTCGATGGACTTTGTCTTTGACCGCACGGCCGAAGGACGCAGCATCAAGAGCCTGACGGTAGTCGATGATGCGACCCACGAGGCGGTAGCCATCGTGGCCGAGCGGGCAATGGGTGGCAACCAGTTGGTGCGCGTCCTGGATCAACTCGCCATTACAAGGGGACTGCCCAAGGCGACCCGAACTGACAACGGCAAGGAGTTCTGCGGTCGAGCCATGCTGAACTGAGCCCACGCCAGGGGTGTTCAGTTGTTCCTCATCGAGCCTGGCAAGCCCAACCAGAACGCCTACATCGAATCGTTCAACGGCCGCTTCAGAGAGGAATGCCTGAACGAACATTGGTTCACCAGCTTGGCACATGCTACAACGAGGAGCGGCCGAAGAAGGCCCTCGGCGGACTGACCCCGGCAGCTTATGCCCAAAGGCTGATGCACAACCCGTTAAATTAATCCCCGGACTCCAAAGCCCTGTGCTACTGAAAACGGGGGATGTCGGGGCGTGCACAGTCACGCGCTATGGGCGGGCGGTGCGATAGATTGATTTGTGGCTTCTTTGCAACGCGTGGCGGGCATATGGTGGTGATATGCAAACACGACTCTTCGACGGAATGAGCCGCTTTGGCGGCATTGGCCGCGTTACCTCTTCCTGAGGGCTTGCTCTCTGAGAGCCCAAGCATTGCCCTTGCAGGAGCGCAGGACACGGAACAAGGTCGTCTTGGTGGATAAATTGCCACTCGGAAAAAGTGCATGCTTCCGTGCAATGCTGGGCCATAATGCGTCGCTGACGCTTCGGGTAGGGAGGCTGCTCCCTGAGGCAATTGGCTTTTTGTGTGATCGCCATCACCAAAACAGCTTGGCATGGCCCCATATACCCCGGAGAATCGCCCATCAACTGCCAGCCAAGTCAGGTCGGTGGTTGGTTTTTTTCATTAGGAGCTCTTCAATGGCAATGACCCAAACCCAAAAAACTGACGCTTATCAGTTCTTTATCGTGGCATTCGGCGCTGTGACCGGCGTGGAATACATGAACCAGCTGAACGATGCGTACGGCGCTGGCATGACGACCAAGCAGATCGTGAACGTTTACACGACCAAGCCGCAGTTCACTTCCCAGTACCCCACCTTCCTGACGAACGAACAGTTCGCTCAGAAGCTGATCGCCAACGTTGTGGGCTCCAGCGCCTCCGCCGAAGCCAAGGCAGGTGCCGAAGCCGACGTGATCGCCTCCCTGAACGCCGGCTGGACCCGTGGTGATGTGATCTTCCAGATCTTCTCCAACCTGGCCGCCAAGCCCCATGACGACGCCGAATGGGGCAACACCGCCAAGATGTTTGCCAACAAGGTTGCTGTTGCCCAATACCTGACGGAAGTCAAGATGGTCAACACCGAAGACCTGGGCGTCCTCTCGGGCTACCTGGCCAACGTGACGGCCGAGTCCGACACCTCCTCTAACGAAGCCATCGAGCAACTGGTGACCGTTCCCGGCACCAACGACACCGAACTGGGCCTGGGCAAGGACAACATCGTTGCCACTGAAGCCGGTCTGACCTTCACGGCCGGCCTGGCACAGGCTGGTACGCTGGGCAACGTTTCCAACACCCTGGAAAGCGGTGACTCCATCATCGCCAAGGGCGAAGGCAACAAGCTGGTTGCTGACCTGATCACTACCGTTACTGGCGGTATCCCTGTGGGTCCAGCCATCAGCGCCACGACCCAGAACGTGCAAGTGGTCGAGCTGCGCGCTCAGACGACCAATTCCGATATTCTGGGTGGCGTGCACCCCAACTTCTCGCACATCGATGCCGAGAACATGGCAGGTGTCAAGGAGTGGTGGACTGTCAACAGCCGCTCCGACATCCAGATCGAAGACGTGCGCACTCGTCCTGAAGACACTCTGATCGGCATGCGCAATACCGATCCCGAAGTGGGCTTCCGCGTGTACTTCGACCCCGAGCAACTGAAGAACGGCACTACCGTCAAGAACTCGGCTCTGACCCTGACCCTGGACAAGATCAGCGCCCCTGGCGACCTGAGCAACAACGTCTTCAATGGCGTGAAGTTTACCCTGGGCGGCAAGTCCATCACCCTGCAGTCCGACGCCATTGGCGCCGCGACCACCCATGCCGAGCTGCTGGCCGCGCTGGAAGCTGCTGCTGCCAATAATGCCGACCTGGCTGGCGTGACCTTCAAGCTCAATGCAAACAACACCATCACCCTGACCGATGCCGCTGGCAAGGAATTCGGCACAGGCAGCTGGCTGACCCCCACCGGCGATATCCCCGCCGCTGGCGACTTCAAGTGGAACCAGGCGGTGGGCGAGCCCGAGCGCGGCACCGAACTGATCTCCACCAATGTCGAACTCGACAATGTGGGCCGTACCAGCGCCGGCGGCGTTCTGGACATCGGTTCGCTGGGCGATGGCGGCGTGCAGAAGTTCGAAGTCAATGTGGATCGCTCCAGCTGGCTGACTGAGATGAAGTCTTCCGAACACCTGGGTAACGGCCCTCGTAAGTTCCTGGAAGTGGTCAACCTGCACAGCAAGGGCGCCAACGGCAACCTGACCGTGGGCACCAAGGTTGCCACCCGTCTGGACGGCCGCGTGGAAAATGGCCTGAACGATGTGCGCGTGGTCGATGGCTCCGCATTCAAGGGCAACCTGAACCTGGGCATCACTCTGACCAACGACGCTCTGGGTCGCTACCTGGACAAGGCAACCGCTCCCGTGGAGTTCAAGTACACCGGTGGCCAGGGCAACGACATCATCAACCTGAACGTTGCAGATGTCGTGTCCGAAGACCCCGACTTCGTGCTGAACGTCAACGCCGGTGCTGGCGATGACCGCGTGGTTCTGGCTGGTGCAACCCGCCTGGACTCCACCAGCGTGGATGGCGGTACGGGCAACAACACCTTTGTGGTGAGCACAAGCGTGGGCATGGATGCCAAGACCACGTTCAAGAGCTTCGCCAACTTCCAGAACTACGAAGTGGAAGGTGCAGGCTCCAGCCATGACTTCACGGCTCTGCACGGCGTGCAGAACGTGGTGGTGGCTACCGATGCGGGTGCTTCGACTACGCTGCGCAACCTGCCTTCTGACATCGCCAAGGTGTCGCTGTCGGGCAAGAACCAGACGATCGGCAATGACAACAATGCAAATCAGGCTTTCAATGCTCTGAATGTGGTTGCGGCCAAGAGCGACACTCTGACAGTGTCCCTGGACAATACTGCCCGCGTGGATGGCAAGCTGACGCTGAATACTCTGAATGTGGCGGATCAAAACACCACCAACCTGAGTGCCGTGCGTACGCTGAACGTTGTTTCCAACGGCGCTCGCCAGACCAGCAATGAGGTGACAATCATCAACGCTGAGAAGGTGGGAACGTTCAACTTCTCCGGTACCCAGGCTCTGACGGCTGGCATCGCTGCTGCTTCCAACACGACCGGCCCCGTCGCTGGTGTGACCGACCTGAAGGTGGACGCTTCCGCGCTGACGGGTAACTTCCATCTGAACCTGAACTCGGCTGTTGCCAACGTCGTGGACGCCAACAAGACCGTGAACCTCAAGGGTGGCGCTGGTGCCAAGGACGTGCTGGAGTTCACTGCTGGCATCAACACCACAGCCAAGACTACTGTGTCGGGCTTTGAAACTGTGTCGTTCCATGGCGGCCAGTTCAACGCGGTGAACACCACTGATGTGGAACTGTACAAGACCGACGGCGCTACGCTGAAGGTGACCAACCTGCGCGGCGTGGAAAATGTCGAACTGGGTTCGTACAATGCACAGACTCTGGCAGGTGTGAACGCGGGTGGTGCTCAAGTCTTCCAGACCAATGCCGTGAGCAATGACTCGGCACTGAACCTGACGGCCAAGAGCGCTTTTGGTGGTGCGCAAGAAATCAGCACCCATGGTTTCACCACGCTGAACCTCAAGCTGGACTCTTCGCTGACTCAGCCTCTGGCTCAGAAGCAGTACGACCTGAACTTGGAGAAGGTGGCGGTTGACACCAACGGTAATCCCGTTGTTGTGACCAGCGGCGGTGCTGCTGCTTACGCCAATGCTGCAGCGGTGCCTACCACTGACTTCACCAAGGCGAACCTGACCAATGTGGTGGTTACTGGTGGTTCCAGCACGGCTACCACCGTGCAGGACTCTCTGGCACTGCACACCTTGTCGGCCGGCGTCAAGCTGGTGGATGTGTCGGGTTACAAGGGCGTGGTGTCCGCTACCCTCGGCGATGCACTGAAGACAACTATCGGTACCACCGACTACACCACTGGCAACACCGTGGTCAAGGTGGGCAGCTTCGGCATCGACTTCACCGATGGCGATCACACTGGCGGTGCTAACGAAGCTGACACCGTGACCACCTTCCAGTTCACAGCCGATGCTGCCAAGAACGCCGCTGGCGATGCCAACTTCCAATGGAAGATCTCTGGCTTCCAGGCTATCCACGAAGGTACTGGCTCGCTGAGCAACCTGACAGTGCTGGACCTGTCGGCCCTGGGTATCCACGGCCTGGCTGACATCCAGATGTCTCAAGCCGGTGGTTTGGGTACCGACGTGGTCATCCACGGCAATGGCACCCACAACTTCGAGATCGTGCTGTCTGGCGTGAACGACATCACCAAGCTGGACCTGGCTAACTTCAAGTTCGCCGTCTAATCAGCGGCTAGCAAGGCTGCCGGCATGCTGGTAGTCTTGCCGTCCTGACCAGGCCGCGCTCTGTGCAAACGGGGCGCGGCCTTTTTGTTTTTAGAGAGAAGGTTCTTATGAGCGATACCCTAGACCTGTTCAAGCAGCCCCGCGCCCTCGATAGCGCCGCCCATCGCCAGCTGCGCTATGCCGCCAGCCAGCCCTATCACTTTGCCGCCCAGCAGCTGTTTGCGCCCATTGTCTCGGGCGAGGCCGATATGGTGGCGCGCGAGTACGCCATTGTGTTTTCGGACCAGAGCGGCTCCCTGCCCCTGGCCCTGCTGGGCCGTGCGCGTGGCCACAACGCCTATGTGCGTGACTCCGGTCACTGGATGGCACGCTATGTGCCTGCGCATTTCCGCCGCTACCCGTTTGTGATGGCGGAATCCACGGCTCCCGGCGCCGAGCAGGCCGAAGGCGCCTCGGCCATCGAGCATATCGTGGTCATCGATGCGGATGCGCCCCACCTTGGTGCCGATCAAGGCGAGCGCCTGTTTACCGATGACGGCCAGCCCACGGCCGTACTGCAGAATGTGCAGCGCGTGCTGCTGATGATGGAGCAAGACAATCAGCGCACGCTGGGCCTGGTGGCCCAGCTGGAAGCGGCGCAACTGCTGGTGGAGCGCCAGGTGGTGGTGGCCAGCAAGCACGGCCAGCCCGTGGGTCTGCAAGGCTTGCGCGTGGTCGACTTCGAGCGCCTGGACGCGCTGGATGACGCCACCCTTGCCGCCCTGCAGCGCAGCGGCGCGCTGGATCTGATCTATGCCCACCGCGTCTCGCTGGCCAATCTGCAGGACAGTGTGCTGGTGGACAACGAAGCTGCAGCGCCCAGCACCAGCTCGGGCAGCATCAGCTTCGACGGCATTGACTGGAGCAAGTTCTGATTTGCTGCTCAAAGCCCAGGCTATAATGCGCGGCTTCGTTTGAAGTCTTTTCCCTGTTTTCCCCGATAGCTCAGTCGGTAGAGCGACGGACTGTTAATCCGCAGGTCCCTGGTTCGAGCCCAGGTCGGGGAGCCAATGAGGCAGGCTTCAAACAATGTCAGTACACATGCATGCACGGCATTCGCCCATGTGGCTCAGTGGTAGAGCACTCCCTTGGTAAGGGAGAGGTCGCGGGTCCGATTCCCGCCATGGGCACCACCATATTCACCGGCCTGCGCCATGCGCAGCGCCGGTTTTTTGCTTTTCTTACTCCTAATTTTTTATCCCAAGGAAGCTATCCCGTGCCCAGGCTCATGGCGGTTTGATGCGGTTTTTTTGCCACGGATGCGGGGTTTTAATTTCTTATATGAAATTCATATAGGAATTGCTGCTAGACTGCGCGCCAGACATGGATGACATTCTTCGCATTCCCTTGAACGTGACGCCGCAGCAAGCCATGCGCTTGCAGGCTTTGCAGCACGGTTTTGCACGGTTGTGCAATGCGCTGGCACCTGTGGTGCGCAGCACCAGGGTCTGGAACCGGGTGGCATTGCACCATTTGACCTATCGCCAGTTGCGCGACGAGTTTCCCGAAATGGGTTCGCAGATGGTGTGCAATGCCATTTATTCGGTGTCGCGAACATGTCGGGTGGTGTTTCAGCATCCAGCAAGCCCTTTTCATCTGGAGCGCTTGGGCGATGCGGGCCTGCCGCTGCTGCGTTTTGCGGATACCTGCCCGGTGTATTTCGACCGCCATACGTTGAGCCTGAAGGATGGGCAGTTGTCGATGTTCACGTTGGATGGGCGAATGCGCTTTCAGCTGATGCTGGATCCGCGCGACGAAACCCGTTTTCAGCAGCAGAAGATGCGCGAGATTGTGCTGGAAGGGGATGCTGAGCGCGGTTATGCCTTGTCTTTCCTGTTGGGTGAGGCGCAGGTGCAAGGTCACAGCGATCCGGTGGCGGAGATTCCTGAATACATACTGGTTGAAGAGTCGATATGAGAACGAATCAGAGCGAAGATGCAGAGTTGCGCGCGGTGCTGGCGCAGTTGCGCCCTTATTTTGTGCGCACGGCATGGTTCAGCGTGTTTTCTGCCGTGCTGGTGCTGGCACCTTCAGGATATATGCTGGAGGTATATGACCGTGTGGTGAACAGCCGCAGTCATATGACGCTGGCGATGCTGACGCTGGCGGTGATTCTGGCGTATGTGTTGCTGGAGGTGATGGAATGGGCGCGTGCGCATGTGATGTACGAGGCAGGCGAAGCCTTTGACAAGCGCATGCGCAGGCGCGTGTTTGATGCGGTGTTTCAGGCTGGAGCCCAGCGTTCGGCCCTGGGCTCGCAGCAGGCATTCAATGATTTGCGGACAGTGCGCGACTTTTTTCACTCGCCGTCGATATTGGCGATTCTGGAAGCTCCTGTTGCCTTGCTGATGGCCGTGCTGCTGTTTTTGATCAGCCCCTATTTGGGAGTCTCTGCCCTGGTCTTTGGCACGATACAGGCTCTGGTGGCTTGGCTCAATGAGCGCAGCACCAAGCCGCCGCTGATGCAGGCTAACCAGACGGCCATTGAGGCGCAGCGCTATGCGGATGGAGCCTTGCGCGATGCCGAAGTGATTCACGCGATGGGCATGCTGCGCAGCTTGCATTCGCGTTGGGTGCAGCGTCAACGCAAGTTCTTGCAATTGCATGCGCAGGCATCTCAGGCAGCTGGTGGCTTTCAGGCGGTGACTCGCCTGGTACAGAACACTTTGAGTTCGCTGCTGCTGGGGCTGGGCTGCTTTCTGTTGCTGCATAACGATTTGCATGGTGGCCCAGGCATGATGATCATCGGCTCAATTCTGGGAGGGCGCATGTTGGCGCCACTGGTGCAGGTGGTGGCCCAGTGGAGTGGGGTAGTGAACGTTCGCGATGCCTGGGGCCGTCTCTCCAAACTGTTGCAGGCGGTGCCAGCACAGGCTCCAGCAATGCCTCTGCCTGCCCCGAAGGGCGCGGTGCGTGTGGAACAATTGGTGGCCGGAGCCCCGGGCTCTGCACAGCCCATCATCCGTGGCGCACAGTTTGAATTGCAGCCCGGCGATGTGTTGGCCGTGGTCGGGCCTTCCGCGGCGGGTAAGACTACTTTGGCGCGCTTGCTGGTTGGATTGTGGCCGTCCATGAGTGGCAAGGTTAGGCTGGACGGGGTGGATCTTTACGGCTGGGACAAGGCTGAGGTTGGTCCGTACATCGGCTACCTGCCCCAGGGCGTGGAGCTATTTGAAGGATCGGTGGCTGAGAATATCGCCCGCTTCGGTAAACCGGATCAGGAACTCGTGGAGCAGGCTGCACGAGCTGTAGGCCTGCATGAGCTGATTTCCTCTCTGCCGGGTGGCTATGAATGCAAGGTGGGGCCTGGTGGCGTTCGCCTGTCTGGCGGTCAGCGTCAGCGCGTGGCTCTGGCCCGAGCCTTGTATGGCGAGCCGACTTATGTAGTGTTGGACGAGCCCAATTCCAGCCTGGATGAGGAAGGCGATGCAGCCCTCGCGCGAGCTATTGTGCAGGCGAGTGCAAGGGGCGCCACGATTGTGGTGATCACGCACCGTACCAGCGTTTTATCCGTGGCCAGCAAGCTGTTGGTGATGCGTGATGGTCAGCAGCAGGCCTTTGGTCCGCGCGATGAAGTGTTGGCAGCGTTGAATGCCGCTTCGCGTGCGCCTGCTGGAGGTACTTTGGCGCGTGCCGCGTAAATCTTTGCCGACTGGGCCGGCTTGCCTGTTTTTTTGAAAGATCACATTAATGAGTGCTCCTGCTTTTTTTTGAGCGCAGTGAACTGACGCGCGCGCTATGGCTGTTTCGCCGGGAGTTCGTGCTGGTAGCGGTGCTGAGTATGGTGGCGAATGTGCTTATGTTGGCGCCTACGCTGTATATGCTTCAGGTCTTTGACCGGGTGATGGTCAGTCGCAGCGAGCTGACGCTACTGGCGATGTCGCTGATCACGCTGTTTCTGTTTTTGGTTATGGCTGGGGCGGAGTGGATGCGCTCCCGCGTACTGGTGCTCTCGGGACAACGTCTCGATTCGGTGCTGAGCTCCCGAGTCTTTCATGCCAGCTTCGAGACCAATTTGCAGCAGCCGGGCGTGGCATCGACACGGGCTTTTGGCGACTTGGTGCAGTTGCGTCAGTTTTTGACGGGACAAGGCATTTTTGCGTTGTTCGATACACCCTGGACACCTGTTTATATGGCGGTGCTGTTTCTGCTGCACCCTATGCTTGGTTGGGCTTCGATTGGCTTTGCACTGGTGCAGGGGGCCTTGGTCTGGTTCGGTCACCGCAAGGCGGTGGCTCCTTCGGAGAGGGCGCAGGAGGCGAGCAGAGAGTCTGCGGAATATCTGCAGGGCAAGTTACGCAATGTCGAGGCACTGGTGCCCATGGGTATGGTGGAGAACCTGAGAGGACATTGGCTCAAGCGCTACGAGAAGATGTTGGGCGCACAAAGTCATGCGCATGATGTGAGTGAGCGTCTGGCTGTGATCAGCAAGTTCATCCGTTATACGCAGCAGTCGCTGGCATTGGGATTGGGGGCGCTGTTGGTGATTGATGGCCAGCTGTCTCCGGGCGCGATGATCGCGGCCAATGTGCTGATGTCTCGTGCGTTGGCCCCCATTGATTCGCTGGCCAATGTCTGGAGGGCATTCATGGGAGCTAAGGGGGCATTTGACCGGCTGGAGAAGCTTTTGCAGGACAACCCAGGACATGATCCTGCTTTGTCGCGTACAGCACCTTCGGGGCGGCTGGGCCTGCGCAATGTGGTAGCGGTGGCATTGACGCGTGAGCAGCCTATTTTGAAAGGCGTGAGCCTGGATGTGGAGCCGGGAACGGTCACGGTGGTGTTAGGACCGTCGGGGTCGGGTAAATCGACGCTGGCCCGCTGCATGGTGGGAACCTGGCCTCATATGAGTGGAGAGGTGCTGCTGGATGAGCGGCCGCTGGCAGGTTGGAACCGCGATGAACTGGGGCCGTTTATCGGCTATTTGCCTCAGGACATTGAATTGTTTGATGGCTCCATCGCCGAAAACATTGCTCGCATGGGTGAAGTGGATGCCGATCGGGTGATTGCTGCTGCTCAGGCCTCAGGTCTGCACGAAATGATTTTAAGTTTTCCCAAGGGCTATGACTCTCCAATAGGAGAGAACGGCGGGCTCTTGTCTGGAGGGCAGCGTCAGCGTATTGGCTTGGCCCGAGCGATTTATGGTGAGCCACGCCTGATCGTGCTGGATGAGCCTAATGCCAACCTGGACGATGTGGGCGAGGCAGCGCTGGTGAAGGTGGTGGGAGAGCTGAAGGCCAAGGGCAGTGCCGTGGTCTTGATCAGCCACCGGCCTGGAGTGCTGGCGGTTGCAGATCGGTTGGTGGTTCTGAAGGACGGGATCGTGCAGGCCGATGGCGCGCGTGATGTGGTGCTGCAGCGTTTGCGTGCCGCAGCAGCTCCTGCTGGTAGGACCGAAGGTATGTCGGCGCTCGCTTAATTTCGCTTCTTTGGCATTTTTCCTGGAAGGCTTTGGGTCCTTCCCTTTGTGAGTTTGATATATGGCTAACTCCTTGATTTCTGAAAATAAAGACTTGCTACCTGCAGCTCCCACGGATGCAGCGGATGCTGCGGCGCATGGGAAGACGGATCTGGGCCGCGCCGGGCGCGTAGGCCTGTGGGCGCTAGGTATCGGATTTGGTGGTTTTTTGCTGTGGGCTGCTCTGGCTCCTTTGGACGAAGGGGTGCCAGGACCGGGGACGGTGGCGCTGGATACCAAGCGTAAGGCGGTTCAGCATTTGAGCGGCGGCATTGTTCAGCAGGTGATGGTGCGCGAGGGCGATGAGGTGCGTCAAGGCCAAGTATTGATCAAGCTCGACGATGCGGTGGCTAAAGCAAACTATGAGGCGGTGCGCCAGAGTTATTTTGGTGTGTTAGCCACTCTGGGGCGACTGCAGGCGGAGCAGGCGGGTATTGCCAAGATTCAATTTGCTCCCGAATTGCTAGAGGCAGCCTCTAAGGATGTACAGATCCAACGGTTGGTGCAGAACCAGGAGCAGCTTTTCGTGGCGCGCCGTGCGCAATTGAAGGCGGACCTGCAGTCAATTGAGGAAAGCATTCAGGGCCAGCAAGGACAGCTGCAGGCTTACAAGATGATGGCCGAAAGCCGCAAGGGGCAGCTGCAGTTGCTGCAGGATGAACTAAGTCCACTGCGCGAATTGGTCAAAGAAGGTTATGCCCCCCGTAATCGCCAACTGGAGCTAGAGCGCTCCCAAGCGGATATTCGTACCTCTATGGCGGATCTGCAGGGCAATACGATGCGTGCGATGAGCAGTGTGGCGGAGTTGCGCCAGCGTGCGCTGTCGCGGCAGCAAGACTATCGCAAAGAGGTTGAAACCCAGTTGGCCGATGTAAGTCGCCAGGCGCTGACTGACGGCGAGCGCTATCGGGCGGTGAGCAATGATCTGGAGCGCACAGAGATTCGTTCTCCGGCCGATGGCCAGGTGGTGGGGTTGGCGGCACAGACGGTGGGTGGCGTGATCCAGCCGGGTCAGAAGTTGATGGATATTGTGCCAAAGGGAGCGCCGCTGTTGCTGGAGGCTCACGTGGCTCCACACATGATCGACCGCGTGCGTGCAGGCATGCCCGTGGACGTACGATTTTCGTCATTTGCCAATTCGCCACAGCTGGTGGTGCAGGGGAAGGTGGAGTCGATCTCGGGAGACTTGTTGTCGGATCCCACAGGGACCAATTCGTATTATCTAGCGAGAGTGGCGGTGACCGGCGAGGGGCTTAAGCGCCTAGGCCAACGTCAGTTGCATCCTGGCATGCCGGTTGAAGTGATTTTTAAGGGTGGAGAGCGTACTATGCTGACCTACCTGTTGCATCCGCTGACCAAACGTCTGGCTGCGTCCATGACGGAGGAGTGAACGTATGCACCGTTTGCAATCCATGAATAGTGTTGTTGTGGCAAATGGCAAGAGCAAGTCGCTGGTAGTGCGTAACTGTACGGCCTTGGTCATCGGTATGCTGTTAGCACCTGCCTGGGCTTTAGATTTGCGCCAAGCTTATGAGGCCGCAGAGCGTAACGATGCGAGTATTCGTGCTTCACGTGCAGCGGCAGATTCTGCGCGAGAGAAGCTGCCCCAGGCCAAATCTCAGCGGCTGCCCAATGTTTCTTTCAATGCGGGGGCCAACCGCAATAATCTAAGAACGAGTACGGATTCCATTTACGGGCCGGTTTCCTATACCACCAACTACAATAGTAACAATCAGGTATTGCAGTTGCGCCAGCCGATTTACCGACCCTATGTCAGTGCCTTGGTGAGCCAGGCCGAAGCCCAGGTTGAAGATGCAAATGCTTCTCTGGAGCGCGATGAGCAAAGCTTGGTTGTACGGGTTTCGGAAGCATATTTCGATGCCTTGCTGGCACGAGCACAA
This sequence comes from Comamonas sp. w2-DMI, assembly GCF_040187735.1. Lineage (NCBI taxonomy): Bacteria > Pseudomonadati > Pseudomonadota > Betaproteobacteria > Burkholderiales > Comamonadaceae > Comamonas > Comamonas sp. w2-DMI. Next base: position 71,977 of record NZ_JBANEL010000004.1, on the reverse strand, counting down.
CTGAATTTGATAGCAGCCCAGAAGGCCGCTTATGCAGTACAGCTGGCCGCTGCTGAAAAGGGATTCAAGGCTGGTACGGGCGTGCGTACGGATATCGATGAAGCCCAGGCGCGTGTCGATATGTCGCGGGCCCAGGAGTTGGAGGCTGCACAGAATGTGGAGTTCACGCGCCGACGCATGGAAGTGCTGGTGGGCAAGCCTGTGGATGCGTTAGCGGACTTGGATGTGCAAGGATTCAAGCCAGCGCCCCCTGCGCCGGCGAACTTGGAGGATTGGATTGCCAGAGCTGAGGAAGCCAGCCCGCAATTGCGCGCGCTGCGCGCACAGTTTGACGCAGCGAAGATGGAAATTGAAAAAGCCAAGGCAGGTCACAAGCCAACGCTGGATGCGGTGGCAGGCTGGTCGCGCTCGGATAGTGATACCGTGACCAGCGTGAACAATGTCTACAACCAGAAGTTCATTGGTGTGCAGCTGACGGTGCCGTTATATGCAGGGGGATATGTTAATTCGACCGTGCGCCAAGCTGTGGCAGATAGCGAGCGTGCGCGTGAAGCCATGGAGGCGACTCGGCTTGACCTGGGAACCAAGGTGCATGAGCAGTACCGCGCGATGACCGAAGGCGTACTGCGCATTGCTGCATTGGAGCAAGCGGTTCGTTCGGCGCAGCAAGCGGTGGAGTCCAGTCGTAAATCCTTTCAAGCCGGTGCACGTACGACGGTAGATGTGCTCAATGCCGAACAACAGCGCACTACGGCCCTGCGTGATTTGGCGCAGGCCCGCTATGCCTACCTGCTTGCACGTATTCGCCTGCAGTCCCTCGCTGGTCAGGATCGCTGGGCCAGTGTGGATCAGGCGAATGCCAGTTTGGTTGTAGAGCGGTAGCCGTGTTATTGCATGTGTGAGTCCATTCGCCGATTGGTTGTATCCATTGTGAGCCATGGTCACGGTGCGCAGGTACAGCGTCTGATGGAGCAGATGGCTTGTTACAGCGCGGACCATATTGCGCGCGTAGTGGTAACGCATAACGTGCCAGAGCCCGAGCTGCGTGAACCTGCGAGTGGGTGGCCTTTCGCGGTACAAGTAGTGTGCAATAACCAACCACAAGGTTTTGGTGTCAACCACAATCAGGCTTTGTGCGAGGCCTTTGAGCCATTTGTCTGTGTACTCAATCCAGATGTTGAGTTGATTGCCGAGCAGGAGCCTTTCGAAGCCTTGCTGAAGGCCGCAAGCCAGCCTGGGGTAGGCTGTGCCTATCCCCAGCAACTAGATGGAGCGGGGCAAGTACAAGACAGCGAGCGGGAGACGCCAACGCCATTGGCGTTGTGGCGGCGCATGGTGCTTAGGAAACCGCAGAAGCAGGTGGATTGGGTTAATGCAGCCTGCATAGTGCTGCCCTTGCCTGTCTGGCAGGCAGTTCACGGCTTCGATGAAGCTTATTTCATGTACTGCGAGGATGTGGATCTATGTCTGCGCGTGCGTCTGGCAGGCGGCAGACTGCAGCGCGCCGAGGCTAGTGTGGTGCATGCGGGACAGCGTGCCAGCCACCGTCAGTTTCGACATTTGTTGTGGCATGTGCGCAGCCTGCTGCGGCTGTGGACCAGGCTGATCGTACGGCATGCACCATAATCGTGACCCATTGAGTTATTGAGCTTTGCCATGTCGTTGATCTTGATGTCGCTTACCGTGCTATGCGTGGTCGGTATTTCTTTGGGGCAATTGCTTTTCAAAAAAGCTGCTTTGGCTTTGTCCGGGCAGGTGCATTGGACGGCCTGGATTTTCAATGGCTGGCTGATTGTGGCCTTGGTCTTATATGGCTTCACCACGCTGCTGTGGGTCTGGATATTGCGCAGTGCTCCCTTGCATTTGGCATATCCGTTTATGGGGATGGCCTTTGTTTTGGTGCCATTGCTTGGATGGTTGGCTTTAGGTGAGCCTTTGCACTGGCAGACGATGGCGGGTGGGGGGCTCATTTTGATAGGAGTGACTCTGGCTGCACAGGGGGGACAATGAAGGGTATGCGTATTGCTGTAGCTATTCCTTGTTACAAGGTGGCGCGGCATGTGATGGATGTGATTGCTGCCATACCATCATGCGTAGAGCGCATCTATGCTGTAGACGATGGTTGTCCGGAAGGAAGCGGTGCCTTTATTGAGCAACATTGTGCAGATACGCGGGTACAAGTCCTATACAACCCGGAGAATCAGGGGGTAGGCGGCGCCGTCGTGACCGCATACAAGAAAGCCATCGTTGATGGCTTCGATGTGGTGGTGAAGATCGATGGTGATGGTCAGATGGATCCGCGTTTGCTTCCGTTGTTTGTGAAGCCCATTGAACTTGGCTTAGCTGATTATACCAAGGGCAATCGATTTTTTAGACCAGAGTCGGTACGCGGCATGCCTACTATTCGATTATTCGGCAATGCTGGTCTATCTTTTTTGACAAAGCTTAGCTGCGGCTATTGGGGAATTATGGACCCAACAAATGGCTATACGGCGATCCATATTGCTGCTTTGAGCGAGTTGCCGCTGGAGAAATTAGAAAAACGATATTTTTTTTGAGAGCGATATGCTTTTTCGTCTCAATACATTTCGGGCTGTTGTACGAGATATTCCAATGGACTCCGTATATGCGGATGAGGAGTCCAACTTACATGTGGGGCGTGTACTTCCAGAGTTTTTGTGCAAGCATTTTTCCCGGCTGTGGCGACGCTATGTCTACAATTATCTGATACGTGATTTCAATGTGGGAACGATTTACAGTATATTGGGTTTCTGTCTGCTATCGATAGGAATTATGTTTGGCGGTTGGCATTGGATACGGAGCGTCTGGCAGGATATGCCCGCCACTAGTGGCACGGTCATGCTGGCGGCTTTGCCGATCATTATCGGCATTCAGTTATTGATTGCTTTTTTGCACTATGACGTTGATAGTGCGCCGACCGAGCCCTTGAGCCGTGTGCTGGGCGCACTCCCACCGAATGAAGAAGGCGGTGGTGAGTCCATGCAGAGTACGCGCTGATGTTGGCGGATATGGACCTAATCTGGGATATGCAAGATGCCTATGGCATTTCTGCATGGGCATTGCTTATTTGCGCAATTGGTGCGGTGCTTGCATACCAGCTTTTAGGTTGCATGCTGTGGCGGCTGGTGTGGTGTAAGGTAAAGGAGGCTGTGATTTTGCCTCCATTAATGATACTTTTTTTTCAGCAGGTGTTAGGCATGGGGGGGGGCCATGCTGATTCTGTTGGGTTTGGCATGCGCTGAAAGCTTTCATACGCAGGGGCTTGGGATAGCAAGTATCGCTATTCTAGGCGCAGGCCTATGGATTGCATTCAGGCGCAAGACCTTTGCTGGCTTGCCCAACATAGGGTTGCAGGATGTTGCATGGTGGGAGTGGCTGGCACTGTTAGGCTCGGCGATAGCTGTCATGATGATGGCTTGGCGGTTCCCCGGTCATTGGGATGACACGGCATACCACCTACCGCTGGCTCGTACGATTGTGGAGCATCAGGGACTGGTGGCCAACGAGTGGCTACGCTTTCCTTATTTTCCTGCATATGCGCAGCTGTTGTTTGCTGCTGGTTTGCTACTTGATGCTTCGCTGGCTCAGTGGCTGGCCACATGGCCGGTGGTGATGACCTTACTCGGGTTGATGGGCGCTTCGCGGTGGCTGGCCGGGCATGCTGTTTGGGGATGCGTGGCTTGGTCGCTATATGTTTCCCGTCCGATGGTGAGTCAAATCCTGGGGTTTGCCTATGTAGATGAAACATTGGCGCTCCTATGTATGGCTGCATTGCTGGCAGCCGCAGTGTGGGTGCAGTCCGAAGCCTCCAACCGTCAGCGGTGGCTGATTCTGGCGGGTATGTTCGCGGGGCTGGCTGGGGGAGTCAAACTGCACGGGGTTGTGGCTGCGGCGGCGATTGGGTTGGGGGTTCTGTGCTTCTCAGGCTCTGTCCGGCAGGCCCTGCGCAATGGCTGGTGGTATGGCTTATGTTGTGTTTTAGTCGCCGGATTCTGGTATTTACGTAGTTACTGGGTGACAGGGGATCCCATTCATCCGGCAGGTGGCCGGTTTTTTGGCTTTTATCTTTGGACACCACAGGATTTAGCTAATCAAATGGCAGAGCAGGCGACGCACGGTGTTCCTCGGCACTGGGTAAATTTCGGAGCTGCATTGGCGCAAGTCGAAGTGTTATTTCTATTGGCGTTGTTTGCTTTGCCACTATTTCGCTTCTGGCGCAAACCCGTGTGGAAGCTGATCTGGCTGGTCCTCTTAGTTTTGCTGCTGTTCTGGTTTTGGACCAGTCAGGTTGATCGCTATTTAATGCCTGTGCTACCTTTGGGCTCATTGGCAGTTTTGATGTTGCTTAAGGAGTCGCTGACTTGGCTACAGAGAAGATGGCAACTCCAGGAGTGGCAAATCTCCCTGGTAGGTCTTGCATCCAGCACCAGCGCACTGTTAGTTACTGGACATTTTTTATGGACAGCTTGGTCGGATTTTCGGGACAGGCCTTCGATGCAAGCACAGCAGCAAGCGCGTAGCGAGGTGGTATTGTTGCAGCATGCAGCGGAATTGCGAGCACAGTTTGGTAACCGGATATTGAATTTTGGTTACGAGAACGCAGTATTCCACTACACGGGCCAGTTGATTGGAGATTGGTTTGGCATTGCCTCCTTTTTTCGCGCTGCGGAATGCTCGGTAGGATGCGAGCTGAATTCTGTGCAGAAGGTAGAGCACGTCATGCGCACTCTGGATGCTCCAATGGTATTGATCCATTCGAAGCGTTTTCGTTTTAATGAAGCAGAGTTCTCTTCGCGTTTCAAGCTACTCGAGAAGCGAGGGGATGCTTATCTGTACTCTCTACCGGAACAAGCCACACAGGCAGCCGATAGTCCTGTATTGGCCCCGGGGTGAGTTGCATGCGGCACAATCCTACTTTTTGATTTCAGAACGTTAGCATCATCATGACCACCCCCACGATTGCCCCCCGCGACAAAGCCGAAATCCTCGCCCAGGCGCTGCCCTACATCCGCAAGTTCCATGGCAAGACCATGGTGATCAAGTATGGGGGCAACGCCATGACCGATCCCGCCCTGCAGGCGGACTTTGCCGAGGACGTAGTGCTGCTCAAGCTCGTGGGCATCAATCCGGTGGTGGTGCATGGCGGGGGGCCGCAGATCGAGACCGCGCTGAATCGTCTGGGCAAGAAGGGCGAGTTCATCCAGGGCATGCGCGTGACCGATGCGGAGACCATGGAAGTGGTGGAGTGGGTGCTGGCCGGCGAGGTGCAGCAGGACATCGTGGGCCTGATCCATCAGGCCGGCGGCAAGGCCGTGGGCCTGACGGGTCGCGATGGCGGGCTGATTCGCGCCAAGAAGCTCAAGATGGTGGACAACAAGGATCCCAACATCGAATACGACGTGGGTCAGGTGGGCGACATCGTGTCCATCGACCCCAGCGTGGTGCGGGCCCTGCAGGACGATGCCTTCATTCCCGTGATCAGCCCCATCGGCTTCGGCGAGGAAAACGAGAGCTACAACATCAATGCGGACGTAGTTGCAAGCAAATTGGCAACTGTGTTGCAAGCTGAAAAACTGGTGCTTTTGACCAACACTCCCGGCGTGCTGGACAAGGGCGGCAATCTGCTGACTGACCTGACGGCGCGCGAAATCGACGGCCTGTTTGCCGACGGCACGATTTCGGGCGGCATGCTGCCCAAGATCAGCGGTGCGCTGGATGCGGCCAAGGCCGGCGTCAATGCCGTGCACATCATCGATGGCCGCGTGCCGCATTCCATGCTGCTGGAGATCCTGACCGACCAGGCCTATGGCACCATGATCCGCAGCCATTGAAGCCGGGACGGGCGCCGCCACTGGCGCCCCCCGGGGCCGTCAGGCTGCTGGCGAAACGGGAACGCGGAAAGCGTTACCATCGTCGGGGCCCTGTGTGACGGTATGGACTGAGCCGCCTTCAGGGCGGCTTTTGTTTTGGAGCTAGGTAGGACTTTATGCGTTTGCTTCTGGTGGAAGACGATGTGATGGTGGCCAGCGGTATCAAGCTGGGTCTGACCGACGCGGGCTATGCCGTCGACTGGGTGGGCAGTGCCGAACGGGCGCTGGAAGTGCTGGCCCAGGAGGCCTTCGACGTGGCCGTCATCGACATCGGGCTGCCGGGCATCAACGGGCTGGAGCTGACGCGCCGGCTGCGCAACAGCGACATGGAAAGCAAGGCCATGCCGGTGCTGATCCTGACGGCGCGCGATGCGCTGCAGGACCGCGTGCATGGCCTGGACCTTGGCGCGGACGACTACATGGTCAAGCCCTTCGAGCTGCCGGAACTGCTGGCACGCCTGCGCGCGCTCATGCGCCGCTCGCAGGCCGCGACCTCGGCAGTGCTGACCTTCGGCCAGATCGAGCTGGACACCGCGGGCCGCCGGGCCGGTGCACGCCAGCCGCCGCAGGAGGGCGAAGCCGAGGGCAAGCTGCTGCCCATCGACCTGGGGCCGCGCGAGTGGACGGTGCTCGAGTACCTGCTGCTCAACGCCCCCAAGCCCGCGAGCAAGGAAAAGCTGCTGCAGGCGCTCACGGGCTGGGACCGGGAGATCACGCCCAATGCCGTGGAGGTCTATGTCTCGCGCCTGCGCAGCAAGCTGGAGCCCCATGGCGTGGCGCTGCGCTCGATCCGCGGCTTTGGCTACCGGCTGGAGCTGATGCCGGAGGCCGCCTGAAGACAGCAAACGGCATGGTCGAATAAATGATAGCTGCCAGCGCTTGCTACATATTGGTTTCAATGGAAAATCATGTTGAAACTAACGAATAGAAAGCGTCAGCAGCTATCTTTATGTGACTGACTGCCAGGCCGTACAGAACCGGCGAACATCAAGCCTTCTCTCTATTTCCGCCCATGACCGCCAATCTGCGCTTTCGCCTGCTGGTGCTGCTGCTGGTGCCGCTGGTGCTGCTGGCGCTGATGGGGGGCTGGTTCGGCTATACCTCGGCCGACGAGGCCTCGACGCAGCATGACCAGCGGCTGATGCGGCTGCTGCCCGCGCTGGCCGATTCGGTGCTTGCGCCTTCGATTGCCGAGGGCACGCCGCCGCTGGTTTCGCTCACGCCGGCCATCGAGGATTTTCTGCGCGGGCAGGGCGACGAGGTAGGCTATGCCATTGGCGATCTGCAGGGCCATGTGGTCGCGGGCGACACCTGGATCAAGTTCGACGTGCCCACCACCTCGCTGGCCGAATTCCACAGCCAGGAGCATGACGGCGTGACCTACCGCGTGGCCGTGCTCAAGGCCGAGACCTATGGCGCGGGCGAACTGGTCGTCATGCTGGCCGACAGCAGCGATGTGCGCCAGCAGTGGGTGCGCCAGCTGCTCACGCATGTGCTGCTGCCCAATCTGCTGCTGATCGCCGGGGCGGCCGTGGCCATCTACTGGTCCGTGAGCCGCGCCTTCAAGCCGCTGCACAAGCTCACCCAGGCCGTGGAGCGGCGCTCGCCGCGCGATCTCAGCCCCATCGACGAGCAGACCACTCCTGCCGAAGTGCGCCCGCTGGTGCGCTCCCTCAACCGGCTGTTCGCGCTGGTCAATGCCCAGGCCGAGGGGCAGCGCCGCTTCGTGGCCGACGCCGCGCACCAGCTGCGCACGCCGCTGGCGGCCCTGCAGGCCCAGGTCGAGGCCTGGGCGCTGAGCGCCGAAAGCGCCCAGCGCGCCGCCCGCCGCAAGGGCGAAAGCGAGGCACCCGTCATGCTGACGCTGGCCCAGATCGAGCAGCTGCGCGACGCCACGCGGCGCACCTCGCAGCTCGCACGCCAGCTGCTGGCCCTGTCGCGCGCCGATGCGCGCAATGCCGAAGTGCAGCCGCTGCAGCAGGTCGACCTCAAGGAGCTGTGCGAGAGCATGCTGGAGACCTTCATCGACCGTGCCTCGGCCAAGGGGCTGGATTTCGGGCTGGAGACCGAATCCGTTTCGGTCTGGGGCCATAGCTGGCTGCTGCGCGAACTGGTCTCGAACCTGGTCGAGAACGCCGTCAAGTACACGCCCGAAGGGGGCAGCGTCACCCTGCGCTGCGGCCGGCGTGCCAAGCCGCTGGGCAGCGACGATGCGGTACTGCTGGCTTCGGCGCTGTCCGGCTGGGCGTTTGTCGAAGTGGACGACGACGGCCCCGGCGTGCCCGTCGAGGAGCGCAGCCAGATCACCCAGCGTTTTTACCGCGCGCAGGGGGCAGTGGGCGAAGGCACGGGGCTGGGCCTGGCCATTGCCGATGAAATCGCCCAGCTGCACCAGGGCGTGCTCAGTTTCGACGAAGGCAGCAGCCACAGAGGGCTGCTGGTGCGGCTGGAGCTGCCAATCGAGCTTTCAGCGGATGGCAATAATGACGGCCGGGCAAACTCCGGCCATTGAATTCTCGGTTACGCTCGGTGGCTGGTGAGAGCGGCGGTTGCAAGCCGGCGGCGTGCACACGCGAGTAGCGCACGCTTCGTGCCCGGGCCTGGCGACCCGCCGACAGAGGGCAGCCATGCGCTTTCGGCGCCGGGGGCTGTGAGAAAATTGCTAGCAAATACTGAATCGCCTATGTCTGAGTCTGAAGTCCTGTCGCCTGAGCCCCTTTCCGAAACCCATGCACAGGACACGCCTGTCGCGCCTGCCATGGCTCCGGCTCGCAAGCGCCCCAAGCCGGGCGAGCGCCGCGAGCAGATCCTGCAGGCCCTGGCCTCCATGCTGGAAAAGCCGGGCGCAGAGCGCATCACCACCGCTGCGCTGGCCGCCCATCTGGGTGTGAGCGAAGCCGCGCTGTACCGCCATTTCGCGAGCAAGGCCCAGATGTTCGAAGGCCTGATCGAATTTATCGAGCAGTCCGTGTTTGCATTGGTACAGCAGATCGTGGGCCGCGACCTGCCCGACGAGCACGGCGCCCTGGAGGGCGCGCGCAATGCCAACCGCGTGATCGCGCTGCTGCTGCAGTTCGGCGAGAAGAATCCCGGCATGGTGCGCGTCATGGTGGGCGATGCCATCGTGTTCGAGCACGAGCGCCTGCAGGCGCGCATGAACCAGTTCTTCGACCGCATCGAATCCACCCTGCGCCAGTGCCTGCGTCCGGCCGCCGGTGCGCTGGGCTCGAATGCGCCCACCGTGGAAGCCCAGATCGCCGCCAGCGTGCTGACCTCGTTCGCGCTGGGCCGCCTGCAGCGCTATGCGCGCTCGGGATTCCGCCGCCTGCCCACCGAGCACCTGGAAGCCAGCCTGGCCATGATGATGGTGGTCTGACTTTCCGTATGGCCATGCAGCTGCGCCCGGACTGCGCCGCACGCAAATAGCGCCGCAGCAGGGTGGCCTCTCTTGAGGGGCTGGGCAATGAAAAAACGCCGCAACCTTCTGGGTTGGCGGCGTTTTTTTCAGGGATAGAGGGCAGGGTCGGAAGCAAAGGATTGCCGCGTTGCAATTCGATTAGGTATTTTCCCTTGGTGGGGTCTGCTGCGGGCCGATTTTTGTGCAAAATAGAACGAACGTTCGTTTTATTGGATTTTGCATGGCTTCGTCATCTGTCACCCGCTCTCCGGCTACCCGTTCCAAGCGCTCCGCGCCGGGGGCGCAAGGCCCTGCGCGCATGGAGGGGGCTGTGGAGGTCGAGGCTGCCGCAAGGCCTGCGGCCAAGTCTCGCAAAGCTGCCGCATCGTTGCAAGCCTCCGGGACTCCGCCAGAGGGTAAATCCCCGGCTGCTGCTGTAGCGGCGCCGGCCACCCGCGCCCGCTCCGCCGGCCGCGCCCTGCACAAGGGCCAGCAGACCAAGGCCACGATTGTCGAGGCTGCGCTCAACCTGGCCACGCATATCGGCCTCGAAGGCCTGTCCATCGGTGCCATCGCCGAACTCACGGGCATGAGCAAGTCGGGCGTGTTCGCCCATTTCGGCTCGCGCGAGGAGCTGCAGATTTCGGTGGTGCATGAATACCACGACCGCTTCGAGCAGGAAGTGTTCTACCCCGCGATCACCGCACCGCGCGGCATTCCGCGTCTGCGCGCGCTGTTCGACAACTGGATGAAGCGCACCTCGATCGAGATCGATTCGGGCTGCATCTACATCAGCGGAGCCGTGGAGTTCGACGACCGCACAGGCCCCGTGCGCGATGCGCTGGTCGAATCCGTGAGCACCTGGCATGCGGCCATGCGCCGCACCATCGTGCAGAGCAAGGAGTGCGGCGACCTGCGCGCCGACGTGGACGAGAGCCAGTTGCTGTTCGAGATCCACGGCCTGATCCTGGCCCTGCACTACGAAGCCCGTTTCCTGCGCAGCGAAGGCTCGATAGAGCGCGCGCAGGCCGCTTTCAACAACATTCTGGCGCGCTATGCGCGCGAACCGTTTTCCGCCTGAGGCGGCGCCCGGTCTCTGAGCGGGCCGCCATGCAAGCCAGCCGGAGCCTTATCGATTCACGCACACCCATCATCACAGGAGAAGACAGATGCCCAGCTACAACCCGCCCCTGCGCGACATGCAATTCCTCATGCACGAGGTGTTCAAGGTCACCGAGGCCTACCAGCAGATGCCCAAGCACGCGGATGTCGATGCCGACACCATCAACGCCGTGCTCGAGGAAGCGGGCAAGTTCGCCGCCAACGTGACCTTCCCCCTGAACATCAGCGGCGACGAGGAAGGCTGCCACCTGGACAAGACCACCCACGAGGTGACCACGCCCAAGGGCTACAAGCAGGCCTACCAGCAATTCGTGGAGGGCGGTTGGCCCGCGCTGTCGTGCGACCCCGAGTACGGCGGCCAGGGCCTGCCCTTCGTGATGAATTCGGCGCTGTACGAGATGCTCAACAGCGCCAACCAGGCCTGGACCATGTACCCGGGCCTGTCGCATGGCGCCTACGAGGCCCTGCATGCCCACGGCTCCGACGAGCTCAAGGCCCTGTACCTGCCCAAGCTGACCAGCGGCGAGTGGACCGGCACCATGTGCCTGACCGAGCCCCACTGCGGCACCGACCTGGGCCTGCTGCGCACCAAGGCCGAACCCCAGGCCGACGGCAGCTACAGGATCACCGGCAACAAGATCTTCATCAGCGCCGGCGAGCACGACATGGCTCCCAACATCGTGCACCTGGTGCTGGCCCGCCTGCCCGATGCGCCGGCCGGCTCCAAGGGCATCAGCCTGTTCGTGGTGCCCAAGTACAAGGTCAATGCCGACGGCTCCCTGGGCGAGCGCAACACCATCTACTGCGGCGGCCTGGAGCACAAGATGGGCATCAAGTCCAACGCCACGGCCCAGATCGTGATCGAGGAAGCCGTGGGCCACATGGTGGGCCAGCCCAACAAGGGCCTGCAGGCCATGTTCGTGATGATGAACGCCGCGCGCCTGGGCGTGGGCAACCAGTCGCTGGGCCTGACCGAAGTGGCCTACCAGAATGCGCTGGCCTATGCCAAGGACCGCCTGCAGATGCGCAGCCTGTCGGGCGTGAAGGCCAAGGACAAGCCGGCCGACCCCATCATCGTGCACCCCGACGTGCGCCGCATGCTGCTGACGGCCAAGGCCTATGCCGAAGGCGGCCGCGCGCTGTCCACCTTCTGCGCGCTGCTGATCGACAAGGAGCTGAACCACCCCGACGAGAAGGTGCGCGCCGACAGCGCCGAGCTGGTCGCGCTGCTGACGCCCATCGTCAAGGCCTTCCTGACCGACAACGGCTGGAGCGCGGTCACGCAGTGCCAGCAGGTGTTCGGCGGCCATGGCTTCATCAAGGAATGGGGCATGGAGCAGTTCGTGCGCGACGCGCGCATCAACATGATCTACGAAGGCACTAACGGCGTGCAGGCGCTGGACCTGCTGGGCCGCAAGGTGCTGGGCAACCAGGGCGCCTCGCTCAAGAAGTTCGGCAAGCTGGTGGCCCAGCTGGTCGAGGAAGAAGGCGTGAACGAGCGCATGGCCGAGTTCATCAACCCCATCGCCTACCTGGGCGAGCAGATGACCAAGTTCACGACCGAGATCGGCTTCAAGGGCATGCAGAATCCCGACGAAGTGGGCGCCGCCTCGGTGGACTACCTGCGCGTGGCAGGCCACCTGGTGTTCGGCTACCTGTTCGCCCGCATGGCCCAGGTCGCGCTGCGCGAGATCGCCAATGGCAGCACCGATCCCTTCTACCAGGGCAAGCTGCAGACCGCGCGCTTTTATTTCGCCAAGCTGTTCCCCGAGACCGCGACGCTGATGCGCACGGCCCGCGCCGGCAGCAAGGTGCTGATGGATACCGATGCTGCTCTGGCTTGAATAGCAGCCAGCGCACGCACTTTCTGCAATTGAAGGCTTATTTGATTGGAAAACACCATGAAGAAAGCGGTAGCAGCTCTTTTTTGCGTAGCGGCAGCGGCGCTGGGCGCCACCTCGGCCTGGGCGCAGATGTCGCCCGTGGGCACATGGCGCAGCATTGACGACAAGACCGGCGAGGCCAAGTCCGAGATCCAGATCACGGACAACGGCGGCGTGCTCAGCGGCCACATCACCAGGCTGCTGCGCAAGGGAGCCGATCCCCATGCCCTGTGCACCGAGTGCAGGGACGGCCTCAAGGACAAGCCCATGGTGGGCCTGCAGATCATCACCGGCGCCAAAAAGGCCGAGGGCAAGGACGTGTGGGAGGACGGCAAGATCCTCGACCCCGAAAGCGGCAAGTCCTACACCCTGCGCCTGACGCCCGTGGAAGAGGGCAAGAAGCTGGAAGTGCGCGGCTCCATCGGCCCGTTCGGCCGCACCCAGACCTGGGTGCGCGTGCAGTAAAAAACCGCCCTCGCCGAGGCGCCGTGATGGCGCGGAGCGTGGGCCCTCAATGGAACATTTCCCATGTCCCGATTCAATGTGAAGAAAGTCGCCGTCCTGGGCGCCGGCGTGATGGGCGCGCAGATCGCGGCCCATCTGGTCAACGTGAAGGTGCCGGTCGTGCTGTTCGACCTGCCCGCCAAGGAAGGCCCCAAGAGCGCGATCGCCGAAAAGGCCATCGCCAACCTCAAGAAGCTCAAGCCCTCGCCCATCGGCGTGGCCGAAGACACGGACCTGATCCAGCCGGCCAACTACGAGGAGCACATGAAGCTGCTCAAGGGCTGCGACCTCATCATCGAGGCCATTGCCGAGCGCATGGACTGGAAGCTGGACCTGTACGCCAAGATCGCGCCGTTCGTGGCCAAGCACGCCATCGTGGCTTCCAACACCTCGGGCCTGTCCATCACCAGGCTGAGCGAGGCGCTGCCCGATGCCATCAAGCCGCGCTTTTGCGGCATCCACTTCTTCAACCCGCCGCGCTACATGCCGCTGGTGGAGCTGATCAACACGCCCACCACCGATCCCCAGGTGCTGGACCAGCTCGAAGCCTTCGTCACCAGCGGCCTGGGCAAGGGCGTGGTGCGCGCCAAGGACACGCCCAACTTCATCGCCAACCGCATCGGCATCGCCGGCATGCTGTCCACGATGAAGGAGGTCGAGAACTTCGGCCTGAGCTTTGACGTGGTGGACGACCTCACGGGCAAGAAGCTGGGCCGCGCCTCCTCGGGCACCTTCCGCACCGCCGACGTGGTGGGCCTGGACACCATGGCCCACGTGGTCAAGACGCTGCAGGACAACCTGAGCCTGGAGACCGACCCCTTCTACGGCAGCTTCGGCACGCCGCCCGTGCTGGCCAAGCTCATCGAGCTGGGCCACCTGGGCCAGAAGACCAAGAAGGGCTTTTACAAGAAGGTCGGCCGCGACATCTTCCAGTTCGAGCTGGCCAGCGAAGACTATGTGCCGGCAGGCGGCAAGGCCGACGAAGTCTACGGCCGCATGCTCAAGAAGCCCGCGGCCGAGCGCCTGAAGCTGCTGCGCAATGCCGAGGGCGCGCAGGGCCGCTTCCTGTGGGCCATTCTGCGCAACAGCTTCCACTACGCGGCTGTGCACCTGGAAACCATTGCCGACTCGGCGCGCGATGTGGACCAGGCCATGCGCTGGGGCTTCGGCATGAAGCAGGGCCCGTTCGAGCTGTGGCAGGAAGCCGGCTGGCTCGAAGTGGCGAAGATGATCCAGGAGGACATCGACGCGGGCAAGGCGCTGTGCAAGGCGCCGCTGCCCCGGTGGGTGTTCGAAGGCCCCGTGGCCGAGGCCGGCGGCGTGCACACCGCCCAGGGCTCGTGGAGCCCCTCGCAGGGCCAATTCGTGGCGCGCCGCGTGCTGCCCGTGTACGAGCGCCAGATCTTCCCAGAGAAGCTGCTGGGCGAGGACAGCCTGCCCGACTGGAAGACGGCCGGCACCACGGTTTTCGAATCCAAGGCGTTGCGCACCTGGACGCTGGACGGCCAGATCCTGATCGCCAGCATCAAGAACAAGATGCACGCCATCAGCCCCGAGGTCATGGAAGGCCTGATGGAGGCCGTGGATACGGCCGAGAGCGACTTCCAGGGCATGGTCATCTGGTCGGGCGATGCGCCGTTCAGCGTGGGCGCCGACCTGGAGGCCACCATGCCGGCCTTCGTGATCGGCGGGGCCGATGCCATCGAGAGCGTGGAGCAGGAGCTGCAGAACCTGATGATGCGCATCCGCTACGCCCAGGTGCCGGTGGTCGCGGCCATCCACGGCATGGCGCTGGGCGGCGGCTGCGAGCTGGCCGTGTACAGCGCGCGCCGCGTGGCCCATATGGAAAGCTATATCGGCCTGGTGGAAGTGGGTGTGGGCCTGGTGCCCGGCGCCGGCGGCCTGACCTATATCGCGCGCCGCGCCGCCGAGAATGCGAAGAGCAGCACCGGCAAGGACGTGCTGCCCTTCCTGACCGAAGGCTTCACGGCCGCGGCCATGGCCAAGGTGGGCACCAGCGCCATCGAGTCGCGCAAGCTCGGCTACCTGCTGGACAGCGACATCATCGTGCCGCACAAGGACGAACTGCTGTTCGTCGCCATCAACGAGGCCAAGGCCATGGCGGCCGGCGGCTGGCGTGCGCCGCTCAAGCGCCTGTTCCCCGTGGCGGGCCGCAGCGGCCTGGCCACCATCAAGGCCCAGCTCGTGAACATGCGCGACGGCGGCTTCATCAGCGCCTACGACTTCAAGATCGCCGCCATGATCGCCGAGGTGGTCTGCGGCGGCGATGTGGACCCGGGTTCGCTGGTCAGCGAGGAATATCTGCTGACGCTGGAGCGAAAGGCCTTCTGCCACCTGATTGCCCAGCCCAAGACGCATGAGCGCATTCTGGGCATGCTCAACACCGGCAAGCCGGTGAGAAATTGAGGCATCCCCCCGAGTCGCTGCGCGCCTTCCCCCTTCTCTCGCTTCGCGGGAAGGGGACGCCAGCAACGCTGCGGGGCGGCCCTTGCTCGCTGGCTGCCGACTTGCAGCATGCGGTATTTGGAGCCTCGCGCACAGCTTGAAAAGCGAAGAGACAAGCAAGGAATTTGGTCATGAGACAAGTACAAGACGCCTACATCGTTGCCGCCACGCGCACGCCCATCGGCCGATCGGGCCGCGGCTACTTCCGGAACACCCGCCCCGACGACCTGCTGGTGGCCGCCATCCGCGGCGCCATGGCCCAGGTGCCCACGCTGGACCCCAAGGCCATCGAGGATTCCATCATCGGCTGCTCCTTCCCCGAGGGCGAGCAGGGCATGAACATGGCACGCATCGCCATGGGCCTGGCATTCGACCATCCCGTGGGCGGCGTGACGGTGAACCGCTTCTGCGCCTCGGGCGTGACGGCCATCCAGATGGCGGCCGACCGCATTCGCGTGGGCGAGGCCGACGTGCTGATCGCCGGCGGCGCCGAATCCATGAGCCTGGTGCCCATGGGCGGCAACAAGCCCTCGTTCAACCCCGAGGTCTTCGCGCGCGACGAGAACGTGGGCATTGCCTACGGCATGGGCCTGACGGCCGAAAAGGTGGCCCAGCAGTGGAAGGTCAGCCGCGAGGCGCAGGACGCGTTCGCGCTCGAATCCCATCTGCGCGCCATCAAGGCCCAGCAGGCCAGCGAGTTTGCCGACGAGATCACGCCCTTCGAGATCGTGGAGCGCAGCCCCAACCTCATTTCCGGCGACGTGGTGGAGAAGAGGCGTACCGTCAGCCTGGACGAGGGCCCGCGCCCCGACACCACGCTGGAAGCGCTGGCCAAGCTCAAGCCCGTGTTCGCCGCGCGCGGCAGCGTGACGGCGGGCAACAGTTCGCAGACCAGCGACGGCGCCGGCGCCCTGATCCTGGCCAGCGAGAAGGCCGTCAAGCAGTTCGGTCTCACGCCGCTGGCGCGCTTCGTGAGCTATGCCGCGCGTGGCGTGCCGCCTGAAATCATGGGCATCGGCCCCATCGAGGCCATTCCCGCCGCGCTGCGCTATGCGGGCCTCAAGAGCGAGGACATCGGCTGGTACGAACTCAACGAGGCCTTTGCGGCCCAGTCGCTGGCCGTGATCAACACGCTGGGCCTGGACGCGGCCAAGGTCAACCCCATGGGCGGCGCCATCGCCCTGGGCCACCCGCTGGGCGCCACGGGCGCCATCCGCGCCGCCACCGTGGTGCATGCGCTGCGCCGCCACAAGCTCAAGTACGGCATGGTTACCATGTGCGTGGGCACGGGCCAGGGCGCGGCCGGCATCTTCGAGGCGCTGTAAGCGGCGCGGGCGCCATGCAGGCCGAGCCCGACGTGCACTGGTCGCAGACGCAGCTGCCGCTGCCTGCGGCCACCGCTTTGCCTGGCGCAGCGGATGCGGGCGCGCTGGCCCTGTGCCAGTGCCAGCCCCGGACGCCGGGGCAGGGCGGGGCCGCAGCGCTGGCGCAGATCGTGGTGGCACCGGCCATGGGCGTGCCTCAGGGCTATTACCAGGCCTTTGCCCAATGGCTGGCCGAGCAGGGCTTCGGTGTGACCACCTTCGACTACCGCGGCAGCGGCCTGTCGCGCCAGGGGCCGCTGCGCCAGGCCCGGGCCGACCTGCTGGACTGGGCGCAGGATTGCCAGCGCGTGGCCGCGCACCTGCAGCAGCAGTTTCCGGGCCAGCCGCTGATCTGGATAGGCCACAGCGTGGGCGCGCAGCTGCCCGGCCTCTCGCCCGTGCCGCTGCCCCTCAACGGCCTGCTCTCGGTCGGCAGCGGCAGCGGCTACTGGCGCGACAACGCACCTCCCACGCGGCGCATGGTGCGCCTGTTCTGGTGGGGCGTGGCCCCGCTGGTCACGGCCGCATGCGGCGGCTTTCCGGGGCGCAGCCTGGGCATCATCGGCGACCTGCCCGCGGGCGTGCTGTGGCAGTGGCGGCGCTGGTGCCTGCATCCCGACTACGCCATGGGTGTGGAAGGCGCCTGGGCCGCCAACGCCTATGCGGCCGCGCGCTATCCGCTGCATGCGCTGTCCTTCGAGGACGACGAAATGATGTCGCTGGCCAGCACGCAATCGCTGGTCGGCTGGTACCGCAATGCGCCCAGCCTGCTCGAGCGCGTGAGCCCCGCGCTCTCTCCCTCGGGCCGCATAGGCCACATGGGCTTTTTCCGCGCCACCATGCGCGAGACGCTGTGGCCGCCGCTGCTGCCGCTGCTCGCGCAATGGCGGCAAGGCCTGCGCAGCCCAGGCAAACCCTTGTTCGGGCCGCCCGAGTCACCTGCTTGACGGCTTTCGTTCCCGCACATGCGCACACTGCGATCTCTATGAGCACAAGCACCCCATCCTCCCATCCATTCGATCAGGCCGTGGCCCTGGTGGCCACGGGTGCGCCCCACACCTTCCAGGGCCTGGTTTCGCAGGACTACTGGAACATGGTCGGCCCCTACGGCGGCATCACGGCCGCCACGCTGGTGCAGGCCATTGCCCAGCATCCGCAATGCCTGGGCGATCCGGTGTCCATCACCGTCAACTATGCCGCGGCCGTGGGTGCGGGGCGCTTCGAGATCGAGGCCAACCCGGTGCGCACCAACCGCTCCACCCAGCACTGGCTGCTGACCGTCAAGCAGGCCGGCGAGGACGGCGCTCCGCAGGTCGTGACCACGGCCACGGCCGTGACGGCGGTGCGGCGCCCCACCTGGAGCGGCAGCGACACGGCCATGCCCCAGGTGACACCCGCCGCGCAGGTGCCGCGCGTGCCGCCGATCATGGGCGGCGTGCAGTGGCTGGAGCGCTACGAAATGCGCTTTGTACAGGGCACGCTGCCCCAGCAGTGGGACGGCGCCGAGGCCGAAAGCCTGACGCGGCTGTGGGTGCGCGACAATCCACCGCGCCCGCTGGATTTCGCATCGCTGGCCGCCCTGTCCGATGTGTTCTTCCCGCGCGTGTGGCTGCGCCGCGCCCACCGCACGCCCGCCGGCACGGTGTCCATCACCGTGTATTTCCACGCCAGCCGCGAGGACCTGGCCGTGGCCGGCACGGCACCGCTGCTGGCACAGGCGCGCGGGCAGGAGTTCCGCAACGGCTTTTGCGACCAGGCCGCCCAGTTGTGGAGCGAGTCCGGCCAGATGCTGGCCAGCAGCCACCAGATCGTTTACTTCAAGGAATAAAAGCACATGAGCGACAACAGCCAGGACATCCTGGTGCACACCGAAGCCGGTGTCTGCACCATCACCTTCAACCGCGCCGACAAGAAGAACTCCATCACCGAGGCCATGTATGCGGCCATGGCCGATGCGCTGGTCCAGGCCGAGCAGGACGCCACCGTGCGCTGCGTGGTGTTCCAGGGCGACATGGCCATCTTCAGCGCGGGCAACGACATCGGCGACTTCCTCCAGCAGTCGGCCGGCGGCGCCGCGCCCAAGCCGGCGGCCGACCGGCCCGTATGGCGCTTCCTGCGCAACATCGCGGGCTTTCCCAAGCCCGTGATCGCCGCCGTCTGCGGCCCGGCCGTGGGCATAGGCACCACGCTGCTGCTGCATTGCGACCTGGTCTATGCGGGCGACAACGCGGCCTTCTCGCTGCCCTTCGTGAACCTGGGCCTGTGCCCCGAAGCCGCGTCCAGCATGCTGCTGCCCCAGATGTTCGGCTACCACCGTGCGGCCGAGGCCCTGCTGCTGGGCGAGCCCTTCATGGCCGAGGCGGCGCTCGAGGTCGGGCTGGTCAACCGCGTCGTTCCGCCCGGCGAATGCAATGCGCTGGCCCAGGCCCAGGCCCGCAAGCTGGCCGCCAAGCCGCTGTCGGCCCTGATCGAGAGCAAGCGCCTCATGAAGGCCGGCCAGGCCGCGCAAGTGGCCGCGCGCATGGACGAGGAAGGCGCGAGCTTCGGCCGCCTGATGGCCGGTCCCGCAGCCCGCGAAGCCTTCACGGCCTTCATGGAAAAGCGCAAGCCGGACTTCAGCAAATGCTGAAGGCCGATGGCCGCGAAGCGGACGCTGCGCAGGGTGCAGCGGCGGAGCTTTCGTCAAAAGCGCAAGCCGGACTTCAGCAAATGCTGAAGGCCGATGGCCGCGAAGCGGACGCTGCGCAGGGTGCAGCGGTGGAGCTTTCGTCAAAAGCGCAAGCCGGACTTCAGCCCATGCTGAAGTCCACGGAGCCCGTGCAGTTCGAGCCGCAGTTTGTCGCCGCGCTGCGCGAGGTGTTCGAGCAGCGCATCGCCTTCAACCAGGTGCTGGGCCTGAAGATCACCGATGTGGCGCCGCAGCTGGTGCAGGGCCGCATCGCCATGCGGCCCGAGCTCATCGGCCACGCGGCCTACGAACGCATCCACGGCGGCGTGATCAGCGCGGCGCTCGACTCCATGGGGGGCCTGGCCGTGATGGCCGCCATCTGCGCCAAGCACATGGACGATGCGCCGCTGCAGCGCCTGCACCGCTTCTCGCGCCTGGGCACCATCGACCTGCGCGTGGACTATCTGCGCCCCGGCATCGGCAAGGAGTTCCTGCTGCGCGCCGAAGTGCTGCGCCTGGGTTCGCGCGTGGCCAATACGCGCATGGAATTCCTCGCGGCGGACGGCACATTGCTGTCGACGGGGACTGCCGCCTACATTGTTTCGTAGTCCCTAAAAAAATAGCAGCCATCGCCTTGGCATCCTGAGTTTCAGATGCTTTTGCATCTGAAAACAAGGTGTGGCAAGCGATGGCT
This sequence comes from Comamonas sp. w2-DMI, assembly GCF_040187735.1. NCBI lineage: Bacteria > Pseudomonadati > Pseudomonadota > Betaproteobacteria > Burkholderiales > Comamonadaceae > Comamonas > Comamonas sp. w2-DMI. Next base: position 51,988 of record NZ_JBANEL010000004.1, on the reverse strand, counting down.
GCTACGTTGATGTGGGGTGGCGGGAGGTCAATCCTTGTGCCAGCGCGACCGCTTCACGCCCCAGGCCGTCCCCAGCCCGTAGGCGGCCATGCCCAGCGCCACCAGTCCGTACAGCATCTCGATGCTGCCCTTGCCGCCCGCGGTCAGCCAGGTGCCGCCGCCGGCCACCAGCGCCAGGCGCAGCGTGCCGGCCAGCAAGGGCGGCCAGACGCGGCCGGCGCCCAGCGAGGCGAAGTACAGCACCAGGCCCAATCCGAACAGGCCGAACACCGGCCCGACGATGCGCAGGTACAGGTCGGCATAGGCCTGCACGGCCGCGTCATGGGCGAACAGGCCCGACCACAGCCAGGGCCAGAGACATACGATCAGGCCCAGCAAGCCCAGCAGGGCTGTGACGACGGCGCTGCCCGTCCAGGCCACGCGGCGCGCGCGCTCCACCTGGCCCGCGCCCATGGCCATGCCGACCATGGGCACGGCGGCCATGCCCACGCCGAAGGCCAGCGGAATCAGCAGGAACTCCAGGCGCTGGCCTATGCCGTAGCCGGCCAGCGCCTGCGGGCCCAGGCGCGCCACCATGCCGGTCAGCAGCAGCGCCGTCAGCGCCGTCTGCACGGGCGACAGGCATGCCAGGGCGCCCACGCGCAGGATGTCGCGGAATACCGGCCACTGCAGCCGGCTGCGGCGCCACGACAGCCGCAGCCGCTGCTGCCCCCAGCGCAGATAGGCCAGCAGCGCGGCCACGGCCAGCGCCATGGCCACGAGATTGCCCAGCGCCACGCCGGGCATGCCCCAGCGCGGCAGCGGCCCCAGGCCCAGTCCCAGCGAGCCCCCGACCACGATCTGCACCAGGCTGGCGCAGAACACCACAGTCGAGGGCAGGCGCATATTGCCCGTGCCGCGCACCACCGAGGCCAGCGTGTTGCACAGCCACACCAGGATGGCGCCGCTGAACAGCACGGTGCCGAAGCCCGTAGCCGCCTCCAGCACCGCGCCGCGCCCGCCCAGCCAGCCGTAGAAGGTGGCGCCGCAGGCCACGAAGAGCAGCGAATACAGCAGGCCGGCGGCGGCGCCTATCACCAGCGCATGCAGCGCCAGGGCCGAGGCATGCTCCGCGTCGCCCGCGCCCAGCGCGCGGCTGATGGCCGAGGACACGCCGCTGCCCATGGCGCCGTTGCTCATCATCTGGGTGAGCATGGCGAACGGGAACACCAGCGCCATGGCCGCCAGCGCCACCGTGCCGAGCCGGCCCACGTAATAGGTCTCGGCCACGGCGACGAGCACCGACATGCTCAGCGCCACCATGTTCGGTACGGCCAGTCGCAGCAGCGTGGGCATGATGCGGCCATGCAGCAGCGGGTGGGCCTGGGCTGCCGAGGCCGTGGCCCCCATGGCGGCGGGTACGGCGGCGCTCACCGGTCGTCCTCCGCTTGTTCCGCGTCGGCCGTTTCGGACGGCTCGTCCAGCGCCAGTCGCGGCAGCATGCCCAGCACCAGCTGCTCCAGCGCGCCGATCTCCTCGCTGCCGCACAGCGCGCGCACCCGCTGCTGGGCCTGCTGCCACAGCACAGCCGCCTCGCGCAGCCGGGCGCGGCCGGCGTCCGTGATGAGCACATGGCGGCTGCGCGCATCCGTGCCCGCCACCAGTTCGATGCAGCCCGCTTGCTGCAGCGTGCGCAGATTGCGCGTCAGCGTCGTGCGGTCGGTGTGCAGCAGTTCGGCCAGCGCGGACACCGTCAGCGTCATGGCAGGCGCGCGGCGCACCTGCATCAGCAGGCTGAACTGCGTGCCGCGCAGGCCGCTGGGCGCCAGCGTGTCGTCATAGAGCTGGGAGATCCTGCGCGAAAGGCTGCGCACCATGAAGCAGGTGCAGACGGGCGAGGCTGGCGCCGGTGCGCTTCGCGCGTGGCCTTGCGATGGAAGGGCAGAGGGGTGGGGCATGGTCTGTGTTCGGCGGGCGGATGCAGAGGTGATTTGAGTGTATATGCACATATCTGAGAGAAGCTGTCCGGTCGGCGACGGAGGGCCTGTCTGTGCTCCTTGGCTGTGTGATCAAGCAAAGCTTGCAAGTACATGCAACAAGAGAGCAATTCAGTTACTAATCTTGCGAGATGGCGGCATTTGTTGCCGCTTGTGCTGCTTAGGATGGGTGCTTTCGTCAAGGAGATACCTGCAATGGCTGTGCAAAACCCGTTTTTTGGCAAACGCGACAACGACACCTTCTCTTCCCGCAATTCGATGACGGGCCTGTCTTCTTCCAGCCCATCCAGCCTGGGCAGTGGCAGCCTTGCCGGCTCCGGCACCACCAGTCCCGGCAGCACGGCGCGCACCGCCTCCGCTTCGGCTCCTGCGGCCAGCGAGGAAACGGGCGGCAGCAAGCTCACCGTGGGCCCCAACATCAAGCTCAAGGGGGTGGAGATCACCGATTGCGACACGCTGGTGGTCGAAGGCACGGTGGAGGCGACCATGAATTCGCGTGTGATCCGCATTGCCGAACAGGGTGCATTCCACGGCACGGCCGAGATCGACATTGCCGAAATCCACGGCGTCTTCGACGGCACGCTGACTGTGCGCGAAAAGCTGGTGATCTTCGGCTCGGGCCGCGTCAGCGGCAAGATCCGCTACGGCAAGGTGGTGATCGAGGAGGGCGGCGAGCTCACCGGCCAGATCGAGGCCGGCAGCAGCAAGAGCGGCAACGGCTACTCTGCCGCACGCAGCGAAAGCGCTGCCCCAGCCGCAGCAAGTGCGTCGTCGGCCGCATCATCGGCCAGCCAGGCGCCCATGGCCGCAACCTCCTCGTCCATGGTGGTCTGAGCCGGCTTTCGAGCCATCACAGCCCATTGCCCTTGCCTGTTTTGCGCAGGCATGGCTGCTCCAGGCAGGGCCGGGACAGCCATAAAAAAGCGGCCGATATCGGTCGCTTTTTTATGGGGTGCCCGTTCAGGCCGGGCGCTGCCGGGCCAGCAGCTTTTCACGCCAGGCCTGGGTCTGCGGCGTGTCGGGCAGGGCCTGGGGACGGCCTGTGGCGTCGATGGCCACATAGGTCAGGCGCGCCTCGGTGACCTTGACGTACTTGCCCTGATCGGAAAAACGCTCCGCGTAGACTTCCACGTCCACGGCGATCGACGTGCGGCCCACATGCTCCACGCTGGCATAGAACGACAGGATGTCGCCCACGCGCACGGGCTGCTTGAAGATGAACTCGTTGACCGCCACGGTCACCATGCGCGTATGGCTGATGCGCTGGGGCAGCACCGAGCCTGCCAGGTCCACCTGGGCCATGACCCAGCCGCCGAAGATGTCGCCGTTGGCATTGACATCGGCCGGCATGGGCACGACTTTGAGAACCAGCTCCTTGTCTTCGGGCAGGGGTTGGGGAGGAAGGTCTGGACGAGGCGGCATTGCACAATCGGGGGAAAACAAAACTATCCTGATTGTCCCAAATGCGTCGCGACAGTGGTTCTTCTAGGGATTTACCCTTATCTTCGGCATCGTCTTCCCAGGACTGGAGCGCGCTCAAACGCCTGCTGCCCTACCTATGGCAATACAAGTGGCGCGTGGCCGCCGCCCTGCTGTTCATGGTCGGGGCCAAGCTGGCCAATGTGGGCGTGCCCGTGCTGCTCAAGCATCTGGTGGATGCGCTGGACATCCGGCCGGGCCAGGCCCAGGCGGTCCTGGTCGTTCCGGTGGCGCTGCTGCTGGCCTACGGGCTGCTGCGCTTTTCCACCACGCTGTTCACGGAGCTGCGCGATCTGGTCTTTGCCAAGGCCACGCAGGGCGCCTCGCGCTCGATCGCGCTGACCACCTTCGAGCATCTGCATGCGCTGTCGCTGCGCTTTCACCTGGAGCGCCAGACCGGTGGCATGACGCGCGACATCGAGCGCGGCGTGCGCAGCACCGAATCGCTGATCTCGTATTCGCTCTACAGCATCCTGCCCACGCTGATCGAGATGGGCCTGGTGCTGGGCATCCTGGCCGTGCGCTTCGACATCTGGTTCGCCGTGATCACGCTGGCGGCGCTGGCCTTCTACATCACGTTCACCGTGACGGTGACCGAGTGGCGCACGCGCTTTCGGCGCGAGGCCAATGCGCAGGAGTCCGCGGCCCATACCAAGGCCATCGATTCGCTGCTCAACTACGAGACCGTCAAGTACTTCAACAACGAAGCCTTCGAGGCGCGCCGCTACGACGAGAACCTGGAACAGCTGCGCCGCGTGCGCCTCAAGAGCCAGACCACGCTGTCCATGCTCAATTGCGGCCAGCAGCTCATCATTGGAGCGGCACTGGTGGCCATTCTCTGGCGCGCCACGCAGGGCGTGGTCGACGGGCGGCTGACGCTGGGCGACCTGGTCATGGTCAACGCCTTCATGATCCAGCTGTACATACCGCTGAACTTCCTGGGCGTGATCTACCGCGAGATCAAGCAGAGCCTGACCGACCTGGACCGCATGTTCACGCTCATGGACAAGGAGCGCGAAGTGGCCGATGCGCCGGATGCCCGGCCCCTGCGGCTGGAGGCCGCGCCGCCGGAGGTGCGCTTCGAGCACGTGGACTTTGCCTACGATCCGGCCCGGCCCATCCTGCATGACGTGAGCTTCGCGATTCCCGCGGGCAAGACCGTGGCCGTGGTCGGCCCTTCGGGCTCGGGCAAGAGCACGCTGGCGCGCCTGCTGTTCCGCTTCTACGACGTGCAGGGCGGCCATGTGCGCATCGCCGGCCAGGACATCCGCGGCGTGACCCAGGCCAGCGTGCGTGCGGCGGTGGGCATCGTGCCGCAGGATACGGTGCTGTTCAACGACACGGTGGAATACAACATTGCCTATGGCCGTCCCGGCGCCAGCCGCCAGGAGGTGGAAGCTGCCGCACGCGCCGCGCGCATCCACGACTTCATCGTGCATACGCCCCAGGGCTACGAGACGCGCGTGGGCGAGCGCGGCCTCAAGCTCTCGGGCGGGGAAAAGCAGCGCGTGGCCATTGCGCGCACCCTGCTCAAGAATCCGCCCATACTGATCTTCGACGAGGCCACGTCGGCGCTGGACTCGGCCAACGAGCGCGCCATCCAGAACGAGCTGCGCAGCGCGGCCCAGGGCAAGACTTCGCTGGTGATCGCCCACCGTCTCTCCACCGTGGTCGATGCCCACGAGATTCTGGTCATGGACAGCGGCCGCATCATCGAGCGCGGCACGCACGAAGCCCTGCTGGCGCAGGGCGGACGCTATGCGCAGATGTGGAATCTGCAACGCAACCAGCCGGAATCCGAGCCCGCGGCCCAGCCGGCCTGAGCCCTCCGTTGCCTATTGCGCAGGCCGCCCCCGGGCGGCCTTTTTCATGGCGAGCTTTCTTTTCATGTATACATGTGATTAGGTGTTTACCCTTTTATTTGCAGAAAGATCAACCATTTATTGATTTGTATGTATACATTCTGTCCATCGAACCCATAAGGCCGACCCGACATGCCACGAGCGCTAGCTCCAGCCCCCGCACCCGAAGAAAACCATTCCCAGGTCGTCAAGGCGCAGCTGCAGCTGCGCGAAATGATCCTGGCCGGAGAGATGGCGGCGGGGGAGCGCATTTCCGAGCTGGTGCTGGCCGAGCGCCTGGGCATCTCGCGCACGCCCATCCGCGCGGCGCTGATGCGCCTGGAGCAGGAGGGCATGCTCGAAGCCACGGCGGGCGGGCGCGGCTACCGGGTGCGCGTGCTGTCCGAGGCCGATGTCTCCGACGCCATCGAACTGCGCGGCACGCTGGAAGGCCTGGCTGCACGCATGGCAGCCGAGCGCGGCGTCGAAGCACCGCTGCTGGCGCGCGCCGAGCGCTGCCTGGATGCCATCGATCGCGTGCTCGACGCCGCCGGCTGGGGCGACGAGGCGTTCTCGCGCTATGTGGCGCTGAATTCGGAATTCCACGACATCCTGCTCGACATGTCGGGCAGCAGCTTCATGCAGCGCGAGCTCGAACGTGTCAAGCGCCTGCCGTTCGCCTCGCCTTCGGGCTTCGTGGTCGCGCGTTCGGAGTCCCCGCGCGCCCACTGCAGCCTGCTTCTCGCGCAGGAGCAGCACCGTGCAGTGCTGGAGGCCATAGAGCACCGCGAAGGCGCACGTGCCGAGGCACTGATGAAGGAGCACTCGCGCATTGCGCGGCGCAATCTGCGCGAAGCCATGCGCTCGCCCGAGACGGCGGGCGTGCCTGGCGCCCAGCTGATACGTGCCGGCCGCTAGGCGCGCGGCCCGCCGGCCACCCCCTTAAGAAAACAGACAAGGAGACACCACGATGAGCAACCCCCAAGCACGCACCTATCCCCGCAATACCTGGTATGTGGCCGCGACGGCCGCCGAAGTGACGGACAAGCCGCTGGGCCGCCAGATCTGCGGCGAGCGCATGGTCTTCTACCGCGCCCAGGAAGGCCGCATCGCGGCGGTCGAGGACTTCTGCCCGCACCGCGGCGCGCCGCTGTCGCTGGGCCGTGTCTGCGAGGGCAAGCTGGTCTGCGGCTACCACGGGCTGGAGATGGGCTGCGACGGCAAGACCATTGCCATGCCGGGCCAGCGCGTGCGCGGCTTTCCCGCCATCAAGAGCTATGCGGTGCAGGAGCGCTACGGCTTCATCTGGGTCTGGCCGGGCGAGCAGCAACTGGCCGATGCGGACCTGATCCCCGTGCTGAAGTGGCATGGCGATTCCGAATGGGCCTATGGCGGCGGCCTGTTCCACATCAAAGCCGACTATCGGCTCATGATCGACAACCTCATGGATCTCACGCACGAGACCTATGTGCATGCCAGCAGCATAGGCCAGGCCGAGATCGACGAGACGCCCTGCAAGACCGAGACGCGCGGCGACGAGGAAGTCATCACCAGCCGCTTCATGCACGACATCCCCGCGCCCCCGTTCTGGAAGATGGCGCTGCGCAGCAACGGCCTGGCCGACGATGTGAACGTGGACCGCTGGCAGATCTGCCGCTTCACCCCGCCCAGCCACGTGATGATCGAGGTCGGCGTGGCCCATGCGGGCAAGGGCGGCTACGAGGCCGACGACGCGCACAAGGTCTACAGCGTGGTGGTGGACTTCATCACGCCCGAGACCGACGGCTCCATGTGGTACTTCTGGGGCATGGCGCGCAAGTTCAATCCCGGCGACGCCGCCGTGACCGACCTGATCCGCGAAGGCCAGCACAAGATCTTCAGCGAGGACCTGGAAATGCTGGAACTGCAGCAGCGCAATCTGGCGGACCATCCCGAGCGCCAGCTGCTCAAGCTCAACATCGACGCGGGCGGCGTGCAGTCCCGCCGCATCATCGAGCGGCTGGTGGCACAGGAAGAGGAGGCGCCGCTGCGCCAGGCGGCCGTGGCCTAGCCGGCCCGCCGGCGGGGAGGGAGGATGTCCATGAATGCGGTAACCTTGAAGGTTCTCCTTTGGATAGCCCCTGATTCGCCGCAGCATGCCATCTTCCGCCTCCGACCAGATTTCCCTGGACCTCTACGACCAGCCGGGCCACCTGATCCGCCGTGCGCAGCAGATCGCGACGCAGCTGTTCCGCGATGTGCTGGGGCCGGACGTGACGCCCGTGCAATACGCCATCCTGCGCATGCTGCAGGAGTCGCCGGGCATAGACCAGGTCACGCTGGCCAAGCTGGTGGCGCTGGACAACTCGACGACGGCCGATATTGCCGCGCGGCTGGAAAGCAAGGGCTGGATTCACCGCGAAATCCTGCCGCGGCGCCAGCGCCGCCTGAGCCTGACGGCCGATGGCGAAGCCATGCTGGCGGCCTTTGTGCCCAATGTGCACGAGCTGCACCAGCGCATGCTTTCGGCGCTGGAGCCGGGGGAGCAGGCGGAGTTCAAGCGGCTGCTGCGCAAGTTCGTGCAGCTGCACGATGCGGGAGCTGCTGCCTCCGACGCGGCAGGCAGCCTGTAGCACGGGCAGGTTGCAGCCCTGCGAGACGCAGGGCTGCCATCGTCCAGCCGCCGTGACGGCCGGCTGCGGCGCGGGAAATCCCTGCATGCATGCACATGTTCATTCAGTAAACTGAATGAGATTAAGCATGCTGAATGAAAACAACCACAGGAGACAAAAATGAAACTGCCTATCCATGGGCGCCGGCCAGAAGGCGCTGCCCCGATCCCTGCGGAGGTGCCAGCATGAGCCGGGACCTGCGCGCGCACCTGGACGAGCAGCCCATGACCCGCTTCCAGTGGTCCGTCGTGGGCATCTGCATGGTCCTCAACATGATCGACGGCTTCGACGTGCTGGTCATGGCCTTCACCGCCTCGGCGGTGTCCTCGCACTGGAAGCTCAGCGGCTCCGAGCTGGGCTTTTTGCTCAGCGCCGGGCTGTTCGGCATGGCCGCGGGTTCGCTGCTGCTGGCGCCCTGGGCCGACCGGCTGGGGCGCCGGCCGCTGATCCTGGCCTGCCTGGCCATCTCGGGCGTGGGCATGCTGGCCTCGGCCTGGAGCCAGACGCCGCTGCAGCTGGCCGCGCTGCGTGTGGTCACGGGCCTGGGCGTGGGCGGCATCCTGGCCTGCAGCAATGTGATCGCCAGCGAGTACGCCTCGCAGCGCTGGCGCAGCCTGGCCGTCACCCTGCAGTCCACGGGCTATGCGTTGGGCGCGAGCATAGGCGGCAGCATAGCGGTCTGGCTGCTGGCCCACCATGGCTGGCGCTCGGTGTTCATGTTCGGGGGCTGCACCACGCTGGCCGTGCTCGTGGTCGCCTGGCTGGCCCTGCCGGAGTCGCTGGATTTCCTGCTGGCCCGCCGTCCCGAAGGGGCGCTGCAGCGGCTCAACCGTCTGATGCGCAAGCTGGGCCTGCCGGACCTGGCGCAACTGCCGGCGCCCGTGCAATCGGCCTCCCAGCCCGGCGCCGCGGCGCGTGCGCGCGGACCGCTGCAGCTGTTCAGCCCCGGGCTGCGCAGGCCCACGGTGCTGGTCTGGCTGTCCTTCTTCTCGGTGATGTTCGGCTTTTACTTCGTGATGAGCTGGACGCCCAAGCTGCTGGCCGCCTCGGGCCTGACGGCCGAGCAGGGCGTGACCAGCGGCGTGCTGCTGAGCCTGGGCGGCATCCTGGGCGCCACGCTGCTGGGCCTGCTGGCCGCGCGCTTTGCCGTGCACCGCGCGCTGGCGGTCTTCATGCTGATCACGGCCGTGCTGCTGTGCTTTCTGGTCGGCAGCTCGGGCGCGCTGTGGGTGTCGTATGCGCTGGCCTTTCTGATCGGCGTCTTCGTCAATGGCTGCGTGGCGGGCCTGTATGCGATCGCACCCGTGGTCTACGGCAGCGACGTGCGCGCCACCGGCGTGGGCTGGGGCATCGGCGTGGGCCGCATGGGCGCCATCGTCTCGCCGCTGGTCGCCGGCGGCCTGCTCGATGCCGCATGGTCGCCCAGCCAGCTGTACGTGAGCTATGGCGCGGCCTTCGTGTTCGCCGCGGCCATCGTCTGGATGCACCGCATCCCCGGCCCCGCAGCGGGCCGACCGCAGAACGGCGGCGCGACGGCTGCCGCGCACTGAAGGCGCGGCCACGGAATCCACCATCAGGAGACAAGCGATGACGCAAACCATTCATTCCGGCGCGCCGGCCTTTCCGCTGGACCAGTGGTATGTGGCCGGCTTTGCCTGGGAGCTGCAGGACGTGCCCGTGGCGCGCACGCTGCTGGGCCATCCCGTGGTCATGTTCCGCACCGCCGACGGCCGCGTGGCGGCGCTGGAGGACCGCTGCTGCCACCGCGAGCTGCCGCTGTCCTGCGGCGCCGTGGAGGCGCGCGGCCTGCGCTGCGGCTACCACGGTCTGCTGTTCGACCACGGCGGGCGCTGCCTGGAGATTCCGGGCCAGGAGCGCATTCCGGCCAAGGCCTGCGTGAAGTCCTTCGCGCTGCGCGAGCGCGACCAGATCCTCTGGATCTGGATGGGCGCCACGCCCGATTCCATGCCTGCCGGCGAGCCGCCTGCCTATGCGGTGCACAGCGACGAGCGCTACCGCTTCGGCGGCGGCGTCTACCACTACGACGCGCCCTACCAGCTGATCCACGACAACCTGCTGGACCTGAGCCACCTGGGCTATGTCCACCTCAAGACCATAGGCGGCAACGCGCGCATCCACATGAACGCGGAGCTCCGGGTCACGCAGCAGGGCGACGTGGTCACGGTGGTGCGCCACATGCCCGACTCCGATCCTCCGCCGACCTATGCCGCGGCCTGGCCGTTCAAGGGCCGCATCGACCGCTGGCAGGAGGTGGAGTTCCACCCATCGCACGTGCGCATCTGGACCGGCGCTATGGACGCAGGCACGGACCGCCTGGACAACCCGCAGCGCGAGGGCTTTCACATGCGGGGCTTCCACGGCGTGACGCCCGAGACCGAGACCTCGGCACATTACTTCTGGACCATTGCCACCAACCCCCATCCCGGAATGGAGGACCCGACGCAGCTGGTCATCGACCAGACGGCGGCCACCTTCGAGGAAGACAAGGTGGTGATCGAGGCCCAGTTCCGCAACCAGCAGCGCTTCGGCGCGCGCCCGGTGGTCGACATCCACGTGGACGTGGGCCCCAATCGCGCGCGGCGCGTCATCGAGCGCCTGCGTGCGGCCAGCGCCCGGGCCCGCGAGGCCTGCGAAGCCTGAAACAGACAACAGAGAGCATCCGAATGAACCACGAGACCACCTTCGATGTGCGCATCGCGCGCAAGCAGGACGAGGCCCAGGGCATCTGCAGCCTGGAGCTGCAGGCGCTGCCGGGCCAGAGCCTGCCCGCCTTCAGCGCGGGCTCGCACATCGATGTGCACCTGCCGGGCGGGCTGGTGCGCCAGTATTCGCTGAGCAACGATTGCGCCGAGCCCGACCGCTACGTGATCGCCGTGCTGCGCGAGAGCGCCTCGCGCGGCGGCTCGGCCGCCGTGCACGAGCAGCTGCAGCAGGGTCAAAATCTTTCCATCAGCGCGCCGCGCAACCACTTCGCGCTGCACGCGCAGGCGCAAAGGCATCTGCTGCTGGCCGGCGGCATAGGCATCACGCCCATACTGTCCATGGCGCGCCAGCTGGCGCGCGAGGGCGCCGACTTCGAGCTGCACTATTGCGCCCGGGCGCGCGAGCGCATGGCCTTTGCCGATGCCATCGAGGCCGCGCCCTGGTCCGAAAGAGCCCGCCTGCATGTGGACCAGGCGGACGGGCAGCCCGCGCTGGACCTGGTCGCGCTGCTGCAGCCGGTGCAGCCCGGCGCGCATCTGTATGTCTGCGGGCCCAAGGGCTTCATGGACGCGGTGCTGGAGACCGCCAGGGTCGCAGGCTGGCCGCCGGAGCAGCTGCACTACGAGTTCTTCGCGGGCGAGGTGGAGCACCGCGCCGACGACGAGAGCTTCGAGGTGGAAGTGGCCAGCACCGGTCAGGTCGTGCGCGTGATGCCCGACCAGACCGTGGTGAAGGCGCTGCAAGCCATTGGCGTGTGCGTGCAGACCTCGTGCGAGCAGGGCGTGTGCGGCACCTGCCTCACGCGCGTGATCTCGGGCCGGCCCGACCACCGCGACATGTACCTGACCGAGGACGAGCAGGCGGCGGGCGACCAGTTCCTGCCCTGCTGCTCGCGCGCCAAATCCGCGCGCCTGGTGCTGGACCTCTGAAGCCCGCAGGCCGGGTTTTGACCATGCGCGCGCAGGGCTGGCGCCGCCTGTCCAGAATAAGGCCTTTGCCATGAATGCGCTGCCCCGCGACAGCGCGCCCTGCCTGCCATGAAGCCAGTCCTGCTAGTCCTGAACCTTCAACTGCCCGCCCATCTCGAACAGATGGCGCAAAGCTTTCCCGATTTCGAAGTGGTCTACGCGCCCGAGGCCGGCCAGGCGGAAGCGGCCATCGCCGCCCATGGCGCGCGCGTGCAGTGCGTATGCACCATCGGCGCCACCGGCCTGTCGGCCGCGCAGATGCGGCGCATGCCGGCGCTGCGCCTAGTCTGCGCCATGGGCGCGGGCTACGAGAACATCGACGTGGCCTATGCCAGGGAGCGCGGCATTGCCGTGGGCAACGGCGCTGGCACCAACGACGAATGCGTGGCCGACCATGCCGTGGGCCTGATGATCGCCGCCGTGCGCGCTCTGGTTCGCCTGGACAAGGCCACGCGCGCCGGTGTCTGGCGCTCGGCGCTGCCGCTGCCGCCCAATGTCTCGGGCAAGCGCCTGGGCATCGTCGGCCTGGGCGCCATCGGCGCCAAGATCGCCCGGCGGGCCGCGGCCTTCGACATGGAGATCGGCTACCACAACCGCAAGCCGCGCGAAGGCGCCGGCTACCGCTACTTCGGCGACGTGCTGTCCCTGGCCGCCTGGGCCGACGTGCTGCTCGTGGCCACGCCCGGCGGCGCCGGCACGCGCCATCTGGTCAATGCCGAGGTGCTCGACGCGCTGGGCGAAAAGGGCTTTCTCGTCAACATCGCGCGGGGCTCGGTGGTCGATACGGCCGCGCTGGCCGCTGCCGTGCGTGCGGGCCGCGTGGCCGGCGCGGGCCTGGACGTGTACGAGAGCGAGCCCGCGCCGCCGGCCGAACTGCTGGAACTGGACGCCGTGGTGCTCACGCCCCATGTGGGAGGCTGGTCGCCCGAGGCCGTGCAGAACTCGGTGGACCGCTTCATTGCCAACATGCGCAACCATCTGGACGGCAAGCCGCTGGTTTCGCCGGTCTAGCTCCGTCGCCGGTTCAGTGCCCGAGAGCCGCTGTCAGTTGCAGCAGGCCCAGGGCCACGCAGATGGCCGATGAAACTCTCCAGAACCTGGCGCTGTTGCCTTGGAACAAGGGCCTGAGCCAGTGCGTGGCCGCGGCTCTGGCAAGAAAGACAGCGCCGGCCAGCGCCAGAACCGGATGCCGGCCGGGCAGCGGGTCTAGCGGGCCGGTACCCGATAGCGCGTACGCGGCCAGCAGCGACAGCAGGGCGCCGATGGCTGCCGAGATCAGCGGCGGATACCAGTGGCCGGCATCGGCCAGCCTTGCGATGCGCTCGCCAGCACCCAGCAGGCGCAGCCCGCGAGTGCCCCAGAAGATGCAGGCGAAGTGGGCGACAGCGGCTGCCGCATCTAGCAGTGCGGCAGCCATTGAAGAGAAGCATGCGAGCTCCTGCATGGTTTAACGCAGCAGCAGGGCCAGCAGACCGGCGGCGAGCAGGCACAGCGCGGTCAGCAGTCCGCGCCTTGGCACCGAGAACCAGCAGACGCGCGCTATCCACAGATAGCCGGCCACCATCGCCAGTGCCCAGATAGCGAGCAGAGGATGGTCGGAAAAAAGCTGGGCATCGCTGACGGCCAGCCCGGCAAGCATGGTGCCGAAGCCGATCACACCAAGGCTATGGCTGGCATTGAAGCCCAGCCATGCGCGCCACATATCGGTTTCGCGCGTGATGTGCATGGGTGTGCGGCGCATGGCCGCGATCAGTGTGTGATCGACGGGATCCAGGCGCTGGCCGCGCAGCGTGTAGAGCAGGTGGATGCTGCCCAGCGCCGCCATCAGCAAGCCGGCGAGTGCGATCAGTATGGCGGGCCAGTTCATAGGCGGACCTCATCTGATCCGTTGTGGGGAGGCGGGTTTGGCATGGCGCGGTTGGAGCAAGGCGGTGGATGGCACTGTAGTCGCTAAACTCGTGCTCGAAAACTCGTCTTGAGCTCAGGTTTTGCCATATGCGCTCCACCTCTTCCAGAACACCGGCGTCTTCCAATAGAAGACAGCCCGTGCAGGTTCGTTCTCAACGTACGGTAGCCATCATTTTGCAGGCCACGGCTCAGATTCTGGTCAAGGAAGGCGAGGCAGCTCTCACGACCAACTACATTGCCGAGCATGCCGGGGTTTCCGTAGGTACGCTTTACCAGTATTTCCCGGACAAGCAGGCGGTCTGCCATGCGCTGGTGGATGGACTGCGGCGCGAAGCCGTCGTTGCCATCGAAGCTTGGCTGGACCAGGCCTCGCGTGAGAAGTTGCCTGCCGCTGAGGTGGCCAGGGGGGTGGTCGCGCGCATCGTCACCGGCTTTGCGGGGCGCACGCCGGCGCAGCGCAAGCTGGCGCAATTTGCCTGGCACCAGGATGAGGACGGGCGCATTGCGCTGTCCATGCGCGAGACCGCCGAGCGCATGGCCGCCCATCTGCAGCGCTGGGGCGGCCCGTCGCTGTCCTATGCGCGCCTTTATGTCGCCACGCGCGCCGTGCTTGGCACGGTGCGCTTTGCTGCGCTGGAGGGCTCGCCATTGATCGCTTCGGGCGTGCTCGAGGAATTGCTGTGCGAGATGGCGACCCGCATGCTGCTAGATTCTGCGGACGAATAAAAAAAATCCCCACGCAGAGAGTTCCGGCGGGGATTTTGTGTGAGCGCTGGCCTGGTTTACTTCTGGCTGGCCGCAATGGCTTTTTCAGCCTTGTCCACCAGGGGCGCGCCGATCTGGCTCTTCCACTTGTCGTAGACCGGGCGGGTGGCCTTGACGAAGGCTTCGCGCTCGGCGGCATTGGGCGTGGTCACGGTCACGCCCAGGCCGGCCAGGTCCTTGAGCAGGGGCTTGTCGGCCTCGACCAGGCCCTTGCGCGCGATGGCGATCTCTTCCTTGGCGGCATCGAGCGCGGCCTGGCGCACGATGGCCTGGTCTTCCTTGGTCCAGCTGTTCCAGATGTCCTTGTTGACCACGAAGATCAGCGGATCGTTCATGTAGCCCCACATGGTCATGTACTTCTGACCCACGGACTGCAGCTTGGCCGCCATGTAGACCGAGACGGGGTTTTCCTGGCCGTCCACGGCGCCGCTGGCCATGGCGGGCTGGGCGTCGGCCCAGCTCATCTGCGTGGGGTTGGCGCCCAGGGCCGTGAAGGTGTCCAGGAACAGGGGCGAGCCCACGACGCGGATCTTCATGCCCTTGAGGTCGGCGGGCGTCTTGATGGGATGCTTGGAGTTGGAGATTTCGCGGTAGCCGTTTTCGCCCCAGGCCAGCGGCACCACGCCGCCTTTTTCCAGGGTCTTGAAGATTTCCTGGCCGACTTCGCCCTGCGTCACCGCGTCCACGGCCTTGAAGTCGGGAAACAGGAAGGGCATGGAGAACAGGTTCAGCGACTTGACCTGGGGCGACCAGTTGATGGTCGAGCCCACGGCCATGTCGATCACGCCCTGGCGCAGCGCGGAGAACTCGCGCGTCTGGTCGCCCTGCACGAGGGAGGTGCCGGGGTAGAGCTTGATGTTGATGCGGCCCTGGGTGCGCTCGCGCACCTTGTCGGCCCACAGCTCGCCGCCCTTGCCCCAGGGGAAGGCCGTGCCCAGCACCAGGGACATGCGGTATTCGCTCTTGTACTTGGTGTCGGCCATGGCCGAAGGCGCGGAGAAGGCCAGGGCTGCAGCAGCGGCTACGGCGGTGGTGAGGAAGGTACGCAGTTTCATGGGTTGTGTCTCCAGTTAAAAAATGATCGGATGCGCAGGCGGGATGCGCAGCCAGGTGGCGGGCAGAGCCCAAGCCGGGGACACCGCGCAATGGTCTGGGCCGGCCGCGCCGCCCCGCCGCGCGGGTGTCGTTCCCCTTTTCCTGCGAAGCGGGAGAAGGGGGAAGCGGCAAAGCCGCTCCGGGGGTTAATAGCCAAGTTTCGCCGGAAGCCACAGCGCCAGCTGCGGGAAGGCGATCACGGCGATCATGACCAGGAACATGGCCAGCAGCATCCAGCCGACCCAGCGCACGGTGGACTCCATGCGCACGCCGGCGATGCGGCAGCTGACCATCAGGTTCACGGCCAGCGGCGGCGTGAACTGGCCCAGCGCCACCTTGAGCGTGAGGATGACGCCGAACCACACGGGATCCCAGTGGTAGTGGTTCATGATGGGCAGCAGCAGCGGCACGAAGATCAGGAAGATGGAGATGCCGTCCAGGAACATGCCCACGGTGATCAGCAGCAGGATCAGCAGCGCCATCACGCCCCATTCGCCCAGGCCCGAGTTGACGATGGCGTTGGCCACCGGATCGATCACGCCCAGTGTGGAAAGCGAGAAGGCGAAGATGCCGGCCAGCGACACCACCAGCAGGATCACGGCCGACAGCTCGCCCGCTTCGCGCAGGATGGTGAACAGGTCGCGCACCCTGATCGTGCGGTGGATGCACATGCCCACGAACAGGCCGTAGAACACGGCGACCACGGCGGCCTCGGTGGGCGTGAACCAGCCCATGCGCATGCCGCCCAGGATCAGCACCGGCGCGGCCAGGCCCCAGGCGGCTTCCTTGAAGCTCTTCCAGAACGGCGGGCGCGGCAGCGAGGCTTCGAGCGCACCCATCCTGTGCTTGCGGGCCATCCACACGGCGGGCACGATAAGCGCGATGCCGGCCAGCACGCCGGGCACCATGCCGGCCGCGAACAGCGCGGGCACCGAGGCGCCTGGCACCAGCACCGAATAGATGATGAAGGCCACGGAAGGCGGAATCAGGATGTCGGTGGCCGCGGCCGCGCCCACCACGCTGGCCGAGAAGCTCTTCGGGTAGCCCGCGCGGCTCATGGCCGCGATCATCACGCCGCCCACGGCTGCCGCATTGGCCGGGCCCGAGCCCGAGATGCCGCCCAGGAACATGGCCACGGCAATCGCCACCAGCGGCAGCATGCCGGGGCCGCGGCCCACGATGGCCACGGCAAAGTTCACCAGGCGCAGCGCCACGCCCGAGCGGTCGAAGATGGAGCCCACGAGCACGAACATGGGAATGGCCAGCAGCGGGTACTTGCCCAGGCCGGCATAGAAGTTCTGCGGCACGGCCAGCAGGCCGAACCACTGGGCATCGGCATTGGCCAGCGCAATCGCAGCGGCGCCGGCCAGGCCCAGGGCCGCGCCGATGGGCACGCCCACGAACATCAGGCCCAGGAAGGCGACGAACAGCAAGGTGGCAATCATGCGATCTCCTTGCTGTGGTCTTTTTCCACGGGCGTTTCGGGGAAGGCGCCGGGCCGGCCCTGGCGGATGAACAGGCCGATGGCGCGCGCCGTGATCAGCGCCGAGACCACGGGCAGCCAGACCGAATACCACCACTGCGGCACGCCGATGCCGGGCGAGGTTTCCTCGAAGCGGAAATCGTCCCAGACCACGCGCACGCTGAGCACGGCGATCAGCGCGAACAGCAGCGCCACCATCAGCGAGCCGAAGCGCGCCAGCGCCTTGCGGCGCGCGGCCGGGCCGCTGTCGGAAAAGAATTCGATGCGGATGTGCTGGTCGCGCGCGACCGCGGCCGAGCCGGCCACCAGGGCCAGCAGAATCATCAGGAAGACCGAAATCTCTTCGGTCCAGGCAAACGAGGAATTGGTGAAGTAGCGCACCAGCACGTTGGCAAAGGTGATCAGGGCCAGGGCGGCCATGATGATCACCGTGAGCCAGTCTTCGATGCGCAGCGAGCGGGGCTCATCCGGGTGCGTGCCTGGGTCGGCAGCACCGTCGGTCTCGGGTGGAGTGGAGGACATGGACGCGGGAAGTCAGAAAAACACACATGGGCAAATGCAGTCCCTCTACCGCCGCGGCGTTGTGCACCGTGAGGTGTGGAGTGGAGAAACATCGGGTAGATGTACATAAATATTATCAAGGTATCCAAGTGCAGCGTCTGCGGGTATGGCGCAGGCATTTCCCTTAGCTGCCGCGGCGCGGGCGTGCGCAGCAAAGGAAACGGCAGGCGGCGGACCGAAATAGCGCGCCCGAACCCCGGGCCGGCTCCGCCGGCGGCCGAAGCTGGGCGGATAATGGCGGCCATGGAAACCAAATGGCTTGAAGATTTCGTCAGCCTGGCCGAAACGCGCAGTTTCAGCCGCTCGGCCCAGTTGCGCCATGTGACGCAGCCTGCGTTCTCGCGCCGCATCCAGGCGCTGGAGGCCTGGGCCGGCACGGACCTGGTCGACAGAAGCTCTTACCCCACGCGCCTGACGCCCGCGGGCAAGACCATGTACGAACAGGCGCTGGAGATGCTGCAGTCGCTGCAGAGCACGCGCAGCATGCTGCGCGCCCATGTCAGCGCGGGCAAGGGCATGGTGGGCTTCGCGGTGCCGCACACGCTGGCCTTCACGTTCTTCCCCACCTGGGTGTCGGCCGTGCACGAGAAGTTCGGCTCGTTCCGCAGCCGCCTGTTCGCGCTCAACGTGCATGACGCGGTGATGCGCCTGGTCGAAGGCGGCTGCGACCTGCTGATTGCCTATTACCATCCGTCCCAGCCTTTCCAGCTGGACCCTGCACGCTATGAAATGGTGAGCCTGGGGCTGGAGGTGCTGGCGCCGTATTCCAAGCCCGATGCAGACGGCCAGCCCATCTACAAGCTGCCGGGCCGCCAGGGCCAGCCCCTGCCCTATCTGGGCTATGCGGCGGGCGCCTATCTGGGCCGCGTGACCGAGCTCATCCTCAAGGAAGCTGCGGAGGCCGTGCATCTGGAGCGCGTGTACGAGACCGACATGGCCGAAGGCCTGAAGGCCATGGTGCTCGAAGGCCATGGCGTGGCCTTTCTGCCCTACAGCGCCGTGCGCGGCGAGCTGGAAAGCGGCCGCCTCGTGAGCGCCGTGCCCGAGGGCATGACGGGCTTCAAGATGGACATGGAGGTGCGTGCCTATCGCGAAAAGCCCACGGGCGATGCACCGCAGGGCGGTGCTGCGGCGCTGTGGAACTTCCTCAAGGAGCAGGGGGCCAGCGCTACGGGCGACTCCAAGGCCGCCTGACCGGCTGCATGCATCGCCAACCACAAGCAGGGGCCCGAGGGCCCTTGTTTCTTTGGGGGCTCCCCCGAGGGAACGGACGGGAATTTGTTGCGATGTTATGCCTAGGGTTAATACTTAATATGCAAGTTGTGCATAAGGCCTTTTATCATCGGCATTGGCTATTTCACCGGTGAAAGCATTAGAGTTCGCACCTCGCTAGCAGAATTGATAGCAGAATCTGTGGTTGACAGGGTCGGTGCAGACGGCATAACAGGTGTTCGCATCGAGGGGGAGACCTAGGGGAAATCCTAGACGCGATTGCGGTGCTGTCGCCTGCAAGACTGCACAATGTCAGCAGTTCATTCGCCACGGTGACGTTCGCCCACAAGGCAGTCCGTTGTCGAATAACAGAACGTTTTACATCCTTACCATCAGGAGATCCGTATGAAGAAGCATTTGTTGGCCATCGCCGTGACGGCTCTGGCAGCCGGCAGCGTGTTTGCCCAGGCCAATGACACACTGGCCAAGATCAAGTCCACCGGCAGCGTGACTTTCGGTGTGCGCGAATCCTCGGGCCTTGGCTATACGCTGGGCAACGGCAAGTACGTGGGCTTCCATACCGAGATGGGCGAGCGCATCCTGCATGACATCCAGAAGCAGCTGGGCCTGGCCAAGCTGGAAATCAAGTACCAGCCCGTGACCTCGCAGAACCGCATTCCCCTGGTGCAGAACGGTACCGTGGACATCGAGTGCGGCTCCACCACCAACAACCTGTCCCGCCAGAAGGATGCCGCCTTCGCCTACACCACCTACGTGGAAGAGGTGCGCATCGCCACCCGTGCCAATTCCGGCATCAACAGCATCAAGGACCTCAACGGCAAGACGCTGGTGACCACCACGGGCACGACCTCCGTGCAGACCCTGCGCAAGAACAAGCGCGCCGACGGCCTGACCTTCAAGGAAGTCATGGGCAAGGACCACGCCGACAGCTTCCTGATGCTGGAAACCGGCCGTGCCGACGCCTTCATCATGGACGGCTCCATCCTGGCCGCCAACATCTCCAAGTCCAAGAACCCCAGCGATTACAAGATCGTGGGCGAAGTGCTGTCGGTGGAGCCCATCGCCTGCATGATGCGCAAGGATGACCCCGCCTTCAAGAAGGCCGTGGACGACTCCATCGTGCGCCAGATCAAGGACGGCTCGCTGGCCAAGCTGTACGACAAGTGGTTCATGCAGCCGATTCCCCCGAACAACGTGAAGATCGGCCTGCCTCTGTCGGCCGCCACCAAGGAAGCCTGGGCGCATCCCAACGACAAGCCCATGGAAGAGTACAAGGTGGACTGATAGGTCCTGGCAATAGGTCGCGCCCCTTCGGCCGTTGTTGAAGGGGCGTTTTTGTTGCAGGGTGCCGGACAGCTCCGGCGCCCGTGCATCTCCCGTAAAGATGAATGAGGTGCTCGTATGAGTTGGGATTGGCAGGTGTTTTGCCAGGACACCATTACCCAAGAGGTCGGGCAAAGCTGTTTTGGAAAGAACGGCGACACCACCTACCTGGACTGGATGCTGTCCGCCTGGGGGTGGACGGTCTCCGTATCGCTGTTGTCATTGCTGGTGGCGCTCGTGCTGGGCGCCATCGTCGGCACGCTGCGCACGTTGCCGGACCGTCCATGGATCGTGCGGCTGGGCAATGCCTGGGTCGAACTGTTCCGCAATATTCCGCTGCTGGTGCAGATCTTCGTCTGGTACCACGTGATCCCGTCGATCTTCCCGGCGCTCAAGAAGCTCGATGCCTTCGTGCTCGTGGTCTTCGCCATCGGGCTGTTCACCTCGGCGCGTATCGCCGAGCAGGTGCGCTCGGGCATCCAGGCCCTGCCGCGCGGCCAGCGCTATGCGGGCATGGCCATGGGCTTTACCACGTTCCAGACCTACCGCTATGTGCTGCTGCCCATGGCGTTTCGCATCATCATCCCGCCGCTGACCAGCGAGTCGATGAACGTGTTCAAGAATTCGTCGGTGGCGTTCGCCGTCTCGGTGGCCGAACTCACCATGTTTGCCATGCAGGCACAGGAGGAAACCGCGCGAGGCGTCGAGGTCTATCTCGCCGTGACGGCCCTCTATGTGATTTCTGCCCTTGTCATCAACCGCATCATGGCGTTCATTGAAAAGCGCTCGCGGGTTCCCGGTCTGATCGCAGCCAGCGGTGGAGGTCACTGAAAATGGATCTGCATCTCGATTGGTCATTCTTTTCCTGGGACCTGTTCAGCAACTATGTCTGGAAGGGCTTCAAGTACAGCGTTCTGCTGACCGTGATCGCCACGCTGGGCGGCATCTTCTTCGGCACGCTGCTGGCGCTGATGCGCCTGTCGGGCAAGAAGTGGCTGGACCTGCCGGCCACCATCTATGTCAACGGCATGCGTTCGATTCCGCTGGTGATGGTGATCCTGTGGTTCTTCCTGCTGGTGCCGATGATCATCGGCGAGCCCATCGGCGCGGAGACTTCGGCCATCGTCACCTTCGTGGCGTTCGAGGCGGCCTACTTCTCCGAGATCATGCGCGCGGGCATCCAGTCGATTCCGCGCGGCCAGGTCTTCGCGGGCCAGGCGCTGGGCATGACCTACGGCCAGAACATGCGTCTGGTGGTGCTGCCCCAGGCCTTCCGCAACATGCTGCCCGTGCTGCTGACGCAGACCATCATCCTGTTCCAGGACACCTCGCTGGTCTACGCCATCGGCGCCTACGACATGCTCAAGGGCTTCGACATCGCCGGCAAGAACTACGGCCGTCCCGTGGAGTCCTACCTCACGGCCGCCGTGACCTACTTCGTGATCTGCTATGCGCTGTCGTGGTTCGTCAAGCGCCTGCACAAGAAGATCGCCATCATCCGTTAAGCCTGCTTCCGTTTGAGGAATTGCAATGATTGAACTCAAGAACGTTTCCAAGTGGTACGGCAGCTTCCAGGTGCTGACCGATTGCTCCACCAACATCAACAAGGGTGAGGTGGTCGTGGTCTGCGGCCCTTCGGGCTCGGGCAAGTCCACGCTGATCAAGACGATCAACGCGCTGGAGCCTTTCCAGAAGGGCGAGATCTTCGTCGACGGCGTGGCCGTGCACGATCCCAAGACCAACCTGCCCAAGCTGCGCAGCCGCGTGGGCATGGTGTTCCAGCATTTCGAGCTGTTCCCCCACCTGTCGGTGACGGAGAACCTGACGATCGCGCAGATGAAGGTGCTGGGCCGCAACGCGGACGACGCCAAGAAGCGCGGCCTGAAGATGCTCGACCGCGTGGGCCTGACCGCGCACAAGGACAAGTTCCCGGGCCAGCTCTCGGGCGGCCAGCAGCAGCGCGTGGCCATTGCGCGCGCGCTGTCCATGGACCCCATCGTGATGCTGTTCGACGAGCCGACCTCGGCGCTGGACCCCGAGATGGTGGGCGAAGTGCTGGACGTGATGATCGGCCTGGCCAACGAAGGCATGACCATGATGTGCGTGACCCACGAAATGGGCTTTGCGCGCAAGGTGGCCAGCCGCGTGATCTTCATGGATGTGGGCGGCAAGATCCTCGAGGACTGCACCAAGGACGAGTTCTTCGGCCATCCCGAGAACCGCCAGCCGCGCACCAAGGAATTCCTCAACAAGATCCTGCAGCATTGATGCTGCCGGCACCCGCAAAAAAGGCGCTCCCCGGAGCGCCTTTTTTTGGGCTGGCACATTGAAAAGAAGAGCTGCCAGCGCCTGTCTGCCAAAGGATTCGGAACTTTTCTATATTGAAGCCCTTGTGTGTATGGCGCAAGCTGCTCTTCTTTCAGGAGCTGCCGGCATTCAGTCCAGCTGCACGCCCGTGTCCTTGACGAGCCGGCTCCAGTCTTCCAGGTCCTGGCGCATGGTTTGCGTGAACTGCTGCGGCGTGGTCAGCGGCAGGTCGGGAAAGTTGAGTTCGCGCATGCGCTGCGCCAGCGCCGGCTCCTGGAGCGCGCGCAGCACCTGTTCGTTGAGCCGCGCAATGATGGCCGGCGGCGTCTTGGCCGGCGCGAAAATGCCGTACCACGAATAGTTCTTGAACGGGTAGCCGGCCTCGGTCATGGAGGGCACGTCGGGCAGGGACGGCAGGCGCCCGGAGCTGCTGTGCGCCAGCGCCTTCACGCGGCCGGCCTTCACGAGTTCCACGGTGGTGGCGGTGTCGCCGAAGCCCGCATCCACCTGGCCGCCCATGATGTCCTGCACGCATGGGCTGGAGCCCTTGTACGGTATGTGGGTCAGGCTGATGCCGGCCTGCTTCTTGAGGCTCTCCATGGTCAGGTGGCCGCCCGAACCCAGGCCCCAGGAGCAGTAGTTGAGTTCGTTGGGGTGGGCTTTGGCATAGGCCACGAATTCCTTCAGCGTGTTGACCGGCAGGTTTTTCCTGACCAGCAGCAGGTTGCCGCCGCGGCCGATCTGCGCGACGGGCGCGAAATCCTTGAGCGGGTCATAGGGCAGCTTGCGGTAGAGGCTGGGATTGACCACCATGGAGGCCGCATAGGTGAACAGCAGCCGGTAGCCGTCGGCCGGTCCCTTGGCCACGTATTCGACGCCGATGATGCCGTTGGCGCCGGGCCGGTTGTCCACGACGAAGGGCTGCTTCATGGCCTTGCCCAGCGCGTCGGCGAACAGGCGCGCAATGGTGTCGGTGCCGCCGGCGGCGGCCGTGGGCACGACCAGCGTTACGGGCCGGTTGGGATAGTCGGCGGTGCTTTGCGCGTGGGCAATGCCGGTGGCGGATGCCAGGGCGGCTGCCAGGGCCAGGGCCCGGCGCAGGCAGTGCAGTTGCTCGATCATGGATGTTCTCCTGGGAAATGGGGTCACACGCTTTTCGCTGCCCCGCAGCAGGGGCGTTATTCATTGCGGCCGCCGGCTCCGGCGGCGCGCCGCTAGCGGATGCCGAACCGGCCCTGCGTGCCCTGTTCGATCATGTCGGCGCTGACCTTGTAGAGATTGCGCGAGACGTAGCTGGCAACCTGCGTGGCGCGCTCGCGCAGCCAGGCGACCTTGAGCGCGCGCGCCTGCGCGATCTCGGGCGCATCGCCGTGGGCCGTGGCCAGCAGGTCGATGACGTGCAGCGCCAGCTGCCAGCGGCCGGCGTCGGCCAGCGCCCGGGCACTGGCGATGACGGCGGGCTTGTCGGCAATGGCCTCGGCCACGGCAGCGCCCACGGCTTCGGGCGGCTCGGGGTGCAGCGTGGTCGGGTTGCGGTCCCACCAGCCGTTTTCGGAGCGGTAGATGTCGCGCACGATGTAGCTGGGGTCGCCATAGGTGGGCTTCATCCAGGGCACGCCGAACAGTTCCTCGGGATAGTGCATGCGGGCCAGCACCTGCTGCTCGTTCAGGCCTTCGTTCATCAGCCGCACGACTTCGGCGCGCAGCCAGCGCAGCGCGCGGGCCGTATGCGTCAGCACCTGCCGCACCTGATTCTCGCCTTCGATCACGGGGCCGAATTCGCGCACGGCGATGCGGGGCCCGAGCGCAGCCAGGGCCTCCAGCGTGCCGGCCCAGCGCACGGTATCGCGCAGGGTGCGGAACGGCGTGCCGATGTTGGGGATGGAGTCCAGCAGCGCCGCGCCGCCGTAGAGCACGCGCTGCGCGGGGCTCCACAGCGCGATGGCGTCGTCGGTTTCCGACGGGGCCCAGAGCAGCTCGATGCGCTGCTCGCCGCTGCCGATGGCCAGGCGCTCGTCGAAGGTCTCGGTGGGCTCGTGCATGGTGAGCCGGTGCTCGAAGAAGCCGGGCGAGCGGTTGAACTGCACTTCGGCCATGCGGTGCTGCAGCGCATGGGTTTCGCGGTAGCGCGCATGGCGGCGCGGCACGTTGCGGTGGGCGATGATGCGCGGCGCGGGCTCGCCGCGCTGGCGCGCATGCTCGAGCCACTGCGGCACACCGGCGTTGTAGCCGATGTGGCCGTGGCTGTAGCACAGCGCATGCACGGGGGCGTCGCTGAGCTGGCGCAGGCTCTCGATCATGCCCTGGGTCACCGAGCCGCCGGGGCCGGCGTCGATGACCACGAGGCCGGCATCGGTCTCGGCCACGAAGGACTGGCCCTGGCCGCGCAGTATGTGCAGCCCCGGGGCCACGGTCTCGCTGCCCGTGCCCACGAGCAAAAAGGGCTTGTCGTCGTCTTTGCCGTTCATCTCATGTCTCCTTGTCGTTGTCCAGACGCTGCAGCGGCGGCAGCGCATGGCGCCCGTCCAGCAGTTCGGGGCGCGGCAGATAGGCGCGCAGGCACAGGTAGAAATCGCCCTGCGGCGCGGGCAGCCAGTTGGCCTGCGCGGCCTCGCCTTCGGGCCGCGCGTGCTGGATGTGCAGGGTCAGGCCGCCGTCGGCATCGCGGTGCAGCCCCGGCGTGCGGTCGCCGATCGCATAGCGGTCCACGGGGTTGTCCACCAGCATGTAGTTGCGTGCGTCGTACATCGTGACCGACCAGAATGCCTGCACGGGCGGCAGCTGTTCGGGCGCAAAGCGCAGGCGGTAGCGCGCGCCGCCGTGCAGCGGCCGGCCTTGCGCATCGGTCCAGGCCATGGGGTAGACGGCTTCGCGCCCGTCCAGCATGCCGATGTACTTGAGCGCCACCTGGGCCCGGGTGAGATAGTCGCTGCCAAAACCGTCCAGCACCAGCGGCGGCAGCACCCAGCCCGAGGGCTGGGTCGTGCCCGACTGCGCGTTGCGCAGCCGCGGCAGCACCGCATCCAGCGCCTGCTGCAGCGCCCGTGCCTGTCCGTCATCCAGTGCGGTGCAGCCACTGCCCAGGCCCACGGCCGCAAAGCGCTCCACCAGTTCGCGCTGCGTCGCGGGCGGCGGGTTCTCGCGCAGCGCGGCGTTGACCTGGGCGGCGAAGTGGGCGGCCGTGGCCGGGGCCTGCGGGTCGCAGTCCGGTGCAAAGGCCCGGGGCGCGGGCGCGACTCCCGCCTGGCCGGCCAGCCAGTCGGCCAGAGGGGCCACGCTGAAGCCGTTCTGCAGCGCATGCACGGCCGCGAGGTCATGGGGACCGTCCACCAGGATGCGGCCTATGACCCAGAGCCAGCGCGTGGGCGCCTGGATATGCGCGCCCGGCGCCTCGAAGCCCGCGGGCAGCGTGCCAGTCCAGCCCGGCGCAGTGACCAGGAAGGAGCGGGCCTGCGTGCCGGTCAGGCGCGGGCCGATGTGGGCGAAGGGGTTGGTGTAGAAGTCCAGCAGGCCCAGCACGTAGTAGCGTCCGGCGGTATCGGGCACGTCGATGACCAGCGGCCCGGCGCCCAGGTCCAGCCAGGCATTGGTGTAGAGCGTGTCGTTGTTGGGCGTGACCACGCGGCTGGTGCCGGCGCGCAGCAGCTGGCGCGCGTGGGTGAACAGATTGCACCAGCGCATGCCTTCGGGCGCAGCCTGGCCGGCCTCGGTGCGTCGGGGCGAGGTGGCCGCGCGCATGCGGCGCATCTCGTAGAGCGGATAGGCCCAGGTCACGGCCTCTTCGGCCAGGGCCTGCAGCCCGGCGCCTGTGGCAGGGGCGGTGGCAGCCACGGCGGTCATGCGTGCACCGCCTGCGCCTGCAGGGCCGGGATGCGCCAGCTTTGCACGCCGTCGCGCGGGTAGTACATGCGCAGGATGAGGTAGAAGCGCCCTGCGGGCGCGGGCAGCCAGTTGGCGGTGTCGGCCGGGCGCTGGTGGCCGATCGTTATCTCCAGGCTGCCGTCGGCGCCGTACCGCAGGCCCGGCGTACGGTCGCCGATGGCATGGCGCCTGATCTCGTTGGGGTAGAGGAAGCGGTCGCTGTCGTAGAGCGTGACGGACCAGAAGGCATCGGCCGGCGGCAGGTCGCCGGCGTCGAAGCGCATCACATAGCGTTGCCGGCCGTCGAGCGGCTCCAGGGCCGCATCGTAGTGCGAAGCAGCATAGATGGCCTCGGTCGTGGCCAGCGCGCCCAGGCCCAGGTAGGCGGTGCGCGCGCGGATCAGGTAGTGGCTGCCGTAGCGGCCGGTACTGGCCGTCATGGTCCAGGGTTTGGGGCGACGGTTGCTGCCCATGGCGGCCACCGTCTGCACACCGTCGGCAAAGCCTTCGATGAGGCCGGCGCGCGTGGGCTCGTCCAGCGCCTCCCAGGAAAAAGGCATGCCGGGCACCAGGCCGGCCTGGCCCAGCCAGGCCACCAGCCCGCGGTCTTCGATGCGGCCCGGTGCCTCGGCCAGTGCCTGGCAGAGATTGGTGAAAAAGCGCGGCGCCACCTGGGCGGCCGGCTCGCCGTTCTCGAAGGCGGCGGCCATGGCGTCCACGGGTTCGCCGCACCAGTGCGCGATGGCGGCGGGGCGCCCATGGGGCGCCGTGCCGGGCGCGGGCTCCAGGCGGATTTCCGACTGCAGCGCGCGGGCCGCGGGCCAGTCGCTTTCATCGCCCGCGAGGATGCGGCCGATCAGCCAGACGAGGTGGGTGGGGCAGCGCACCACGCGCAGCCCGGCCAGCGATGCCGGCACCTGGCCGCCGGGGCCGACCAGCACCACGGTCTCGCCTTCGGGCGCGCAGTTGCGCGGACCCAGGTTCTCGAAATTCTCGGTATAGGCGTCGTACAGGGGCAGCACGAAATAGCGCCCCGGATGCTTGGCCGAGGAGGGAACGGTGAGCAGCATGGGGCCGCCTTCCAGGTTCAGCCAGGCCATGGAGTACAGCAGGTCGTTGGCCGGTGTCACCACGTCGCGGTCCTCATGGGTCGATGGCCGCGGCGCATGGTGCAGCGTGTTCATCGGCGCGCGCACGTCCGAGCCGGTGGAGCTGCCCGTGCGGCGCTGGGCCTGCGGCGCGGTCTGCAGCGCGCAGGTGCGGTAGGTCTCGGTCAGCGGATAGCCGTAGACGAAGGCGGTCTGGCCGATGGCGCGGGCCAGGGTCTGGCGTACCTGCTGCAGGGAGGGGACGGACTGGGTCATGGGATCAACCTTTGGAAAGAAGGGGGGGGAAAGGCGCAAGGCTTCAGTTCGGCTGCACGCCCGTGGACTGGGTGAGCGCGATGGCAATGGGCAGATAGGCCCGGTAGGCGGCAGCCGCCTGGGCCGGCGTATTGCCTATGGGGTCGGCCCCCATTTCCTGCAGGCGGCGCAGCATCTCGGGCTGCCTGACCACCAGGGCGACCTCCTGGCCCAGGCGCTCGACGATGGCATCGGGCGTTTTGGCCGGCACCATCAGTGAAGTCGGCGCCATGAAGGTGTAGACATCGTCCTTGAAGCCCTGCTCGGCGAAGGTGGGCACCTGCGGTAGCGCGGATGCGCGGGTGGTGCCGGGCACGGCCAGCGCGCGCACCTTGCCTGCATCGATATAGGGCTTGAGCGCGGCGATGGAGCCCGAGGTCATCTGGATCATGCCGCTGACCAGATCCGAGACCATGGGGCTCTCGCCCTTGTAGGCGGCGTGCAGCACCTGCACGCCGTATTTGCGCTCCATGAAGGCCTGTATCTGGTGTGGCTGGGTGCCCGGGCCCCAGGAGCCCATGGCGTATTTGCCGGGCGCCTGGCGCGCCAGCTCTATCAGCTCGGCAAACGTCCTGGCAGGCACCGACGAGTGCACCACCATGACGGTGCGCTGGCCCGCGATGTCGGAGACCATGCGCAGGTCGGTGCGCGGGTCGTAGGGCAGCTTCTTGTAGAGCACGAGGTTGGCCGCAATCGGGCCGGGCACGGTCAGCAGCAGCGTGTAGCCGTCGGGGGCGCTCTTGGCCACATGGTCGGTGCCGATGATGCCGCCGGCGCCGCTGCGGTTTTCCACGATGACGGGCTGGCCCAGGCGCCGGGACAGGCCGTCGCCCAGCGTGCGCGCCAGGATGTCGGCGGAGCCGCCGGCGGCGAACTGCACGATGATGCGCAGTGGCTTGCTGGGGTAGCCCTCCTGGGCGCGGGCCGCGCCCGCTGGCAGGGCCAGTGCGGGGGCCAGGCTGGCCAGTTGCAGCAGGCAGGCGCGCCGGGAGAAGGTGTTCGGACGGGTCATGCGGTTCCTCCGTGCAAAAGACAGAAAAGCGGCGCAGGCGTCATGCCGCCGCCGTACAGGCAGTGGCGGCAGCGGTGGCGACGGGCGCGCCCATCACCAGCGCATCGACCGCCACGCAGCCGCCCTGGTCGCGGGGGCGGGCGATCAGCGGATTGATCTCCGCGCTGGCCAGCGTGTCGCCGGCGCGCTCGGCAAAGCCGGCCAGCGCGCACAGCGCATCGGCCAGCGACTGCAGGTCCATGGGCGGCTTGCCACGCGCACCGGCCAGGATGGGAAAGGTGCGCAGCTCCCGCACCATGGCCAGCGCGTCTTCCCGCGTGACGGGCAGCACGCGCAGGGAGACATCGCGCAGGATCTCGACATGGATGCCGCCCAGGCCGAACATCAGCACCGGGCCGAAGACCGGATCGCGGTGCACGCCCGCGATGCATTCCACGCCACCGTGCACCATGCGGGCCGCCAGCGCGCCTTCCAGGCGCGCGCCGGGGCATGCCTGGCGCGCGCTGGCCACGATCCGCTCGAAGGCCGCGCGTGCATCGCCTGCGGTGCGCAGGTCCAGGGCCACGCCGCCGGCTTCGGACTTGTGCGCGATATCGGCGCTTGCCACCTTCAGGGCAATCGCTCCGCCCAGCGCCTGGACCGCATCGGCTGCCTGCTGCGCTGTCTGCACCCGCTGGTGGGGCACCACGGGCACGCCGGCCTCGGCCAGCAGCGCCATGCTTTGCGCCTCGGACAGCCCGCCCGGCGCAAGACGCACCGCCGGCCCGGCCGCTGCTGCCGGTGCCGGCGCGGCGCCGCCTTGCCCGGCAGGGGGGGGGAAGCGAGGCCAGGGCGCCAATGCAGCGTATGGCCGCACTGGGGTCGGAGAACACCAGGCAGCCCAGCGCCTCCAGCTCGGCGCGGCGCGCGTCGGAGCACAGCGTGCAGATGGCCAGCAGCGTGTCGGGGTGGGCGGCGCGCAGCTTCTCCACCAGGGCGCGCAGCACGGCCCAGAATGCATCGGACAGGCCGCCGGCGGCAAAGAAGCCCAGCCAGCTGGCGAAGTTCCTGTCCTGCATCATCAGCTCGGCGCTGCGCTCCAGCAGCGAGATGTCGTTGGTGACCTGGCCCGTGATGTCCACGGGATTGCGCGGCGCGGCAAAGGGCACCCATTCGCGCAGCTGGCGCTGGGCGGCTTCGGACAGGGCCTGCACGTCCAGCCCCGCAGCGCTGGCATCGTCGGCCATCAGGGCGCCCACGCCGCCCGAGACGGTGAGAATGCCGATGGAGCGGTTGCGCGGACGGGGCGCGATGGCCGCGCTGGCCGCCAGCGCGAAGAAATCGCTGATGGTATGGGCCCGCAGCACGCCATAGCGGCGGAACACGGCGTCATAGACGGCGTCGTTGCCGGCCAGCGAGGCGGTATGCGAGGCCGCGGCCGCGGCGCCGAGTTCGCTGGTGCCCACCTTGAACATGACCACCGGCTTGCCGCGCTCGCGCGCCAGGGCCAGCGCCGCGCGCAGCCGCTCGCCGTCGCGGCAGCCTTCCATGTAGGCCATGATGACATCGGTCTCCGGGTCCCGCGCCAGCCAGGCCAGGCCGTCGGCCAGCTGCACGTCGGCCTCGTTGCCGGTGGTGGCCCACAGCGACAGGCCCAGGCCGCGCTCGCGCGCCAGGCTGTAGGCATACGCACCGAAGGCGCCCGACTGGCTGACCAGGCCGATGCGCCCGGGCCGGACCCGGCCCGCGTTGGGCGCGGGCGAGAACGTGGCATAGGTCTGGTGTCCGGGCCGCATGAAGCCCAGGCAGTTGGGGCCTATGAGGCGTATGCCGGCCTCGCGGGCGCGTTTTTGCAGAGCCTGCTGGGCGGCCGCGCCCTCGGCGCCGATCTCGGCAAAGCCGGAGGAAAACAGCACCATGGAGCGCACGCGGGCCGCGGCCGCATCCTCGAGCACGGCGGCCACATGGGCCTGCGGCACGGCCACGATGGCCAGGTCCACGGGCTCGCCGATATCGGTCAGCCGGGCATGCGCGGGCAGGCCCTGCACCGTGGCGGCACGCGGGTTGACCGCATGCAGCCGGCCCGTGTAGCCGAAGCGCAGCAGATAGTCGAGCGGAATGCCGCCGATGCGCTCCACCGAATCGGTGGCGCCGACGATGGCAATCGAGCGGGGCGCAAACAGTGCGTCTAGCCCCGCGAAGTCGAAGTCCGGAGATTCCTGCATCTGCGTTTCCATCAGAAGTTGTGGCGCACGCCCAGGGCCACGGAGCGCACGCCGTTGCCGCTGTTGGCGATCACGGGCACGTTGGCGATGCTCACGCCCGAGCCTCCCGCATTGCTCGACTGCAGCCAGCGCGCATACAGCATGGTGCGCTTGCTCAGGTCATGGTCGTAGCCCAGCGTCCAGGCCGTCTGCTTGCGGTCGGATCCTTCGACGCTGCGGCGCGCCACGGAAAACAGCAGCCGGTCGTTGGAGGCGACGTTCCAGGTGGCCCCGACCTGGGCGAGGTGGGAGTCGCGCGTGCCGGGCTGGTTGACGCTGGCGGAGCTGTAGCTGGCACCCAGGCGCAGCGTGGGCAGGGCTTGCCAGCTGCCGACCAAGGTCTGGAAGCGGCTGGTGCGGGGCGAAGCGACGGGTGCCGCGGGGCTGCCGGCCACGGCGTTCTGGAAGCTGTAGCCGATGAAGAAGTCCTTGTGGTTCCAGGCGACGGTGCCGCCGTAGATCTGGCCGTTGTTGCTGTTGGGCGAGGGCGTTTCGCCGAAGGCGTAGGCCAGGTCCACGAGCAGCGGCGAGGCGTCGGGCGTGCGGTAGCGCAGCATGTTGTTGGCGCGTGGCGCGAACATGCTCAGGCCGGGCTGGGCATCGGTCGCGTAGCCCAGGTTGAGGGTCGTGAACAGCGAGTTCATGCCGAACGGGTCGGAGCGGAACAGGGCGTTGAACATGGGGGTGTACATGCGGCCCAGATCGACCTGGCCCCAGGGAGCGACCAGTCCCAGGTAGGACTGGCGCGTGAACGCAAAGCCGGGGCCGGGAATGGTGCCGAGGCCGGTGTCTGCCGAGACGCCGGCTTCGAGCAGGAAGCGGGCATACATGCCACCGCCGAGATCCTCCCGGCCGCGAAAACCCAGGCGCGAGGCGGCGCTGCCGCCGTCTTCCAGGCGCGTCAGCCGCGTGGGGCCCGACTTGGCGCTGTTGAGGTGGACGTCCATGACGCCGAAGATTTCCACGCTGCTCTGGGCCCAGGCAGAACTTCCCAGGGCGGCCCAGCCAGCGGCCGCCAGCCATTGCTTGTGCTTCACGAATATGTCTCCTGCGGTTGTGCTTTTTGCACCGGCACACGGCCTTGTGCTGCGGTGTGACTGCTACTATCCGCAGCTGCCCGGCCGGTGCTCTGTCAAGGCTTTGACAATTGACGGAACACGAGCCGGGGACTAACCCGGAGACGGTTTTCAGCCCTAGCCCCATGTCCCGCAAACTTCCTCCCGAAGCCGATTCCGTGGCCCTGATACGGCGTGCACTGGGCATGTGCCGGATGATGAGCGGCTGGCCCGACGACGTGCTGGACGAACTGGCCGCCATTGCGCGGCTGGGACGCTATGACAAGCGCACGCCCATCATGGTGGGAGACCGTGCGCGGCGCGAAGTGCTGGTGGTGGCCTCGGGCCGGCTGGAGGTGGAGGGGGTGGATGCATCCGGCGTGCGCTTCGTGCTGTCCATGCACGGCCCCGGCGAGATCGTGAGCCTGGTGCGGCTGCTCAAGAACATCCGCTTTGTCTACGACTTCCAGGCCCACGAGGGCACGACGATCGTGTTTCTGCCCGGCGACCCGCTGCTGGCCATACTGGATGCCCATCCCTTGCTGTGGCGCGATGTCTGCATGCTGATGCTGTCGCGCCTGCACGAGCAGATCGCGACGCAGCAGCGGCGTGCGCTGGGCCATACCGCCAACCATGTGGCCGATGCGCTGGTGCAGCTGGCCCTGGCCCATGGTCAGGCGGTCGAGGGCGGATCCGCGCTGAGCCTGCGCATCTCGCAAAGCGACCTGGCAGCCATGCTGGCCATGTCGCGCCAGACCGTGAACAAGGAGCTGCGCGTGCTGGCGCACAGCGGCGTGATCGATGCAGCCTACGGGCGCATCACCGTCCAGGACCTCGATGCGCTGCGCCGCCTGGCCGAAGGGCGGCCGCTGCGCAGCGGCTGAGGCTCAGCACTGCACGGCGCCTGCAACCGGGCGCATCAGCGTGCTCTGGCCGAACAGGCTCTGCACCAGGTCCACCACGAGTTCCGCGGTCTGGTTGCGCACATCGAGCGCGGGATTGAGTTCCACGATATCCAGCGAGGCCAGGCGGCCGGTGTCTGCAATCATCTCCATGCACAGCTGCGCCTCCCGGTAGTTGGGGCCGCCGCGCACCGGCGTGCCGGTGCCGGGGGCGATGTCGGGATCGAGGAAATCCACGTCGAAGCTCAGGTGCAGGTGCACGTCGCTGCTGCCCGGGCCGCTCAGCCCCGTGAGCGCGCGGCGCATCACTTCGCGCATGCCCAGCTCGTCGATGGCGCGCATGTCGTAGACCTCCAGCCCCAGCTCGTCGATCATGCGCTTTTCGCTTTCATCCACGCTGCGCAGGCCGATCTGGCAGAACGCCGAGGCCGGCAGCGCCGGCGTGGCGCCCGACAGCGCGGCCAGCGCCGCCGGGCCCAGGCCGCACAGGCTGGCGACCGGCATGCCGTGCATGTTGCCGGTGGGCGAGCTCTGCGGCGTGTTGCAGTCCGAGTGCGCGTCCAGCCACAGCACGCGCAGGCGCCTGCCCGTGGCGCGGCAGTGGCGTGCCACGGCGCTGATGGAGCCGGCGGCCAACATGTGGTCGCCGCCCATCATGATGGGCAGGCGGTCCTGCTGCAGCACCTGCAGCACCGCGTCGTGCGCGAGCTGGGTCCAGTCCAGGCATTCGGCCAGGTTGCGCATGCCTTCGGTATCGCGCTCGTTGCGCGGATTGGGCGGGCCGGCGAGGTTGCCGAGGTCATGCACGGCCACGCCCAGCCGTTCGAGCGCCGGCGCCAGCTGGGCCACGCGCAGCGCGTCCGGTCCCATGGCCGCGCCCAGGCGCGAGGCGCCCACGTCGGTCGGAATGCCGATCAGCGTGGCCTGGATGCGGGCGGTTTCAGAAGCGGAGTGGTCGTTTGGTTCCATGGTCATGCGGTCTTGCGTTCGTTGAGGGGGACGACCTGGCCGGCCCGGGCCTGCAGCACCATGGCGAACAGGTCCTTGGGATCGGCCAGCGCGGGCACGAGCTCGATCTGCGACAGCAGACCCGTGCGGCGCGCCAGGGCGTGCATGGTGCGCAGGGCCGAATAGTCCTCGAGCGCAAAGCCCACGCTGTCGAACAGCGTGATCTGCTGCGGCGAGCTGCGGCCCGGGGCCAGGCCCTGGATCACGCGCCACAGCTCGGTGACCGCGAAGCCGGCCGGCATCTGCTGCAGCTCGCCTTCGATGCGCGTCTGCGGCTCGTATTCGACAAATACCCGGGCACGCTGCAGCAAGCCGGCATCGAGCTCGGTCTTGCCCGGGCAGTCGCCGCCCACGGCATTGATGTGCATGCCGGGCTCGGCCAGATCGCCGGCCATGACGACGGCCCGGGTCTTGTCGGCCGTGGCCGTGGTCACGATATCCGCGCCCCGCACCGCGTCCTGCACGCTGGCAGCCAGGACCATTGTGGCGCCGAACTGCGGCAAAAAGGGTTGCAGATTGCGTACCAGCTTTTGCGATGCGGCGGGGTCGATGTCGAACAGGCGCAGCTCGCGCACCCCGAGCAGCGCCATGAAGGCCAGCGCCTGGAACTCGCCCTGCGAGCCGTTGCCGATCAATGCCATGCTGCGGCTGCCACTGCGGGCCAGCCGGCGCGCTGCCATGGCCGAGGTGGCGGCGGTGCGCAGCGCCGTGGTCAGCGTCAGTTCGCTGACGAAGCGCGGCATGCCGGTAGCCACGTCGGCCAGGGCGCCGAAGGCCATCACGGTGGGAAGGCCTTGCAGGGGGTTGAGGGGATGGCCGTTGACGTACTTGAACGCATAGTCGCGCGTGTCGGCCACGGGCATGAGCTCGATCACGCCCCGGTCCGAATGCGCGGCCGTGCGCGCGGACTTGTCGAAGTCCTGCCAGCGGCCGTAGTCGGCCTCGACGGCCTCGGCCACGAGGCGCAGCACTTCCACGATGCCCACATGGGCCACCAGGCGCGCCGCGTCGCTGGCGCTCAGAAAGTCGGTCTGCACCTGCGCGGACGACTGGGTTTGAGGAACTGGCATGGCGTTTCCTCCTTGGTTGGATTCTTAGGACTTTTACCCTTGGAATCCAGATGTGGAAAGCGCTGGTAGCTATGGTTTTTCGCGCGGGGCAGAATGGAGCATTGGGGATGGTGGCGGTGGCCGATGTACATGGTGTGACAATGTCGGCATGACCCAGACCCTCACGATCACCCGTCCCGACGACTGGCACCTGCACGTGCGCGATGGCGAAGCCATGCGCTCCGTGGTGCCGCACACGGCCGCGCAGTTCGCGCGCGCCATCATCATGCCCAACCTCAAGCCGCCGGTCACCACCACCGGGCAGGCGCTGGAGTACAAGCAGCGCATCCTGGCCGCCGTGCCCGAAGGGCTGAGCTTCGAGCCCCTGATGACGCTGTACCTGACCGACAGGCTGCCGCCCGAGGAAATCGTGCGCGCCAAGGCGGCCGGCATCGTGGCCTGCAAGCTGTATCCGGCCGGCGCCACGACCAACAGCGACCATGGCGTGACCGACATCCGCAAGATCTACCCGACACTGGAAGCCATGCAGCGCGAGGGCCTGCTGCTGCTGGTGCACGGCGAGGTGACCAGCAGCGAGATCGACCTGTTCGACCGCGAGGCGGCCTTCATCGACCAGCAGCTGATTCCGCTGCGCCGCGATTTTCCCGAGCTCAAGATCGTGTTCGAGCACATCACGACCCGGGAAGCCGCGCAGTACGTGAACGAGGCGGACCGCTTCGTCGGCGCCACCATCACGCCCCAGCACCTGCTGTTCAACCGCAACGCCATCTTCACGGGCGGCATCCGCCCGCACTACTACTGCCTGCCCGTGCTCAAGCGCGAGACCCACCGCCTGGCCCTGGTCGAGGCGGCCACCAGCGGCTCGGCCAAGTTCTTCCTGGGCACGGACAGCGCCCCGCATGCGGCCCACCTCAAGGAGCATGCCACGGGCTGCGCGGGCTGCTACAGCGCCCATGCGGCCATCGAGATGTATGCCGAAGTCTTCGACAAGGCCGGTGCGCTGGACAGGCTCGAAGCCTTTGCCAGCTTCAACGGCCCCGACTTCTACAGCCTGCCGCGCAATACCGGCAAGATCACGCTGGTGCGCGAAAGCTGGACGCCGCCCGACAGCTTTGCCTTCGGCGAGGCCGAGCTCAAGCCTCTGCGCGCCGGCGAAGCCCTGCCCTGGAAGCTGGTGTAAGCTCGCTGCGGCGCGGGCAGGCCCTTCCTGCTCAGGCGCCGCTTCGACACCCTTGCACAGGAGAGTCCATGGCCGAGCTGCAGCCCCGCATTGCCCTGTTGATCGATGCCGACAACGCGCCGGCCGAGAAGATCGACGAGATCCTCACCGAGCTCTCCACCTTCGGCGTGATCGACATCCGCCGCGTCTATGGCAACTGGACCAAGCATGCGCTGATCGGCTGGCAGAACAAGCTGCTCGAATATGCGCTGCGGCCCATGCAGCAGTTCGACTACTCCAAGCACAAGAACGCCACCGACATGGCCATGACGGTGGATGCCATGGAGCTGCTCTACACCGAGAAGCCCGATGCCTTCGGCATCGTCTCCTCGGATGCCGACTTCACGCCGCTGGTCATGCATCTGCGCTTCAAGGGCGCTGCCGTCTACGGATTCGGGGCGGCGCAGACGCCCAAGCCCTTCGTCAACGCCTGCTCGCGCTTTCTGTACCTCGAGGCCCTGGGCGAAGACGCCGTGCTGGAGTCCGCGGCGGAAGCCGTTGCCGCTGTGGCCAAGCCCGTGGCCGCGGCCGGCGCAGCGCCGCAGCAGGGGGGCGGCAATGGCGCGCCACCCGTCGGCCCGGGGGACAAGCCCGCCGCCACCTGCGTGGCCGTCGGTCCCGTGGAAGGCGCCTGCCTGCGCGTGCCGCGCAATCAGCTGCGCCAGGACACCCGCCTCATGAACCTGCTGCGCTCGGCCGTGAACGCCACCCAGGACGAGGACGGCTGGGCCCGCGTGGGCGCGGTCGGCACGCAGATCGGCAACAAGGCCTCCTTCGATGCACGCAACTATGGCTATGCGACGCTGACCAAGCTGCTGGCCGCAACCCAGGCCTTCGACCTGCGCGACGAAGGCACGTCGCGCGTGGCGGTGCGCGACAAGCGGTCGGCCAGGGCCCGTTCGGGCAATTGAATGGCGGGCATCTGGCAGATCGACTGGTCGGCACCCTGGCTGGCCGGCGTGCGCGCCCTGGGGCAGCAGGCCGATGCGCTGGTGCGGCAGGGTCACGGCGTGGCCCGGGCGCTGCAGCAGGTGGCGGATGCACGGGGCCTGCTGGCAGGCTGGGAGTTCGTGCCGCAGGGCGCCCTGCCGCCCGGCCAGGCGTATGAAGCCTTCATCCGGGCCGAGCGCCGCATTCCCACGCGCGACAACCTGCATGACTTTTTCAACGGCCTGATCTGGCTGCACTGGCCCGTGCTCAAGCAGCATCTGAACGCCATGCAGGCCGCGGCCATCGCGCAGCAGGGCGTCGGGGCGCAGCGGGGGCCGCTGCGCGATGCGATCACCGTGCTCGACGAGAACGGCGCACTGCTGCTGGCGCCGCAGCGGCTTTGCGAGGCACTCCGGCACCGGCGCTGGCACGCGCTGTTTGTGGAGCTGCGGCCGCTTTGGGCGCAGGCGCGCGTGCTGCCGATCGGCCACGCGCTGCTGGAAAAGCTGGTGGCGCCGCGCAAGCCCATCACCGCGCATGTGATCTGCGTGGCCCGTGAGGCGGCTGGCGTGCCGCAAGAGGGCGCGGCCCTGGACGCATGGCTGAGCGCGAGCGCCCATGCCGGGGCTTGCAATCTGGCGGCCAAGCCTTATCTACCATTGCCCGTGCTCGGAATCCCGGGCTGGTGGCCGGAAAACGAGAACTTTTCCTTCTATGATGACTCTCTTGTTTTCCGGGCTCCGCGTACCACACAAGCAGCACAACAAACGGTACAGCCTGCCTGAACCCGGAGCGGGCGGCGTCCGGCCCGCAAGGCCCGCGCCCGGCGCCATGCCAGCGCATTCCGGCATTCCCGTCCCCCTGTGTGGAGTACACCCCTGATGAAACGTATCGCTCTGTTCCTGTTGACCAACATCGCCGTGGTGGCGGTGCTGGGCATTGTCGCCAGCCTGCTGGGCGTCAACCGCTATCTCACCGCCAATGGCCTGAACCTGGGCTCCCTGCTGGGGTTTGCCTTCGTGATGGGCTTTGGCGGCGCCATCATCTCGCTGCTGATCTCCAAGCCCATGGCCAAATGGACCTCGGGCGTGCACGTGATCAACGAGCCGCGCAACGCCGACGAGGCCTGGATCGTCAACACCGTGCGCGGCTTTGCCGAAAAGGCCGGCATCGGCATGCCCGAGGTCGGCATCTACGAAGGCGAGCCCAATGCCTTTGCCACGGGGGCGTTCAAGAACTCGGCCCTGGTGGCCGTGTCCACCGGCCTGCTCGAAGGCATGACGCGCGAGGAGGTCGAGGCCGTGATCGGCCACGAGGTGGCCCACATCGCCAACGGCGACATGGTGACCATGACGCTGATCCAGGGCGTGATGAACACCTTCGTGGTCTTCCTGTCGCGCGTGATCGGCTACGCCGTGGACAGCTTTCTGCGCAAGAACGACGAGAACAGCTCGGGCCCGGGCATCGGCTACTACGTGACCACCATCGTGCTCGACATCGTGCTGGGCTTCCTGGCCGCCATCATCGTGGCCTGGTTCTCGCGCCAGCGCGAATTCCGCGCCGACGCCGGCGCGCCCGCCTCATGGGCCGCAAGCAGCCCATGATGAATGCGCTGGCGCGCCTGGGCGGCATGCACCCGGGCGAACTGCCCAAGAGCGTGGCGGCCATGGGCATCACGGGCAACATCGGCAAGCTGTTTTCCACGCACCCGCCGATCGAGGAGCGCATTGCTGCACTGCAAAACGCCCACTGAGCGCCCCGATTTGTAAACGGCTGCGGCCGATCTTTACGTCCGCTTCACAAGCCCCTGTCAACAACCGGCAGGGGCTTTTTCGTTGAAGCAGCAGGGGCGCCGAAGCGCTTTCAAGGAGTTGTCATGCAATCGTCTTCTTCGGTGGGGTTCCGCCGCTTTCTGCCTGCAGTGGCCCTGGTAGGTGCCTGCGCCGCGCTTGCCGGCTGCGTGGTGGCGCCGGCCTATCCGGCTTACGGGTACGACACCACCATCGCGGGCGATGTGTATGCGCCCATGGCTCCGCCGCCGCTGCAGGCCGAGGTGATCCCGGTGGCGCCGTCGCCGGCCTATGTCTGGATCGGCGGCTCCTGGGGCTGGTCGGGCGGCGGCTACCGCTGGAACCCGGGCCGCTGGGCCATGCCGCCGCGCCCCGGCTACGGCTGGCATCCCGGCGGATGGAACCATGGTCCGCGCGGCTGGTATGGCCGGGGCGGCCACTGGGGGCCTAGGTAAGGCTCCCCATGAGCCGCTTTGCGGCTTCCCTTTGAGGGGGACGACGCCTTCAGCTAGGCGCCCCCGCCGCGAGGCGGCTCTTGCTCGGCGTCTCTGGCTTAGGCCACGCCAGTTTGGGGTGTTTGCTTTTTTCTAGACACTAACTTTCGGGAGGTGCCGGCTTGCTGCCGGCCTTCTCGAGCAGGAAGTCGATGCAGGTGCGCACGGCCCGCGTCTGGTGGCGGTTGGGCAGGTACAGCAGGTACATGTGCGTGCCGAAGATGCTCAGCCGGTATTCCTCCAGCGTGGTCAGCACCTCGCCGCTGGCCACCTTGTCCTGCACCACGTAGTCGGGCACCAGGCCCACGCCCAGGCCCGCGAGAATGCCCTGGCGCAGGAACGGGAAGTGCTCGGAGATCATGGTCGGCTCCAGCAGCACTTCCTGCCGCTCCATGCCCTGGTAGGCGGACAGCCGCAGCTGGCGGCCCACCACGCCGGCCGTGATCAGCGGGCTGTTGCGCAGATCGTAGAGCGTGGCCGGCAGGCCGTGCTGCCGGGCATATTCGCGCGAGGCGCAGGCCACATAGCGCACGTTGCCCAGGCTGCGCGCGATCACCGACAGCGGCGGCTCCTGGATCACGCGGATGGCGATGTCCACCTCGTCGCGCAGATTGTCGGCACGGTTCTCGAACAGCACGTCCAGCACGATGCCCGGATACAGGCGCTTGAACTCGATCAGCCAGTCGCTCATCACGATCTGGCCGTAGCCGCTGGGCACGCTGATGCCCACGCGCCCCTGCAGGCCCTGGCCCAGCGAGGTGACGGTCTCGCGCGCGGCCTGCATCTCGTTCTGGATGGTGCGCCCATGCTCGTACAGGCGCAGGCCCACCTCGGTGGGCTCCACGCGGCGCGTGGTGCGCTTGACCAGCTGCACGCCCACGGATTTTTCCAGCTGCGTCAGGTGGTAGCTCACGTTGGCGCGCGTCATCTTGAGCTTGCGCGCCGCCTGGCTCAGGTTGCCGCTGTCGATGATTTCCACCAGCAGCGTCAGCGCATTCAAATCCACCGCGGCCTCCTTTGTTCAAAATTACTTGACGCTCTGTCAATCTGGCTATGGATTGTAAAGACCCATTATCGGAATAAGAATGGGTGCTTCCTGTGACGAGTTAACCGGAGACAAGCGCATGAGTTCTGCAGCCGAGGCCCCCGTGGTCCAGACCCGCCGTGACGGCGATGTGCTGGTGGTGAGCATCAACAACCCTCCCGTCAATGCCCTGGGCCAGGCCGTGCGTGCCGGCCTGCTGGCCGCCATCGAGCAGGCCGATGCCGACGCCGGCGCGCGCGCCGTGCTGATCGTGGGCGAGGGCAAGGCCTTCATCGCGGGCGCCGACATCCGCGAATTCGGCAAGACACCCCAGCCGCCGTCGCTGCCCGAAGTCTGCAACCGCATCGAAGCCTCGAACAAGCTCGTGGTCGCCTCCATCCACGGCGCGGCCCTGGGCGGCGGCCTGGAAGTGGCCCTGTCGGCCCACTACCGCGTGGCACTGCCCGCTGCCAAGCTGGGCCTGCCCGAAGTCAGCCTGGGCCTGCTGCCCGGCGCCGGCGGCACGCAGCGCGCGCCGCGCCTGATGGGCGTGAAGGCCGCCGCCGACCTCATGCTCAGCGGCAAACACCTGTCGGCCAAGGCCGCCCAGGCTGCCGGCCTGGTGGACAAGCTGGCCGAGGGCGAGGATCCCGTGGCCACGGGCCTGGCCTATGTGCAGGAGCTGCTGGCGCAGGGCGCCAAGCCGCGCCGCACGCGCGACATCGAGATCGCCGACAAGCCGGCCGCGCTGGCCGAACTCGACGCGCTGGCCGCCGAGACCGCCAAGAAGAGCCGCGGCCTGTTTTCGCCGCTGAAGATCGTGGAGTGCGTGCGCGCCGCCGTGGAGCTGCCCTTCGACCAGGGCCTGGCCCAGGAACGCGCATCGTTCATGGAATGCCTGGCCAGCCCCCAGCGCGCGGGCCTGATCCATGCCTTCTTCGCCGAGCGCGAGACCGCCAAGATTCCCGAGGCCAAGGCGGCCCAGCCGCGCCATTTCTCCAGGATCGCCGTGATCGGCGGCGGCACCATGGGCGCGGGCATCACGGTCTCGGCCCTGGACGCCGGCCTGACGGTGACCATGATCGAGCGCGATGCCGAATCCATCGCCCGCGGCCAGGCCAATGTGGAAAAGGTCTACAACGGCCTGATCGCCAAGGGCCGCATGACCGAGGAGGCCAAGGCCGCCATCATGGCCCGCTACACCCCCAGCACCTCCTATGACGACATCCGGGACGTGGACCTGGTGATCGAGGCCGTGTTCGAGGACATCGAGGTCAAGAAGGCCGTGTTCAAGGAACTGGACCGCGTCTGCAAGCCGGGCGCCGTGCTGGCCACCAACACCTCGTACCTGGACATCGACGCCATCGCCGCCGCCACCTCGCGCCCGCAGGACGTGATCGGCCTGCACTTCTTCAGCCCGGCCAACATCATGAAGCTGCTGGAGATCGTGGTGCCCGCCAAGGTCGCGCCCGACGTGGTGACCACGGCCTTCGAGCTGGCCAAGAAGATGAAGAAGGTGCCCGTGCGCGCCGGCGTGTGCGACGGCTTCATCGGCAACCGCATCCTGGCCGTGTACAAGCAGGCCGCCGACTACATCATGGAAGACGGTGCTTCGCCCTACGAGATCGACGAGGCCGTGCGCGGCTTCGGCTACCCCATGGGGCCGTTCCAGGTCACCGACCTGGCCGGCGGCGACATCGGCTGGGCCACGCGCAAGCGCCGCGCCGCCACGCGCGACCCCAAGGCGCGCTATGTGGAGATCGCCGACCGCATCTGCGAGCGCGGCTGGTTCGGCCAGAAGACGGGCCGCGGCTTTTACCTGTACCCGCAGGGCGCCCGCGTGGGCCAGCCCGACCCCGAGGTGCTGGCCATCGTCGACGCCGAGCGCGCCAAGAAGGGCATCACGCCGCGCAAGTTCACGGCCGACGAGATCATGCGCCGCTACATGGCCGCCATGGTCAACGAAGGCGCCAAGGTGCTGGAAGAGGGCATCGCCCTGCGTCCGCTGGACATCGACGTGACCTTCCTGTCCGGCTACGGCTTCCCGCGGTTCCGTGGCGGCCCCATGAAGTGGGCCGACATGACGGGCCTTCCCAAGGTGCTGGCCGACATCCGCGAATTCGCCAAGGAAGACGCGCTGTTCTGGAAGCCCGCACCCCTGCTGGAAAAGCTGGTCGCCGAGGGCCGCGACTTCGACAGCCTCAACAAGAGCGCTGCCTGAGCCAGGGCCGGTTTTCCCTGAAAAGGGAAGAAAAAACAGGAGCTGCCTTCGCTTGATGGACAAGGGAATTGGATAGAAAAATATCTGTTTCCATTATGAACAATGCGCAGGCAGCTATCAAAAAAGCAGAAGAAACTTTCAAGAGACAAGGACCGAAAATGCGCGAAGCCGTCATCGTTTCCACCGCCCGCACGCCCCTGACCAAGTCGCACCGCGGCGAGTTCAACATCACGCCCGCCGCCCAGCTGGCGGCCTTCTCGGTCAAGGCCGCGGTCGAGCGCTCGGGCATCGACCCGGCCCTGATCGAGGATCTGGTCCTGGGCTGCGGCAACCCCGACGGCTTCCAGGGCCGCAACCTCGGCCGCCAGGCCGTGCTGCGCGCCGAGCTGCCGCTGTCGATTGCCGGCACCACCATCACGCGCTACTGCGCCTCGGGCCTGCAGTCCATCGCCGTGGCGGCGGGCCGCATCGTGGCCGAGGGCGTGGACGCCATGATCGCCGGCGGCGTGGAGACCATCTCCGGCATCCGCGCCGGCAACAACCTGCCCACCGACATGGACCCGTGGCTGGTCGAACGCAAGCCCGAGCTGTACATGGCCATGATCGACACGGCCGACATCGTGGCCAAGCGCTACGGTATCAGCCGCGAGGACCAGGACGCCTTCTCGCTGCAAAGCCAGCAGCGCACGGCCGCGGCCCAGGCCGCCGACCTGTTCAAGGACGAGATCATCGCCTGCGCCACGCGCATGGCCGAGAAGAACAAGGACACCGGCGAGATCACCTACCGCGAGGTGGTCGCCACCAAGGACAACTGCAACCGCCCCTCCACCACGCTCGAAGGCCTGCTCAAGCTGGAGCCCGTCAAGGGCGAAGGCAACTTCATCACGGCCGGCAATGCCTCCCAGCTGTCGGACGGCTCCTCGGCCTGCGTGCTGATGGAGGCCAAGCAGGCCGAGCGCCTGGGCCTCCAGCCCCTGGGCGCCTTCCGCGGCTTTGCCGTGGCCGGCTGCGAGCCCGACGAAATGGGCATAGGCCCGGTGTTCGCAGTGCCTAAGCTGCTGGCGCGCCACGGCCTCAAGGTCGAGGACATCGATCTCTGGGAACTCAACGAAGCCTTCGCCTCGCAGGCCCTGTACTGCCAGCGCAAGCTGGGCATCCCCAACGAGCGCCTGAACGTCAACGGCGGCGCCATCTCCATCGGCCACCCCTTCGGCATGACGGGCGCGCGCCTGGCCGGCCACATCCTGCTCGAAGGCCAGCGCCGCAAGGCCAAGGACCCGTCGGTGAAGTGGGGCGTGGTGACCATGTGCATCGCCGGCGGCATGGGTGCTGCGGGCCTGTTCGAGATTTTCTGATACCCCCTGATCGCTGCGCGCCTTCCCCCTGAAGGGCGACGACAGCCTCGCTGCGGGGCGGCCCTTGGTCGCTGTCCCTGGCGTGGGGCGCTCTGGTTTTGAGGCGAAGGCGCATGACGCCATGGATTACTGAGGAATAGCAATGGATTTGCAATTTACGACCGAAGAACTGGCCTTCCGCGACGAAGTGCGGGCCTTCCTCAAGGACAAGCTGCCCGAGGAGCTGGCCCACAAGGTCAAGAACGGCCTGCGCCTGACCAAGCAGGACATGGAGCGCTGGCACGCCATCCTCAACGAGCGCGGCTGGCTGGCCAACCACTGGCCCGAGCAGTACGGCGGCCCGGGCTGGAGCGCGGTGCAGAAATTCATCTTCGAGCACGAATGCGCGCTGGCCGGCACGCCGCGCATCGTGCCGTTCGGCCTGTCCATGCTGGGCCCGGTGCTGATCAAGTACGGCAACGAGCAGCAGAAGAACTACTGGCTGCCGCGCATCCTCAACGGCGCCGACTGGTGGTGCCAGGGCTATTCGGAGCCGGGTTCGGGCTCGGACCTGGCCTCGGTCAAGACCACGGCGGTACGCGACGGCGACCACTACATCGTCAACGGCCAGAAGACCTGGACCACGCTGGGCCACCACGCCAACATGATCTTCTGCCTGGTGCGCACCAACAAGGAAGTCAAGGCCCAGGCCGGCATCAGCTTCCTGCTGATCGACATGAACACGCCCGGCGTGGAAGTGCGCCCCATCATCACGCTGGACGGCGAGCACGAGGTCAACGAGGTGTTCTTCACCGATGTGAAGGTGCCTGTCGAGAACCTGGTGGGCGAGGAGAACAAGGGCTGGACCTATGCCAAGTACCTGCTGACCTACGAGCGCACCAACATCGCGGGCGTGGGCTTCTCGGTGGCCGGCCTGGAAAAGCTCAAGGTGGTGGCCGACCGCGTGCAGTGCAACGGCAAGCCCCTGTCGCAGGACCCGCTGTTCGCGGCGCGCCTGGCCAAGGTCGAGATCGACCTGGAGAACATGAAGACCACCAACCTGCGCGTGATCGCCGCCGT
Organism: Comamonas sp. w2-DMI; assembly: GCF_040187735.1. Classification (NCBI taxonomy): domain Bacteria; kingdom Pseudomonadati; phylum Pseudomonadota; class Betaproteobacteria; order Burkholderiales; family Comamonadaceae; genus Comamonas; species Comamonas sp. w2-DMI. The sequence continues at coordinate 7,028 of NZ_JBANEL010000004.1, read as the reverse complement.
GGCCGGCGGCGGGGTGCCCGGTGCCGAAAGCTCCATGCTCAAGATCAAGGGCACGGAAATCCGTCAGGAGCTGCTGTCGCTGACGCGCCGCGCCATGGGGCCCTACGCCGCGCCCTTCATCGAGGAAGCGCTGCACGCCGGCTACAGCGAGCCCGCCATCGGCGACGAGGCTGCCGCATCGGCCGCCGCCTCCTATTTCAACTACCGCAAGCTGTCCATCTTCGGCGGCTCCAACGAAATCCAGAAGAACATCATCTCCAAGATGATCCTGGGCCTCTGATCCGGCAAGGAAACGGAATATGAACTTCGAACACACCGAAGACCGCCGCATGCTGGCGGACAGCCTCAACCGCTTTGTCTCCGAGCAGTACGCCATCGAGGCGCGCAACCAGCTGGCCTATGGCGCCGAAGGCCACAGCCCGCAGCTGTATGCCCAGTTCGCCGAGCTGGGAGCCATCGGCGCGCTGTTCCCCGAGGACGTGGGCGGCTTTGGCGGCAAGGGTTTCGACATCAGCGTGATCTTCGAATGCCTGGGCCGCGGCCTGGTGGCCGAGCCCCTGCTGGGTGCGCTGGTCGTGGGCCAGGCCCTGGTGCAGGCCGGCAGCGATGCGCAGCAGCAAAAGCTCGAAGGCATCATCGCCGGCACCACGGTGGCGGCGCTGGCGCATGACGAGCCGGGCAGCCATTACGAGCTGAACAACGTGTCCACCACGGCAAAGCGCGAAGGCGACGGCTGGGTGATCGACGGCGCCAAGGGCGTGGTGGCCTTCGGCGAGAAAGCCGACCTGCTGCTGGTCTCGGCCCGCACCTCGGGAAGCCAGTTCGACACGCAGGGCATCAGCCTGTTCCTGGTGCCCGGCGACGCCCCCGGCATTGCCAGGCGCGGCTACAACCGCATCGAAGGCGGCCGCGCTGCCGAGCTGCGCTTCAACCAGGTGCGCGTGGGCGCCGATGCGCTGCTCTCGGCCGAGGGCCTGGGCCATGGCGTGCTCGAGCGCATCGCCGGCTACGGCGTGCTGGCGCTGGCCGCGGAGGCCGTGGGCGCCATGGACGTGGCCAAGGACCAGACGCTGGAATACCTGCGCACGCGCAAGCAGTTCGGCGTGGCGATCGGTACCTTCCAGGCCCTGCAGCACCGCATGGCCGATCTGCTGCTCGAGGTCGAGCAGGCGCGCTCGGCCGTGATCAACGCCGCTGCCGCCATCGACGAGGAGGACGTGCTGGCGCGCGAGAAGGCGCTGGCTGCCGCCAAGTACAGCATCGGCCGCATCGGCACGCTGGTGGCCGAGGAAAGCATCCAGATGCATGGCGGCATCGGCATGACCTGGGAGCTGCCGCTGGCCCACTATGCCAAGCGCCTGGTGATGATCGACCACCAGTTCGGCGACGAGGACCACCACCTGGCGCGCTATATCGCGCTGAACCAGAAAAATTGAAGTTCCCCCCGAGTCGCTGAGATCATCCCCGTGAAAAGAGGGGGACGGCGGCCTTTGCTGCGGGACGGCCCTTGCCGGCCGTCCGCCGTGGGGGCCGCGCAGGTTTGAGCGCTGAGGGAAGAACGGACCTTGAGGAGAACGAATGTGAGCCAAGCCCTGCTGACGCGCCGCGAAGGCGCCGTGCTGGTCCTGTCCAACAACAACGTGGCGGCGCGCAATGCGCTGTCGCCCGAGTTCTATGCGGCCGTGACGGCGGCGCTGCGCGATGCGGCCGCCGATCCGGCGGTCGGCGCCATCGTGCTCACGGGCGAGGGCGGCCACTTCTGCGCGGGCGGCGACCTGCGCCAGCTGGCCAGGCGCCGCGAACTGCCGGTGCAGGAACGCCGCGCCAAGCTCGAAGGCCTGCACGACCTGATCCGCAGCGTGCGCGACTGCCCCAAGCCGGTGATCGCCGCCGTCGAGGGCGCGGCCGCGGGCGCCGGCCTGTCGCTGGCGCTGGCCTGCGACATGCTGGTAGCTGCGAAGAATGCCGTGTTTTCGGTGGCCTATGTCAAGGTGGGCCTGACGCCCGATGGCGGCGCCACGGCCTTCCTGGCCGAGTTCGTCTCGCGCCAGCTGCTGACCGAGCTGTGCCTGACCGGCGAGCGCATCAGCGGCGAGCGCCTGCATGCGCTGGGCCCGGTCAACCGCCTGGCCGAGCCCGGCCAGGCGCTGGCCGATGCGGTGGCGCTGGCCGGCCAGATCGCCGGCGGTCCCGGCCAGGCCATGGCCTGGATCAAGGACCTGTGCCGCCAGGCGCCGCGCAACACGCTGCAAGAGCAGCTGGAGCTGGAGGCGCAATACATGGTGCGTGCGCAGGAGACCGAAGAGTCGCGTGAAGGCATTGGCGCCTTCCTCGAAAAGCGCACGCCCGACTTCACCCAGCTGCGCCGTTGAGCCAGCCATCCCGGCCGCCAGGCGGCCGGGATGCTCGACATGCATGGCGCCGCAAGGCGCCGATTTCCGGAAATTCAAGGAGACAAGCCATGGCCACCACCGAGCCGACCCAGGACATCGACTTTCCGCTGGAGGGAGTGCGGGTGCTCGATCTTTCGCGCGTTTTTGCCGGGCCCATGTGCGCCATGGTGCTGGCCGACTTCGGCGCCGAGGTGGTCAAGGTCGAGCATCCGGGCCGCGGCGACGACACGCGCGACTGGGGCATCCGCATCGGCAAGACCGAGACCACCTACTACAACAGCATGAACCGCAACAAGCGGTCCATCACCATCGACCTGCAAAGCCCTGCGGGCCTGAAGCTCATCCATGAGCTGCTGCCGCAGTTCGACGTGGTCATCCACAACTTCAAGACCGGCGGCGCCGAGAAGCTGGGCCTGGGCTACGAGCAGCTCAAGGCCATCAAGCCCGACCTGGTCTATTGCGCCGTGGCCGGCTACGACAGCAGCGGGCCCGAGGCCAAGCGCCCAGGCTACGACCTGGTGATCCAGGGCGAGGCCGGCCTGATGGCGCTCAACGGCGAGGCCAACACGCCGCCGCTGAAGTTCGGCGTGGCCGTGGTCGACCTGATGACCGGCATGTATGCGGCCCAGGCGATCCTGGCGGCGCTGTTCCGCCGCGAGCGCACGGGCAAGGGCCGCCTGATCGAGATGGCGCTGTACGACTGCGGCCTCACGATCACGGGCTACTACGGGCTCGATGCGCTGCAGCTGGGCCGCGACCCCGAGCGCTACGGCAACGCCCATCCGTCCATCGTGCCCTACGGCATGTACGAGGCCGCCGACGGCCCGCTGATCATTGCCGTGGGCAACAATGCCCAGTTCGACAAGTTCTGCCGCCTGTGCATAGAGCGCCCCGACATCGTCGAGGACGAGCGTTTCGCCACCAATGTGAACCGCGCCAAGCACCGGCTGGAGCTGTCGCCCATGCTCAAGGAGCTGATCCGCTCCTTCCCGCGCGATGTGCTGCTGGAGCGCCTGACGGCCGCCGGCATTCCCTGCGGCAAGGTGGCGGGCCTGCATGAGGCCCTGACCAGCGAGCGCACGCAGCGCGGCCGCCTGGTGCAGGACATGCCCCATCCCGTGGTCGGCACCACGCCGGTGTTCGCGCCGCCGTACCGCCTGGACGGCCGGCGCCTGCCCATCCGCAACGCGCCGCCCACGCTGGGAGAGGGCACGCGCGAGGTGCTGCAAAAGCTCCTGTCGCTGAGCGACGCGCAGCTGCAGGCCCTCAAGGACGAGGGCGTGCTGACCCTGCCCCAGGACTGACATTGAGCCCGCCTCGCCTCCCCACGCCGCACCAAGACGGCAGGGCGGCGGCTGCAACCCAACACAGGAGACAAGCCATGAACCATTCCATCACGCGCCGCGACATGCTGCAGGGCCTGGCCGCCATCGGCGGCGCCAGCCTTCTGGACGGCAGCGCCCTCGCGCAGGCCGCCAGGCCGGCCTGGCCCAGCAAGCCCATCCGCCTGGTCGTGCCCTTCAATGCGGGCGGCGCCACCGACATCATTGCCCGTACCGTGGGCGAGGTGCTGGCCAGGCGCACCGGACAGCCCGTGGTGGTCGACAACAAGGGCGGCGCCGCCGGCATCCTGGGCACGGATGCCGTGGCCAAGGCCCAGCCCGACGGCCATACGCTGCTGCTGTCGCTCAGCACCTCGATGCTGATCAACCAGTTCCTCTACACCAAGCTGCCCTACAACCCGCAAAAGGACCTGGCCCTGGTCAGCCAGATCGCGGCGGCGCCGGTCACGCTGGTGGTGCATCCCTCGGTGCCGGCCAGCAACATGAAGGAACTGCTGGCTTATGTGAAGGCCCACAAGGGCAAGCTGTCCTATGGCTCCTGGGGCGTGGGCTCGTATGCCCACCTGGCCGGTGCCTACATGAGCAAGACCATGGGCGCCGACATGACCCATTCGGCCTACAAGGGCGAGGCGCCCATGATCCAGGACCTGATCGGCGGCCAGCTGCAGCTGTGCTTCTCCAGCGCGCTCAACACCAAGCCTTTCATCGAATCGGGCCGGCTCAAGGCCATCGGCGTGACCGGCAGGCAGCGCATGGACATCCTGCCCAAGCTGCCCACGATCCACGAGCAGGGCGTGACCGACGATGCGTACTCCATCTACGGCTGGGTGGCCATGGGCGCCCCCGCGGGAACGCCGCGGGAGATCGTGGACCAGCTCTATGCCCATCTGCACGAGATCGGCAAGGACCCCAAGGTGCTGGAGCGCATCGCCGGCGCCGGCTTCATGCCCATGATGAACAGCCCCGCGGCCTTCCGTGAGAACTATCAGCGCGACATGCCCATCTGGAAGTCGCTGGTGGAGGCGGCCGACGCTAGATTGGATTGATGACCCCTGAGCCGCTGCGCGGTTTCTCCCCCGAGGGGCGGCTCTTGCTGGCCGTCTCTGGTTTGGCGATGCGCAGCGCCAGGGATGTTTGTAGATGACAGGAGACTTTATGCACCAACTCAATCTTCGACGACGCGCCGTTCTGGCCATGGCTGCGGCCCCGCTGCTGGCGGGCGCGGCCGGCAGCGTCCTGGCCCAGCAGTCGGGCTGGCCCGACAAGCTGGTCCGGCTGGTCGTGCCGTTCCCGGCGGGCGGACCCACCGACACGGCTTCGCGCATCGTCGGCCAGAAGCTGGGCGAGCGCCTGGGCCAGACCGTGGTGGTGGACAACCGCCCCGGCGCCTCGGGCTCCATTGCAGCCGCCCAGGTCATCAAGGGGGCGCATGACGGCTATACGCTGATGACGCTGGCCACGCCCACGCTGCTGGCCCCGCACCTGTACAAGAAGGCAGGCTACGACAGCGCCAGGGACTTCGTGCCCGTGGCCATGTTCTACGACCTGCCCATCGTCATCGTGGTCAATCCCAAGCTGCTGCCCGAGGTGACGGACCTGCAAAAGCTCATCCAGCACGCCAAGGCCGAAAAGACGCCGATGAACTACACCAGCGCGGGCAACGGCAGCTTCGGCCATCTCAGCATGGAGCTGCTCAAGCAGATGGGCGGCTTCGACATGCAGCACGTGCCCTACAAGGGCAGCGCCCCGGCCATCACCGACACCATCGGCGGCCAGGTGCCCGTGATGTTCTCCGACCTGATCGCCGCGCTGCCCCACATCCAGTCCGGCAAGCTGCGCGCCATCGCCGTGGGCTCGCCCCAGCGCGTGGGCACGCTGCCCGAGGTCAAGACCGTGGCAGAGCAGGGCTTCAAGGGCTATGAGGCCGTGTCCTGGGGCGGCATCGTCGCGCCTCCGGGCACGCCCAAGGCCGTGGTCGACCGCGTGGCCGGCGAGGTCAAGCAGATCCTGGCCGACAAGCAGGTGCAGGAGCGCATGGCCGGCTCGGGTGCCTTTGCCCACTTCGAGGACCCGGCGGCCTTTGGCGCGCGCATCAGGCAGGACTACACCAAGTGGGGCCAGCTGATCCGCGAAAAAGGCATTGCGGCCGAATAAGCCGCTGATTCAATGACTGGAGGAGCCTCCATGAAGACACGCATCACCGAACTCTTCGGCATCGAGCATCCCATCATCCAGGGCGGCATGCACCATGTCGGCCTGGCCGAGCTGGCCTCGGCGGTTTCCAACGCCGGCGGTCTGGGCATCATCACGGGCCTGACGCAGCGCACGCCCGAGCTGCTGGCCAGGGAAATCGCGCGCTGCCGCGAGATGACCGACAAGCCCTTCGGCGTGAACCTGACCTTTCTGCCCTCGGTCAATCCGCCCGACTATCCGGGCTATGTGAAGGCCATCATCGACGGCGGCGTAAAGATCGTCGAGACGGCCGGCAACAACCCGCAAAAGTGGATGCCCGCGCTCAAGGAGGCCGGCATCAAGGTCATCCACAAGTGCACCTCGGTGCGCCATGCGCTCAAGGCCGAGGCCATCGGCTGCGACGCCATCAGCGTGGACGGCTTCGAATGCGGCGGCCATCCGGGCGAGGACGACATCCCCAACTTCATCCTGCTGCCGCGCGCCGCCGAAGAACTCAAGATTCCCTTCGTCGCCTCGGGCGGCATGGCCGACGGCCGCTCGCTGGTGGCCGCGCTGGCGCTGGGCGCCGAAGGCATGAACATGGGCACGCGCTTCATTGCCACGCAGGAGGCGCCGGTGCACGACAACGTCAAGCAGGCCATTGTCGCGGCCAGCGAACTCGATACCCGCCTGGTCATGCGCCCGCTGCGCAACACCGAGCGCGTGCTGACCAACAGCGCCGTCGAGCGCCTGCTGCAAAAGGAGCGCGAGCTGGGCCCGGCCATCACCTTCGAGGACATCCTGCCCGAGGTGGCCGGCGTCTACCCGCGCATCATGCAAAACGGCGACATGGAGGCCGGCGCCTGGTCCTGCGGCATGGTCGCTGGCCTGATCCGCGACGTGCCCACCGTGCAGCAATTGATCGACTCCATCATGGCGCAGGCCCACGCACTGATCGCAGAGCGTCTGGCCGGCGTGCTCCGTTAACTCTTCAGCAAGGAACCCCGGAATGAAAATTCTCGTCCCCGTCAAGCGCGTGGTGGACTACAACGTGAAAGTCCGCGTCAAATCGGACGGCACAGGTGTGGACATCGCCAACGTCAAGATGAGCATGAACCCC